>CBFGWV010000163.1:0-11122 GCA_965652545.1 uncultured Candidatus Competibacteraceae bacterium | reverse complement strand
CGAGCGTACACGGACGTATTTACAGCGCGTCGGAACACGACTTACCGGCTCGTCCGCAGGCGGGTTCGGGCGCCTACGGCCCGCCGATGGCGCCCCCGCCGAAGATCTACGCCCGCGCGCGGGCGGCGGAACTCGGGCTAATACCAGCCCAGCTTGAACCCCCAGCGCCCCACATCGAAGGCAAACGCCAGCCCCCAATAAAATACAAAGAAACTTCCACCGGCGATCAGCGCCAGCGCACTCAACAGCACCGGCTTGTGTGGATTACGCATCGACCACGCCATCAGCCGCCGCCCCCCCAACCACACCAGCAACGCAAACAGCGCCACCATCACCGCGACCTGTCCCAGTCCCTGCACCATCATCACCGACGCTGCATACAACGGGCTGCCGGCCTCCACCGCATAGACCAGGAAATCACGAAACACCGGGAACGGGCGCCCCACCGAGAACAAGCCCACCATCAGGCCGATGATCGCGGCTTTCCCCATCGGTGTACCGAGAGCCGCGACGACACCCGCCGGCAAACGCCGCGTCACGCCGGATGCGAACCCCAACTCGATGAACCCCCACACCAGCATCACCACCCCGATGCCGGTGAACACCACCTGCGCCTGGGCCAGCCGCACACTGCGCTCATTGAATGCCGCAATGCCATCCGCACCAAGGTTGCCGACATAGATGCCATACGCCGCCGACACCAGCAGCACCGCTACCAGAAACGCGGCCAGGGCCATCCACGGATTCGCCGCACGGTGCACATGATTCGAGGCGCAAACCAACCCCGGCAACATCGCGAACACCACGCAGTTACAGGCCGTGAACGTAGCCGCCAGACCCGCGATGGCCGCAAACAAAAACCCGAACGCCGCCCCATTGATGGCATATGTCCCCGCCAGCGTGCTCGGGTCGCCGATCGTCCCCCCGGCGATCACATCGCGGCCAAGGCCATCGACGAAGTGATAATTCCAGAACCCCGCCAGCAACACCGCGAGGACGATCGCCGTGACCGCATACCATCCGCGCGTCACGACCGGATACTCCAAGGATTGCACCTGCTCCATTTGACGACTCCCGACCCCCAAGTCGCCAAAGTTTAGGCAGCCGACCCCATCCCGTCGAGCGCATACGGATCCGCTTGCAGCAGCCTCAGACCGGCCCGCCCTCGCCAACTACGCCCCGTGGCATCTCTTGACGCGGCTGCACCGGCGTACGCCGGCAACGCTCGGCGAACTTGCGCAGGGCGACGTAGAACACCGGCGTCAGGAACAAACCGAACAGGGTCACCCCGAGCATACCGGCGAACACCGCGGTACCCAGCGCCTTGCGAACCTCGGCGCCGGCGCCACCGGCGAGCATCAACGGCACCACAGCGGCCGTGAACGTGATGGAGGTCATGATGATCGGCCGCAGACGCAGACGACAGGCCTCCAGCGCCGCCTCCACGATGCCCCGCCCCTGCATTTCCAGCTCACGGGCGAACTCCACGATCAAGATGGCGTTCTTGCACGCCAGTCCGATCAACACCACCAAACCCACCTGGACGAAAATATTGTTGTCGCCTCCGACGAACCACACCCCCACCAGCGCGAACAACATGCACATCGGCACGATGAGGATCACCGCCAGGGGCAAGGTCCAGCTCTCGTACAACGCTGCCAATACCAGGAACACCAGCAACACCGCCAGCGGAAACACCACCAGTGCCGCGCCGCCCTGGTTGACCTGCTGATAACTCAAGTCGGTCCACTCGAAACTCATGCCATTGGGCAGCACTTGCGGTGCCATGGCGCTGATCACCTCCAGGGCCTGATTCGACGACAACAGGCGCGGGTCGGACTCGCCGATCAAGTCGGCGGCCGGGTAGCCGTTGTAGCGGATGACCGGGTCGGGCCCGAAGGTTTCGCTGAAACTCACCAGGCTGCCGATCGGCACCATCTCGCCAAGACTATTGCGGGTACGCAGCCGTGCCAGATCGTCGACCTCGGTACGGAACCCGGCATCGGCCTGGGCAATGACCTGATAAGTGCGTCCAAAGCGGTTGAAATCATTGACGTATGCCGACCCCAGATACACCTGCATGGTCTCGAACAAATCGTTCAGCGACACCCCTTGCGACTTGGCCTTGACCCGGTCCACCTTGGCGGCGATCTGGCGCACGTTGGCCTGGTACGAGGTAATCGGGTACCCCATGCCCGGCACCTGCGACAGCGCACCGGTCAGCCCCATCACGGCATTCTGCAGTTCGCCGTATCCGAGGTCGGCGCGGTCTTGCACGAACAACGAGAAACCCGACCCGGAGCCGATGCCGAGAATGGCCGGCGGCATGATCGCGAAGGTAAAGGCCTCCTGGATGCCCGCGAAGCGGCCGTTGAGCTCGGCGTTGATCTCCTCGGCACTGCGGCCGCGGGTCTTGAAGCCCTCCAGGGTAAAGAACACCGCCCCGGTATTGGGCGTGTTGGTGAACTGCAGCGGGTTGAGCCCCGGGAAGGCCACCGCGGCGGTCACCCCCTCGGTCTGCAAGGCGATCTCGCTCATCTTGCGGATGACCGACTCGGTCCGATCCAGCGACGCCCCCTCGGGCAGTTTGGCGCCGCCAATCAGGTACAGCTTGTCCTGAGTCGGGATGAACCCGCCCGGGACAGCCTGGAACATCCATCCGGTGGCGACCAGCAAGGCCAGATACACCACGAAGACCAGCCCACGCCGGCGCAGGCTGCCCGAGACCGAACGCTGGTAGCCGTTGGAGCTGGCGTTGAAGAAGCGGTTGAACGGCCGGAAAATCCAGCCGAACAAGCCATCGATGATGCGTGTGGCGATATCCTTGGGGGCGTCGTGCGGACGCAGCAAGGCCGCCGCCAGCGCGGGCGACAGGCTCAGCGAGTTGATCGCCGAGATTACGGTGGAGATCGCGATGGTCACCGCGAACTGGCGATAGAACTGGCCGGTGACACCTTCAAGGAATGCCATGGGTATGAATACCGCGCACAGCACCAGGCTGATGGCGATGATCGGCCCGCTGACCTCGCGCATCGCCTGATGGGCCGCATCCAGGGGTTTTAGCCCCTCGGCGATGTTGCGCTCGACGTTCTCCACCACCACGATGGCATCGTCCACCACGATACCGATGGCCAGCACCAACCCGAACAAGGTCAGCGTATTGATGGAAAAGCCCAGCAGATACAGCACCGCGAAGGTGCCGATGATGGACACCGGCACCGCCAGCAGGGGAATCAGCGACGCGCGCCAGGTTTGCAGGAACAAGGTCACCACGAGCACGACCAGCAGCACCGCTTCCAGCAGTGTCTTGATCACCGCGGCGATGGAGTCGCGTACGAAAACCGTGGGGTCGTACACCACCTCATAGCCCACACCTTCGGGAAAGCGCGTGGACAGCTCGGCCATCGTCTCGCGCACCGCATCCGACAGAGCGATGGCGTTGGAGCCCGGGGCCTGGAAGATACCGATCGCCACGGCCTGATCGTTGTTGAGCAGCGACCGTAGCGAATACTCCGAGGCGCCAAGCTCCAACCGGGCGACATCGGCCAATCGGGTCAGGCGGCCGTCGGCGCCGGTCTTGATCACGATATCGCCGAACTCTTCCTCGGACGCCAGCCGCCCTTGAACGTTGATCGGGATGAGGAAGTCCGTGCGCTCGGGCGTGGGCGGCGCACCGAGCTGACCGGCGGAGACCTGGACGTTCTGCTCGCGCACGGCCGCCAGGATGTCGCCAGCAGTGATTCCGCGCGAGGCGGTCTCGTCCGGGTCGATCCAGATCCGCATGGCGTAGTCGCCGGCGCCAAACAGCATGGCCTCGCCCACCCCCGGCAGGCGCGCCAGTTCGTCGCGCACCCGCAAGGTGCCGTAGTTGCGCAGATAGACCGAGTCATAGCGTCCGTCGGGCGAGGTCAAGTGCACGACCATGGTCAGGTCGGGCGACTGCTTCATGGTGGTCACACCCTGGCGACGCACATCCTCAGGCAGACGGGCAACCGCCTGGCTGACACGGTTCTGCACCTGGACCTGGGCCAGGTCAGGGTCCACACCGGGGTTGAAGGTGATCGTCATGGACAACACGCCGTCGGAGCCGGCGACCGATTTCATGTACATCATGCCCTCGACACCCTGGATGGCCTCCTCCAGGGGCGAGGCGACGGTCTCGGCCATCACCTGCGGGTTGGCACCCGGATACACCGCGCGCACCTGGACGGTGGGCGGTACGACATCGGGGTACTCGCTCACCGGCAGCAGCGGGATGGCGATCAGGCCGATGACCAGAATGATGATCGACAATACGGCGGCGAAGATTGGGCGATCGACGAAAAACTTGGCGAAATCCATGGCACCGGCTCTTTGGCCCGTGGCCACAGCCGGCCACGGGCAGTCAATTCATTTGAAGGAATACGTCGGGCGGATCAGTTCGGCATGGGACCGGCGGCGGGCGGTGGATCACCCATCGCAATCTCCTGGGCATTCACCGGCATGCCGGGGAAGAACACCTTCTGCACGCCATGGACGATGACCCGATCGCCGGGCGCCAGACCCTCCTCCACCACGCGCAGGCCATCGATCATCCGCCCGGGCACGATATTGCGTCGACTCGCCGTGCCATCCTCACCAACCACATAGACGAACTGACGGTCTTGATCGGTGATGACCGCCTTGTCGTCGATCAGCAACGCCTCGAAGCGCCCACTGCCAAGCATCTGGACCCGTGCGAACAAGCCCGGCGTGAACACCCGGTCCGGGTTGGCGAGTACCGCGCGACCGCGGATGGTGCCGGTGGCGGCGTCTACTTGATTGTCCAGAAAGTCCATCACACCCTCGTGCGGAAACCCTGCCTCGCCGGCCAGGCCGACGCGCACCGGGTGCGCATTGTCGCGCGGGCTGGCCAGCTCGCCACGACGCGCCATGGCCCCGTAACGCAGGTACGACTGCTCGTCGGCCTCGAAGTACACATGCACCGGGTCCATCGAGACGATGGTGGCGAGAAGGCTGACATCGGCCTGGGCAAGGTTGCCCGTGGTCACCAGAGCGCGGCCGATCAAGCCACTGATCGGGGCGCGCACCTGGGTGTATTCCAGGTTCAGACGTGCGATATCCACCGCCGCCTGAGCCACCAGCACATCGGCATCGGCCTGGGCCGCCGCCGCGCGACGCCTGTCGGCCTCCTCACGCGAGATCGCCTTGGACGAAGCGAGTTGGTCGGCGCGACCGGCTTCGCTACGGCTGAGGTCGCGGCGGCTGATCGCGTGCTGAAGCTCGGCCTCCGCACGGGTGAGCGCGGCGCGGTAGACACGGTCGTCGATAACGAACAGCACATCGCCTTTGCTGACCTCCTGCCCCTCGCGGAAGGCCGCCTGCTCGATGTAGCCGCTCACACGCGGGCGCAGCTCGACGGTCTCGGGGGCGGCGACCCGACCGGTGAACTCGTCCCATTGATTGACTTCGCGAACGATGACCTCGGCGGCGCTGACCTCGGCTGGCGGCATGGCTTGGCTTTCTGCCGCCTCGCTTTCCTGGGCCTGGCTGTCGCAGCCGGCCAGGGCCAAGGGCACCAGCAACAGTACGAGGCGGTAAATCGGAGAGGTGAACAGGCGACTCATGGCAACGCGTCCTTGAACTTGGTGTGGCGAGGGTAAATCCTCAACTTAGCTTCAGGTCAAGCAACCGTACGTATGGCTTCGGTCACCGAACGACATACGCATGTCTTGATGACGTACGGCACGGAAGAAAACCGACAAACGATTTTGGAAAAAGCATCATTCGCGCCACAGCTGGGCGATCGGGCGTCAAACGTCGTTGGAAATCACCGGTGCAGTATGTGCCCGCCCTACTGACAACGTTGTGTCAGTAGGGCGCAAGACCGATCAAACCCGTCCATCGGCGGTCGGATACGGTTCCCCCTGACGACCATCCAACCGCAGCCCCAAACGCATAGAGGCAGGAAATGGACAACCAAACCGCATCACGACTCGTCACCGCTCTTCAAGACGGGGGCGTATCTTCCACAGAACTGGTGAACGGAGCCATCGCGCGTATCGAAGCGGGCGACGAACGGCTGAATGCGGTGGTCGTTCGGGACTTCGAGCGCGCTCGGGCTGCCGCAAAGGCAGCCGATACGGCACTACGCGCCGGTGAGCGCAAACCGCTCCTGGGCCTGCCCATGACCGTGAAAGAGTGCTTCAACGTAGCCGGGCTGCCGACGACCTGGGGTTTGGCGGTACCACCGCACATGGCCCAAACCGACGCGGTGGCGGTCGCGCGGCTCAAGGCCGCCGGGGCCATTATTCTCGGCAAGACCAACGTTCCGCCGATGCTTACCGATTGGCAATCGGCCAACCCCGTGCATGGCACGACTGCCAACCCCTGGGATGTAGCGCGAACGCCGGGCGGCTCCTCCGGCGGCAGCGCGGCTGCCCTGGCCGCGGGGTACGTCGCGTTGGAGCTGGGTACCGATATTGCCGGCTCTCTGCGCGCACCTGCACACTTCTGTGGCATCTATGCACACAAAGCGACCTTCGGGCTGATCCCCATGCGCGGCTGCGCACCGCCGGGCACGCCGGAGCTGTCCGTCGTGCCGGCCGTGGACCTTGCCGTGGCCGGCCCCATGGCGCGCTGTGCGGACGATCTGATCCTCGCCCTGGATATCCTGGCCGGTCCGGACGAGGCCGACGCGGTGGGCTACCGCCTGCACCTGCCGGCACCACGGCACAAGGCGCTCAAGCAGTATCGCGTGCTCATCATCGACGAGCATCCCTTGCTGCCCACGGAGGCCGGTATCCGCACGGCACTCGCCGGGTTATCGGACCGCCTGCGCAAGGCCGGCTGCACCGTGGCTCACGAGAGCGCTCTGCTGCCCGACCTTACTGCCCTCGGCGTCGCCTACAGTGAGCTGCTGATGGCCTTCATCGGCGCTGACATGCCCATAGAGACGTACCGGCAAGCCTGCGCCGATGCCGCCGCCCTGCCCGCCGACGAGCGGGCCGCTGCCACGGCGAGCGTTCGCGGCCTGGCGCTGAGCCACCGCGACTGGATAGCGACCGACCGCCAGAGGGCCCGTATTGCCCATCAATGGCGACGCTGTTTTGAGCAATGGGACGTGGTGGTGTGCCCGGCCATGCCTACCGTCGCCTTCCCCCACGACCAACGCGAAATGGACGAACGGCATATCCTGGTCGACGGCGAGCCGGTGCCCTACGGCAGCCAGGCGCTATGGGCAAGCGTCGCCACCCTGACCGGCCAACCGGCGACGGCCATGCCCATCGGCCTGAGCCCCGAGGGCCTACCCATCGGGGTGCAAGTCATCGGGCCACGGCTGGAGGACCGGACGACGCTGGCGTTCGTGCGGCTATGCGAGCGGGCGTTCGGCGGGTTCGAGCCACCACCGGGGTGGTAAGCGTCAGCGACGCCCACCGCCTCCCTGCGGCCCCTGCCGCCAAAGCTCCAGCGCCAAGGCCGTGGGGCCGACCAGGAACAATGCGAAGTACGGTGCGTGGACGACTTCGTTCAGCCGCAGCAGCATCTCCACCACCCCGACCAGCACAGCCACGGCGATGCGGCCGTTGCGCGAGCCGAGGGTGGTCTTGGGGTCGGTGATCATAAACAACACGAACAACTGGTACATCGGCCCGGTGATCGGCGCGATGCTGGTGAGAAAGCCATCGCCGGTGATAACACCGCGCGCAAACCCCAGCGCCAGGAATGTCACCACATACGCCGCGCAGACGTGGAACCGCCCCAGGCGCCAGATGATGACCCCACCCAGAGTCCAGATGAGCGCCACCGGCCACAAATTGTTGCCCCATTGCACGCTCAGGCTGGCCACGGCCTCGGGCGCCAACACGAACAACGCGCACACAGCGAAATTGGACGGATTGAACAAGTGCCGGCCACGCCAGCGGATGGCGTACTTGGACACGATGGCGATCAGCGAACCCAGCGCAAACGGCCAGAAGAACGGCGAGCGCACCAGGATGCCCACGCTGATACCCGAGATGTAGGCACTGGCCAGCACCGGCAAGCGCCCGACCACCAGCCACGCCAGCACCAGTTCGGCGGCGATGGCACAGCCGATGGCCAATAGTGTTTTGGTGAAACTCTCCAGCACGCCGAAGCCCAACTGCGCCCCGAGCAGGATCAACGTGATCAGCATCGGCGGCAGGTAACGGTTCTCCAGCGAAAAATAGAACCCCAACGGCCGCCCGGCGATCATCGGTGTACTCATGTCACTCCCCCCGCGGGTGCTCCCCTTCCCGCACCGCATAGCGCCGGCCCGGCTGCAGCGCCGGCACGTTCTGCACCAACCCAGATGGCCAGCGAATCGTCGCATCCACCGGCCCGCTCCATTTTCCCAAGCCGACGTGCAGCGGCCGCTGGTTCTGCGCGGAATACCCGCTGCCCCCGCTGACCTCTTGCACCTGACGCTGCCCGTTCCATTCTAGATGCAACTGCGCACCGATCGCGCTGCGGTTGCTTCGCACCCCCTCCAATACGAAGCCGATCCAGTTGCGATCCGCAGCGACCCGGTTTTTGTATACCAGCAACGGCCCACGCTGATTGGCAACGATCACATCCAGCACACCGCGATTCCACAAGTCCGCCAGCGCAACGGCGCGCCCATCGAAACGGTCATTCACGCCGACCGCCGCCGCCACATCCACGAAACGCCCCGCTCCGTCGTTGATCCACACGCGCTTGCGCTGATAGCCGGCGAGGCTGCGTCCATCCAGCGGCGGCCAGTTGCGGGCATCCTCGATGATTTCCCGGTGGCCGCCGGCGATCACGGAGAAGTCGTACCAGTAGCTCCGCGCCGGGTCGTCCGAAACGTTGCCGTTGGTCAGGTAGATATCCATGAAGCCGTCGTTGTTGAGGTCCCCGAACTGCGCCCCGAAGCTCCAGCCGCCCAGTTCCACCCCCAGCGCGCCGGCGAGGTTGCGGTAGGTCAGGTGCCCGTCCTGTCGCTGCGGCACCCACAGATTGTTGCCCTGGATGAGGATGCCCTCCTCCGAGATGTTGGTCTCGTAGATGGCGAACTCTCCGGTATTGAAGACATCCCCCACCGCCGCGTTCATGCCGCTCTTGGGGCTGTGGCCCACGCCGGCGCGCCCACCGTCCTCGACGAAACGGCCGTCGCCCTGGTTGATGTACAACTCGGACACACCGTAGTCGTTGGCCAGGAACAGGTCGGGCTGGCCGGAGCCATCCAGGTCCGCCGCCACCGCCGCCAGGGTCCAGCGGGTGCTGGTCAGGCCGGCGGCCTCGGTGATGTCCTCGAAGGTGCCATCGCCACGGTTGCGTAGCAAATGGTTGCGCCCGCCGTTGTTGGCATACTCGAAGCTCTCGGGCATCACCCGCGCGTCGGCCAGGTTGAACAAGTCCAACCGCTCCGACCAATAGCCGGCGATGAAGATATCCAGCCAGCCGTCGTTGTCGGCATCCAGCCACAAGGCCGTGCCGCTGTTGGACCACGCCGGCAGGCCGGCCATCTCCGTCACCCGGGCAAAGCCCTGCCGGCCGTCGTTGCGGAACAGTTCCGGACGGCCCCATTTGTACAGCAGCAGGTCCTCGTCACCGTCGTTGTCGTAATCCCCCCACACCGCGCCCATGGATACACCCGTGCCGGCCCGGTTGACATCGGCAATGCCCAGATCGCCGGCAATGTCGGTGAACCGTCCATCGCCGAGGTTGCGGTAGAGGCGGTTGGTCCCACCGATGCCGCTGGTGGTGACGTAAATGTCCTGCCAACCGTCGCCATCGACGTCGACCACCGACACCGCCGCCCCCATGGAGGCCACGTGCCGCATGATGTGATCGAGCTTGGCATCGAGCTGCGGCGCCTGATGGACGACGTCGATACCCGATGCCGCGGCCACCTCTTCAAAGACGAAGCCGTAGCGATCGTCGACAGCCGGTGGCGGCGATGCGCTGTCCGCTGTGGGCTTGAGCAGCAGCGGGAGGGCCAGGAGACCGGCCAGCAGCACCAACAAGACAACCCGCGGCAACAACCCCGACCTCACGGCGCACCCGCGCTGCGCAAACCATCCAGGAACCGCGTCGGGCGGACATAACGGGTGTGGAAACGCCGCCAGTCCTCGGCGTGGCGCCGGTACACCGGGTCGTCCTCCAATGTGGTCGGCGGCGTGTCGTAGACCGGTTGGCCACGCGAGGGCAGCGGCAGCACGGTGCGCGCGAACGCGGTGTTGTAGTCGCCGTCCTTCACCCAGCCGTGCCCCACCAGGACAAAACTCCGCTGCACGCCATCGGCCGGGGGTGCGGCGGCGAAGCGCAACACCAGCTCATCGCCGGCGTTCATGATCACGTAGCGGTCGTCGGGTGCATCGAGCAACTCGCGCACATCGCCGTAGCGGGTGTGATAGCCCTCCAGATCCGACCAGCGCTGGCTGGCGCCTTGCAGGCGATCGTACTGCGGCACCTCGGGCATCTCGCGGCTGGGTTGGCGGGTGTGGGAAAAACCGCGATAGCGCAGCGCGGCCACCTCGGTGGTCAAAACACTCGTCACGGTGGGTGCTGTGTCCTCGCGCCGGGCTACGGCGATGCGGTCCCAGTAGATTTCCAGGTTGGTGTGCAGACGCAGCCTGCGCGGCACGCCGGGGTCGAACACATCGACCAGGTCGATCACGATGGTCTTGTGCTTGCCGGCGGGAAAGCCCAGGTCCGGCCGCACCACCACCCAGTCGCCATCGGCATTCTGGGCCTCCAGGCGCAGCCCCTGGGGCCGCACTTCGGCGCCCTGGGATATCGCGACGTTGATGGAGCTGTCGGTGGGGTAAATCCAGCCGCTGGCCAACAGCACCAGCGACTCGTCGTCACCGACATCGCCGAGGTCGATCTCGATGTGGTGCGGGCGGGTGATGCCCTGGTAGCGGCCCAAGTCCAGTCCACCGATATAGCGCTCATCGCGCTCGGCGGCAACGGCCGTCCAGTCGCGACCGCGGTCGTCGACGACACGGGCCACCGAACGCACCGGCCCGGTGATGATCGGCACCAGCGCCGGTGCGGCGCGGGCGAAGCGCTCGTCGACGACCATTTCGGTACCCACGGGGTGGTCGATAGCCAGCAGGGACACCGCATCGACGAAGTGCGTCTCCCACAGCTCGGC
>CBFGWV010000162.1:0-11136 GCA_965652545.1 uncultured Candidatus Competibacteraceae bacterium | reverse complement strand
GATTGTCCGTGGCCGGTCGAACAATCGCCCTGAGGGCAGGGCTCCTACGGGTGCCAGGGTTCGTTTGCGGTGAAGTCCGCAGCAACGGTCGGCGGCCTCAACGACACCCCGGCCGACGGGTGCGCCGTCAGCGGTGAATGACGGCGTTGACACGGTTCTCCAGCATCTCCTGGCCGCCGCTGACCGGCTGCGGGTCCAGACCACGGTCCTGGGCCAGTTGGCTCAAGGCGGCAAGGTCTAGGCGGCCGGCGAGGATGTCCTGGCCGAGCGACTCGTTCCAGGCCTTGTAACGCTCGCGGACGAAGGCGGTCAGGGTTTCGCGCTCGATCAGCTCGGCTGCCTTGCACCAGGCCAGGGCCACGGTGTCCATGCCGCCGATGTGGGCGTGGAACAAGTCCTCCGCCGCCAATGACTGGCGACGCAGCTTGGTGTCGAAGTTGAAGCCGCCGCTGTCGAACCCGCCGTGGCGGAGGATCTCGTAACAAGCCGGCGTCAGTTCCTCCACACTGTTGGGGAACTGGTCGGTATCCCAGCCGTTCTGGTAGTCGCCGCGGTTGGCGTCGACGCTGCCGAAGATCCCCAGCGCCCGCGCCATCGCCACCTCGTGGTGAAAACTGTGCCCGGCCAGGGTGGCGTGGTTGACCTCGATGTTCACCTTGACCTCACGCTCCAGGCCGAAGCGCTTGAGAAAACCGTACACGGTGGCCGTGTCGTAGTCGTACTGATGCTTGGTCGGCTCCTGCGGCTTCGGCTCGATGAGAATGGCCCCGTTGAACCCGATACGGTGCTTGTGCTCGACGACCAGGGTGAGAAACCGCCCGAGCTGCTCCAGCTCACGCGACAGGTCGGTGTTGAGCAAGCTCTCGTAGCCCTCACGCCCACCCCACAGCACATAATTGTCGCCGCCCAGCCGCTGAGTGGCCTCCAGGGCCTGCTGCACCTGGGCCGCAGCATAGGCGAACACTTCCGGGTCCGGGTTGGTGGCGGCGCCGGCGGCGTAGCGCGGGTGGCTGAACAGGTTGGCCGTGCCCCACAACAGGCGCACGCCGGTCTGGGCCATCTTCTCGGCCGCATAGTCGACCATACGCGCCAGGTTGTCGCGCGAGCCGCGCAGGTCGGCTGCCGGCGGCGCGATGTCGTAGTCGTGGAAGGTCCAGAACGGCGCACCGAGCTTGGCCATGAAATCGAAGGCCTCGTCCATCTTCAGGCGCGCGGCGGCCATCGGGTCGTCCACATGGTGCCAGGGGCGCTGGAATGTGCCGGCGCCGAACACATCGCGCCCGTCCCACACCCAGTTGTGCCAATAGCACACGGCAAAGCGCAACTGCTCTTTCAGCGACTTGCCCAGCACCTGACGGTTGGGGTCGTAGTGGCGAAACGCCAGCGGCAGCTCGCCGCCAGGGGCGAAGCGGATCGGCGCGATCGCGTCGAAGTAAGTCATGACATCGGTCCTCAAGCCGTCGGATTCAGTGGACGGGTGGCCTGGTACAGCGCCTGATAGCGCCGGTACTTGGCCGCCAGTCGCTCGTGCCGGTCGCGATCGGGTTCGTGGGTGGCGACCAGCGCCGGCACCGTGCACACCGCGGTAATGGCCGCCTCCACCCCGGCCGGGTCCACGCCGATACGCGCCAGGCGCGCCGCGCCAAAGGCCGGCCCCACCGCACCGCTGGCGCGGTAGTCCATGGGTAGATCGAGGGCATCGCTGCACACTTGGCGCCACAGGGCAGAGCGGGCTCCGCCGCCGATGAGCGTCAGCCGCTCCACACGCGCACCGGCGGCACGCAAGGCGGCCAGGCCATCGCATTGCGAGAACGCCACACCCTCCAACACTGCCAACGCCATGTCCTCCAGCGTGGTGTCGGCCCTCAAGCCGTGGAAGACACCCACCGCCGAGGGATCGTTGTGCGGGGTGCGCTCACCCGATAGATACGGCAGGAACAGCAGCGGATTGTCCGAGCGCGGTCGGGCCTCGAGGCGAGCGTTCAAGTCGGCCACGGCCACACCCGCGACCCCGGCCAGCCAGTGCAGCGACTGCGCGGCGGACAAGGTGACGCCCATCTGGTGCCAGCGACCGGGCAGGCAGTGGCAGAACGCGTGCACCGTGCGCTCGGGCAGCGCGCGGTGCCGGTCGGCGGCGACGAAGATCACCCCCGAGGTGCCCAGAGAAAGGAACCCATCGCCCGCGGCGACGATGCCCGTACCCACCGCGCCACAGGCGTTATCGCCACCGCCGGCAACCACCGGCACCACCGGCAGGCCCAGCGTCTCGGCCACATCCGCACGCAGCTCGCCGACGATGTCACTGCCCTCGTACAGCCGCGGCACCTTGCCGCGGTCGAGGCCGCAGGCGGCCAGCAACGTGTCGTCCCAGTCGCGCAGGGCCGGGTTCAGCCACAACGTGCCGGAGGCGTCGGACATGTCGCTGGAATAGCCGCCGGTCAGACAGTGGACGATGTAGTCCTTGGGCAGCAGCACCTGTTCCAGATCGTCCAGCACCCGCGGCTCGTGCCGGGCCAGCCACAGCAGTTTGGGGGCGGTGAACCCGGGCATGCACAGGTTGCCGGTGCGCGCCTCCAGATCCGGCACGCGTTCCATCAGCTCGGCGCATTCGCGATGGCTGCGACCGTCGTTCCACAGAATGGCCGGGCGCAGCACACGGCCACCGGCACCCAGCAGGGTCGCGCCATGCATCTGCCCGGCGACGCCGATGGCCGCCACCCGCGCCAGCGGCGCCTCGTGCAAGGCGAGCCGGCCGATGGCCTCGCGGCAAGCGTTCCACCACAGCTGCGGGTCCTGCTCCGACCACAGCGGTCGCGCATGCACCGGCTGGTAGCCGACGCTGGCCTCGTAGCGCAACTCGCCCGCGGCATCGAGCAGCACGGCCTTGACACCGGAAGTACCGATGTCCAGCCCCAGATACAACGACGATTCGTTCACTGCCATCCCTTCATACGACATTGATCCAGGCACCGCCGTCGTCCGCCGAGGCCAGTGCCATAGAGATGAAGCGCACCCCGTCCACACCGTCGTCCACACCCGGCGCGCTCATCGCCAGCGGGTCGGGTGCGCGCCCTTCCAGGCGGGCGTGGATCTGCTCGGCAAAGTCGGTGTAGAGCTGGGCGAAGCCCTCCAGGTAGCCCTCGGGGTGACCGGCGGGAATGCGTGCGGCCGCGCGGGCGGCCGCACCGAGACCGGGGCCGTTGCGGGTGAGCAGCCGCGGCGGCTCGCCCAAAGGGCTGTGACGCAGCAGGTTGGGGGTCTCCTGCGCCCACTCCAGCCCGCCACGGCTGCCGTAGACGCGCAGGCGCAAGCCGTTCTCATTGCCGCTGGCGACCTGGCTGGACCAGAGCATGCCGCGCGCACCACCGCGGAAACGCAGCAGCATGTTGACGTTGTCGTCCAGGCGGCGGCCGTCGACGAAGGTGTGCAGATCCGCCGCCAGGGCCTCCAGCTCCAGGCCGGTGACGAAGCGCGCGAGGTTGTAGGCATGGGTGCCGATGTCCCCCAGGCACCCCGCCGGCCCGCTGCGCGCCGGGTCGGTGCGCCACTGGGCCTGTTTCTGGCCGCTGTCTTCCAGCGGCTCGGCCAGCCAATCCTGAGGGTATTCCACCTGCACCACGCGCACGCTGCCCAGTTCGCCGGCCTGCACCATCTCGCGCGCCTGACGGACCAGCGGGTAACCGGTGTAGTTGTGTGTAAGGCCGAAGAACAAGCCGCTGCGTTCGACCAGACTGGCCAGGGCCTCGGCATCGGCCAGGGTGGTGGTCAGCGGCTTGTCGCAGATCACGTGGATGCCGGCCTCGAGAAAGGTCTTGGCAACCTCGTAGTGCACATGGTTGGGCGTGACGATGGCCACCACATCGATACCGTCGTCGCGGGCGCACTCGGCGGCAGCCATGCGGGGGTAGTCCGGGTAGGCGCGCTCGGCGGCCACGTGCAGCGCCGCGGCCGAGGCTCGGCTGCGCCCGGGGTCGGAGGCGAACGCGCCGGCCACCAGTTCGTAGTGGTCGTCCAGACGCGCGGCGATGCGGTGCACCGCCCCGATGAACGCCCCCTGGCCACCGCCGACCATGCCCAGGCGCAGACGGCGACGGGTGTTGCTTGCTGTGCTCATCGCGGCCGCTCCTTCAGGACGACAGCCCGAGGATGCGGCGATTGGCCGCCTCGTCGGTGCCGCCTTCGGCAAAGTCGTCGAAGGCTTTTTCAGTGACGCGGATGATGTGCTCGCGGATGAACACCGCGCCCTCGCGCGCGCCGTCTTCGGGGTGCTTCAGGCAGCACTCCCACTCCAGCACCGCCCAGCCGTCGAAGTCGTTGGCCGCGAGCTTGGAGAAGATGGCGCCGAAGTCGACCTGGCCGTCGCCCAGCGAGCGGAAGCGCCCGGCGCGGTCCACCCAGGGCTGGTAGCCCGAATACACGCCTTGCCTGGGGCTGGGGTTGAACTCGGCATCCTTGATGTGCGCCATCTTGATGCGCTCGCGGTACACATCCAGGTAGCCGAGGTAGTCCAGTTGCTGCAGGACGAAGTGACTGGGGTCGTACAAGATGTTGCAGCGCGGGTGGTTACCCACCCGCTCAAGGAACATCTCGAAAGTCACCCCATCGTGCAGGTCCTCGCCGGGGTGAATCTCGTAGCAGACGTTCACCCCGGCCTCGTCGAAGGCATCGAGGATCGGCCGCCAGCGCCGCGCCAGTTCGTCGAAGGCGGTCTCGATCAGCCCTGCCGGCCGCTGCGGCCAGGGGTAGAGGTACGGCCAGGCCAGGGCACCGGAGAAGCTGGCGTGGTCGGTCAGCCCCAGATGCGCGGAGGCCCGCGCGGCCTTGTGCATCTGCTCCACCGCCCAAGCCTGGCGGGCGGCTGGGTTGCCGCGCACCTGCGGCGCGGCGAACCCATCGAACATCTCGTCGTAGGCCGGGTGTACGGCCACCAGTTGGCCTTGCAAATGGGTGGACAGCTCGGTGAGCACGATGCCGTGCGTGTCCAGTCGGCCGCGCACCTCATCGCAGTAGTCCTTGCTCTGTGCCGCAAGGTCCAGGTCGAACAGGCGCTTGTCCCAGCTGGGCATCTGCACACCCTTGAAGCCCAGGCCGGCGGCCCAGGCGGCGATGCTGTCCAGGCGGTTGAACGGTGCCTCGTCACCGGCGAACTGGGCCAGGAAGATCGCCGGCCCCTTGATCGTCTTCATACGGGCTGTCTCCTGTGGGGCGGTGGCCTTAGAACGGCGAGTCGGGGAAGTAGTACTGCTCGGCGTTCTCCTTGGTGATCAGCGGCGAGCCGAGAATGAACTCGCCCTGCACCGGGCCGTTGGAGACGAAGTGCTGCACGGTGACATCCATGGCCGTGGCGATCATGCCGGGCGGGTAGAGCACATCCACCGGCACCAGTTCGTCACCGTCCATCACCCGCTTGATGATGTCCTTCATGCCGGCGCCACCGACGATGAACAACTCGCCCTCGCGCCCGGCCTGGCGAACCGCCTCGATCACCCCCAGGGCGATGTCGTCGTCCTGGGCCCAGACCGCGTCGATCGTCTCAAAGCGGGAGAGGAAGTCCTGCATCACCTCGAAACCGTCGTCGCGGTTCCAGTTGGCGTGCTTCATATCGAGAATGTTGATCTGTGAGCCCTCGATGGCCTCCTGGAAGCCTTGCACGCGCTCGTCGTCGATGACGGTGGGGATGCCGCGCAGGACCACGATGTCGCCCTTGCCGTCCAGACGCTCGCGGATGTATTCCCCCGACACCCGGCCCATTTCGTGGTTATTGCCGGCGACGTAGACATCCTGGATACCCTCTTCGGTCAGCCCGCGGTCGACCACGGTGACGAAGACGCCGCTCTGTTTGACCCGGCGCACCGGCTCGGTCAGCGGGCCGGACTCGAACGGCAGCACCACCAGGGCATCGATGTTGCGCACCGAAACCAGGTCTTCAAGGTCATTGGCCTGCTCGCCGGGGTCGGCGGCGGTGGCGATGATGATGCTCACGTCCGGGTAGGCCGCCTCCAGGCGTTTTTTCGCCTCCTCGGCGTGGTAGTTCAACCCCCCGGTCCAGCCGTGTGTGGCCGCGGGGATGGATACACCGATGGTGACCTTCTCGGCCTGTGCCGAGGCGGACAAACCCACACCGGCGGCCAGGGCCAGTGCGGCGGCTGTGTACTTGAGTGTCATGCTCGTCGTCTCCTTTGGGTGTACGCCCCCTTGCTCGATGGCTCAGGGGTCGGTTCGTCGCCACGACCCGCGTTGCAGGTAGACCGCCACAATGATGATGACGCCCTGCACGGTGCCGTTGAGGTAGTTCGAGATCGTATCGGTGAGATTGAGGATGTTGCCGATGGTGGTGAGCATCACCGCGCCCACCACCGTGCCCCAGACGCGGCCGTGACCGCCCTTGAGGACGGTGCCGCCGATGATCACCGCGGCGATGGCCTCAAGCTCCCAGAGCACGCCAGTGGCGCTGGAGGCCGAACCCAGCCGCGGCACGTAGACGATGGTCGCGATGGCCACGCAGACGCCCTGGAGCACGTAAGTCAGCGTCTTGATGCGGTCGACGGGGATGGCGCTGTACTGGGCCACCTTCTCGTTGGAGCCGATGGCGCAGCAGTAGCGGCCGAAGCGGGTGTGGTTGAGCAGCAGATAGCCGCCCACCGCCACCAGCGCGAACACCAGCACCGGTATCGGCACGCCGAACAGGTTGCCGTAGTACATCGGGCGGTAAATGTCGCGCACGTTCCAGTCGAGGCTCAGCGTGCCCCCGTCGGCCAGGTACGTGACCAGCGAGCGATAGATACCCATGGTGCCCAGGGTGACGATGAACGCCTCGATCTTGCCCTTGGTGGTGACGACGCCATTGATAAACCCCGCGCCGATGCCGAGGATCAGCGAGGCCACCACCCCCAGCAGCACCGTGGTCAGCCCCACGCCGAACTGCTCGACCAGGCTGTTCATCAGGATGATCATGACCCCGGCGATGAACGCCGCCATTGAGCCGACCGACAAGTCCAGCCCGCCGGCGGTGATCACGAAGGTCGCACCCACCGCGATGATGCCGATGAACGCACTGCGGGTGAGCGTGTTGGACAGGTTGTCCAACCCGAGAAAAGCAGGGTTGATCAGCGTACCCAGGGCCATCAGCGCCAGCAGTGCGATCAGTGGCCCCCAGGCCTTGAAATCCACCCGCCAGCGGCGCTCGGACGCCCCGGACTCAGGCACGACGACGCTCATGCAGCGGCTCTCCTTTGATACCGGCGGCGTATTGCATGATCTCCGCCTCGTTGATGTGCGCCCCCTCGAGCACACCGGTCAGCACACCGGCGCACATCACCGCCACGCGGTGGGACATGCCGATGAGCTCGGGCAGTTCGGAGGAAATCAGCACCACCGCCCCCCCGTCCTCGGTGAAGGCGTGGATGAACTGGTAGATCTGGTGCTTGGTGCCCACATCGATACCGCGGGTGGGTTCGTTGATGATCAGCACCCGCGGTGCGATGGACATGACCTTGGCCAGCAGCAGTTTCTGCTGGTTGCCGCCGGAGAGCTCGCCGGCCGTGCGCACCTGCGTGCGCAGGCGGATATCGAAGCGCTCCACCGCCTCGGCGAAGGCTTGCGCCTCACGCTTGCGGTCGATCAGCGGGTGGCAAAAGGCTTTCAGGTTGAGCAAGGTGAGGTTCTCGGTCAGGCCGAGATTGAGCACCAAGCCTTTGCCCTTGCGGTCCTCGGTGAGGTAGGCGATACCCAGCGCGCCGGCATCGCCGAGATGGCGAATGGCCACTGCCTTGCCGTCGCGAAAGAAGGTGCCAGCCGTGCGGGGTCGCAGCCCCAGCACGGCCTCCACCAACGCTGTGCGGCCAGCGCCCACCACGCCGGCAAGGCCCAGCACCTCGCCGCTTCGCAACTGAAAACCCGCGCGTTTGACCGCGCGCCCGACCACCACGTCGCGGGCTTCGAGCACCACCGGGGCGGTCTCCGCCACGGGGACTTTCGGCGGGTACATCTGGGAGATCTCCCGCCCCACCATCAGTCTCGCCAGCGCCTGGCTGTCGGTGGCCGCGGCCGGGCCGGTGTGCACCGGCACCCCATCGCGCAGCACGGTGACGCAATCGGCGATCTGTTCGATCTCGCGCAGCTTGTGCGAGATGTACAAAATGGCCACGCCCTTGGCGCGCAGCCGCTCGACCAGGCGAAAGAGAATCTGCACCTCGCGGTCGGTCAGCGAGGCGGTCGGCTCGTCCATGATCAGCACGCGGGCATCGCGAATGACGGCTTTGGCGATCTCCACCATCTGTTGGTCCGACGTACCCAGATCCTGCACGCGGGCGTCCGGGTCGATCGCGGTTTCCAGCTCCGCCAGCACGGCGCGCGAGCGCTCGCGCATGGTGCGCCGATCGAGAAACCAGCCGCGGCGCAGCTCGCGCCCGAGGAAGATGTTCTCCTCCACGGTCAATTGCCCGGCCAGGGCGAGTTCCTGGTGAATGAGCACCACCCCCTCGCGCTCGGCCTCGCCGCTGTCGCGGCACCGCCACGGTGCGCCGCGCAGGCGAAGCTGGCCGCGGGTCGGCTGCAAGTAACCGGAGAGAATGCGGACCAGCGTGGACTTGCCCGCCCCGTTCTCGCCCAGCAAGGCGTGGACCTCGCCGGCCTTGAGCGCGATATCGACATCGAACAGGACTTGATTCCCACCGAAGGCGTGCGCGATGGCACAGCCCTCCAGAAGGGTGTCGTTGCGAGCCGTCATCTCCCGGTCTCCTCGGGGGTGGGCGGGGCTATTTATTTTTTAATGTGAACTTAATTAGCCGCATACTTCATGCCTGTCAAGCATGAGCGGCCGTCGACACACGAAAACGGCGATGAAACCGGTTGGTGAGACGGCTATTTAGTTCTTTTCATGAGTTTTTAAGACGGGCTTCCACACGCAGCCACCGTCGGAAACGATCCACCGCCTCCCGGCCGGCGGCGGCCCGCGGGTGTACCAGCCAATACCCCTTGCCGCTGACTTGCAGAGGCTGCGCGGCGACCAGCCGCCCGGCCGCCAGTTCGGCGTCCATGACCGGGCTGCGTCCCAGCCCCACCCCCATACCGGCGGCCACCGCCTGCATCAGCAGGGGCGAGTTCTCCACGGCCATGACCACGGGCGACGGTGACGGCAAACCGTGTCCCCGCGCCCAGTCCGCCCATTCGTCGGGATGCTGGAGGTTGCCGATACGGGGTGCCGCCAACACGTCCGCCGGGCTGCGCAGCACCCAGCGCGTCAGGCCCTCAGGCGTGCACACCGGTGCCAATCGCTCCTCCAGCACGAGCTCTGCGCTCAAACCCGGCCACGCACCCTCGCCATAGCGGATCGCCACGTCGACCTCCTCGACGTTGAAGTCCACCAGCCGCTCGGTGCTGGAGAGACGCAGTTCCATCTCGGGGTGGGCCGCGTAAAACCCCGCCAGCCGCGGGATCAACCAGTGCGCGGCAAACCCCGGCAACACGCTGATCGCCAGCACCCGGCGCCCTTTGCGGCGCACCTGCGCGAACGCATGCGCCAGTTGATCGAGCGTCCGCGATACCTCCGCATGCAGGGCGACGCCGATCTCGGTCAATACCAATGCGCGGTGGCGGCGATGGAACAACACCACATCCAGGTCGGCCTCCAGGCGCTTGATTTGGTGGCTGACGGCCGACTCCGTCAGATGCAGCTCCGCCGCGGCCGCCTTGCAACTGCCCAGGCGCGCGGTGGACTCGAAGGCGCGGACAGCGGCGAAACCCGGCAAGGCACGCATAGCATTCACCTGAATTCAATTTGCCTGACTGAAAAGATTAGTCGTTTGTCTGGCTGGATACTGCGCGGTGAAAGTGTCTGCAACGGTTGAACCGTACTCATTTGAATTCACAGCGGACATACGCCCATGACGCCCCCCACGAGCACGGCCTCCAGCCCCTGGCCCAGCCTGTTGATCACCGTGTTGCTGACCGGCTTTATCGCGGCGACCTACGGCTTCGGCATCTACCTGTTCTCGCAACTGGTGACCGACATGCGCGCCGACCTGGGATTCGACTATCGGGCCGTGGGCTTGATCACCGCCGCCGGCCAGCTCGGATTTCTGCTGTTCGCCATGGCCGGCGCCTGGCTGGCACCGCGGTTGGGGGGCGGCGTGGTGGTCATCGGCTCGGTGGCCTTATGCGGGGCCTGCCTGCTGGCCCTGCCGACAACCGACGACATTCTCATCATCGGTGCGTTACTGACGGTGCTCGGTGGCGCAGCCGCGTCGGTGTGGGTGCCGATGGTCGAGATCGTCGCGCGCAGCATCGCCTACCGGCACCGCGGCAAGGTGCTCGGGCTGGCCTCCAGCGGCACCAGCTACGGGGTGTTCATCAACAGCCTGCTGGTACCGATGTTCGTCATCAACGGCAACTGGCGCGGCGTGTGGGTTGCCGTCGGCGCGGGAACGCTGGCCATGACGGTATTTGCCGTGCTCGTGTTCTGGCGCCTGGGTCTGCTGCGGCGCGAGCCCCGATCAGCACCGGCGTCTGGCATGCCGGTGGGGCGCACATCACTGCGCACTGTCATCGCACCCTGGGTGCTGATCATCTGGGCGATGACCTTCCTCAACGGCCTGGCCACCCTACCCTTTCAGAACTACCTCTCGCCCTACCTGCGCGAGGAACTGGGACTTGGCGTCGAGTTGGCCGCTTGGGTATGGGGGGCGATCGGCTTTATCGGCATGTTCGCCGGCTTCGTCGTGGGCTGGCTGGCGGACCGGACCGGCGTGCGCGCCGCCTTGTTGTTCGCCTACACCTGCCTGCTGCTGGCCGCGCTGACGTTGGCGATCGCCCCCAGTGGCGTACTGCCCATGGCCGCGGGGGTGCTTTTTGCCATCGCCTTCTACCCGATCTTCGGCCTGGTGCCCGCCTACGTGGCCAAGACCGCCGACGGCGGCACGGCCACGGTGATCTTCGCCGTGGCCAACGTCACCCTCGGGATCGGCGGCATGAGTGGCAATTACCTGGCCGGCATGGCCAAGAACCTCAGCGGCACCTTCGTGTGGACCTACGTCGCCGTGGCCGTGTGCGCGGCCGCTCTCGGTGTGCTGACCGCGCTACTACCGAGAGAGGGCGCCGCCTTAGCCGATCCCCTGGCGACGGCGGCGCCGTAACATG
>CBFGWV010000161.1:0-11182 GCA_965652545.1 uncultured Candidatus Competibacteraceae bacterium | reverse complement strand
CATCCCTGCGGCCGACGGTCGGGAGGGGGTAAGCCCAATCCGGACGGGCTAGCTGCGAGGGTGGCCAGTGAAGCAACGTAGGATGGGTTGAGCGTCAGCGATACCCATCAGCCGCACTTGATCGACGCCACGTTGTCGCCGCATTCACCGGTGGGTATCGCTTCGCTCGACCCATCCTACATTTCGTTGCACGTTGTGGATTGGGGCGCCCAGCCTATACCCGGTGACGTACCAGCCGCTGCTTCTCCCGCTCCCAGTCGCGCTCTTTCTCGGTGGCGCGCTTGTCGAAGTCCTTCTTGCCGCGTGCCACGCCCAGGTCCAGTTTGGCGCGGCCGCGCTTCCAGTACAGGCGCACTGGGATGAGGGTGAAGCCCTTGCGCTCGACCGAGCCGATGAGGCTGTCGATCTGGTCGCGGTGCAGCAGCAGCTTGCGGGTTCGGGTCGGGTCGGGGTGGACGTGGGTGGAGGCCGAGGTCAGCGGGGTGATGTGGCTGCCGAACAGGTAGGCTTCGCCGTCCTTGATCAGGACGTGGGATTCTTTCAGGTGCACCCGGCCGGCGCGCAGGCTTTTGACCTCCCAGCCTTCGAGCGCAATGCCGGCTTCGACATGTTCATCGATGAAATAGTCGTGGAACGCTTTCTTGTTCTGTGCGATGAGGCTGTCAGTCGTGGTCTTGCTCATGGCGCCCGGCGGTCGTGACCGCGGTTGAGTAAACGGCAAATGTTATCGAGAATGACGGGCTTTTGGCGAGGCCCGAACGGTTTCGGGGCTTTGGGAGGTTCAACGTGACCACTGTCACGCGAAGTGCGCTGGTGTCTTACAGCGCCGCGCAGATGTATGCGCTGGTGAATGACATCGATGCGTATCCGCAGTTCCTGCCCTGGTGTCGCGCCACCCGCGTGGATAGCCGTACGGACGATGAGGTGCGGGCGGCGATCGAGATTGCCAAGGGCGGTGTGGAGAAGTGGTTCAGTACGCGTAACCGGCTTCAGCCGGACAAGATGATCGAGATTCGCTTGATCGACGGCCCGTTCAAGCGCTTGGAGGGGTATTGGCATTTCCAGGCATTGGCCGAGCAGGCCTGCAAGGTGACGCTGAACATGGAGTTCGAGTTCGGTAATCCACTGCTCAGGTTGGCGGTGGGGCCGGTGTTCAGTCAGATCACCGGTTCGCTGGTGGATGCCTTCACGAAGCGTGCGGAGGCGGTGTATGGCCGCCGATGACTGCATCAGGGTCGAGGTGGCGTATGCGCGAGCGGATGTGCAATTGCTTCTGCCGCTGACGGTCCCGGTGGGGACGGTGGCGGTGGAGGCGGTGCGGTTGTCGGGTATTGCGATGCGCTTTCCGGAGATCGACCTGGAGGCGGCGGATCTGGGGGTGTGGAGCCATCCGGTGGCACTCGATACGCCCTTGCGCGATGGCGACCGTGTGGAGATCTACCGTCCATTGATCGCGGACCCCAAGGCGGTACGGCGACAGCGTGCGGCCGACCAGCGCCCGGCGGCGGACAAACCCCGTCCGAATTCGCCGTCAGGGTGATTGTTCGGCATTCTCCGCGGATGGGCCTAGACGCTGGTCGTCCACCCGCGTGAGCACGTTGCCCTGGAAGTACACTGCGACGTGCCGCTGCTCGGACAGTTCACCACCCTCCGGGCGGAAGGCGTAGTAGTAGTCCCAGCGGTCGGCATGGAAGGGGTCCTGGATCAGCGGCGTACCCATGATGGTCAGCACGTTCTGGCGGGTCATGCCCGGGGCGAGACGGCCAACCTGCTCGGCTTCGACGACATTGCCCTGCCGTACGTCGGGCACGTAGTGCAGCCCACAACCGGAGATGAACATCGCCAGCAGGGCAAGGGCAGAGACGCGGGGAACACCAGAGGCTCGAGAGATCATTGTTGATATACTTCCGGCACTTTGCGTGGCGCTGAACCGCCGCGAGCATAACGTAACCTGCGCAGATTCGCACAGGTGCTTTGGGGATAGGAGCAGGCTCCTATGCCCCTGTCACGGGTACTGGGAGGTCACTTGAGTTCCAAAGAGCTGAAGAAAGCGGGTCTCAAGGTCACGCTGCCACGCATGAAGATCCTCGACATGCTTGAGGAGCACAACGATCAGCATCTCACCGCCGAGGACATCTATCGCAGCCTGCTGGCTGCGGGTGAGGAAATCGGGCTGGCCACCGTTTACCGTGTCTTGACGCAGTTCGAGACCGCCGGGTTGGTCAAGCGCCATTATTTCGAGGGCGGGCAGTCGATTTTTGAGCTCAACCAGGGTGAGCATCACGATCACATGGTCTGCGTCAAATGCGGCCGCATCGAGGAGTTCTACGATGCGGTCATCGAGGAGCGTCAGCGTCAGATGGCGCGGGAGAAGGGCTTCACGCTCGAGGAGCACAGCCTGATTCTCTACGGCGAATGCGCCGAGTGCCAAGCGAAGAATCAGACAACCTGATGGCCTCGACGGTTTGTCGGCCGTCAGCCCTGGGCGGCCATCTCCAGCATCTCGGCGGCGTGCGCCAGGGTGCTGTCGGTGATGGTCATGCCGCCGAGCATGCGGGCAATCTCGCGCGTGCGCCCGTCGGCGTCCAACCCTTCCACGGTATTGTGCGTGGTCGTGCCGTCGGACGACTTGCGCACCCGTAGATGGGCGTGGCCCTGGCTTGCGACTTGGGGCAGGTGAGTGACACACAACACTTGGCGGGTGGCGGCAAGAGTTCGCAACTCGCGGCCGACCACCTCGGCGACGCCGCCGCCGACACCGGAGTCCACCTCGTCGAAGATCAGCGTCGGTATCTCGGCCTGACGCGCAGTGATCACCTGAATGGCCAGGCTGATGCGGGCGAGCTCGCCGCCGGAGGCGACTTTGGCCAGTGATTTGGGCGGTTGGCCCGGGTTGGTCGATACCTGGAACTCCACACCGTCGAGGCCGTGTTCGGTGGCGGCGTCCAGTGCGGTCAGGGCGATGACGAAACGACCGCCGCTCATACCCAGTTCGGCCATTTCCCTGACGATGCGCCCGGCCAGGTCGCTGCCGGCGCGCGTGCGTGCGGCGGACAGGGCGGCCGCCGACTCGCGATACGCCGCCTCGGCCTTCGCGCAGTCTTGCGCAAGCGCCGCGATACGATCTTCGCTGGAGTCCAGGCCGGCGAGTTCGGATTTGAGACGGCGGTGATGATCGGCCAGCTCCTCGGCCGGCACTTGATGTTTGCGCGCCAGCCGCAGGGCGGTGTCCAGCCGCGCCTCCACCCAGCTCTGGCGCTCGGGGTCGGCTTCGACATCCTGGGTCAGGTGACGGACCGTGTCGGCCGCCTCCTGGACCTGGATCAGCGCGCTTTCGAGCATCTCGCCGACACCGCTGAGGCGCGGGTCCAGGTCGGTCAGCTCGGCGACCAGATCCTGGGCGCGGGTGATCAAGGCGTAGGCGCTGGCGGTCTCGTTCTCGTACAAGACATCGATGGCGGCCGCACCGCTGGTGAGGCGTTGGCCGGCACTGGCGAGCAGGCGTTGCTCCGCATCCAGCGCCGGTAGCTCGTCCGCTTGCAAGGCGAGGTCATCGAGCTCGCCGACCTGGAAGGTCAGCAGGTCGCGGCGGGCGTCGGTTTCCGCACTGCCGCGGCTGACGGTATCCAACTGGCGGCGGGCGTCTTGCCAGCGTCTGTAGCGGGTGGCGACCTCGGCCAGCAAGTCGCCGTTACCGGCGTAGCCATCCAATAGCCGGCGCTGTTCCTGCATCTTACCCAGGGTCTGGTGGGCGTGCTGGCCGTGAATATTGACCAGTCGCTCACCCAGTTCAGCCAGCGTCTGGACCGGTTGCGGGACGCCATTGATGTACGCACGGGAACGCCCCTGCTCGCCGATGACACGACGTATCTGGCACTCATCGTCCGTCAGGCCCAGGTCGCGCTCCGTCAGCCACTGGCGGGCCGCAGGCAGCTTGGAGAGGTCGAACACCGCGGTGATGTCGGCACGCTCGGCGCCATGGCGTATGAAGCCGGCATCGGCCCGATCGCCCAGGACCAGGCCCAGTGCGTCGATGAGAATCGATTTGCCGGCACCGGTCTCGCCGGTGATGACGGTAAAGCCGGGTCCGAGGCTGATCTCCTGGTGCTCGATCAGCGCAAAATCGCGAACGGCGAGTCGGGTCAGCATGTCGACGGTGTCCCCAGATCGTTTTCCGGTGTGGCGCCCCAGCGCAGTTTTGCCCGCAGCAACTGAAAATAGTCGTGTTTACGTGGATGTATCAGGCGCAGTTTGCGCCGTTTCCGCCGTACCCGGATGACATCGCCGGGCAGGATCTCCAGGCTGACCTGGCCGTCGCAGGTGACCTGAATGTGGGTGGTGTTGCCCAGGCCCACGCGGACCTCGATGTCTGACTCGGCGCCAAGGACGATGGGCCGGTGGGTCAAGGTATGGGGGCAGATGGGGACCAGTTCCACCACCTCGAGCACCGGGTGGATGATCGGGCCGCCGCCGGAGAGGGCATAAGCCGTGGACCCGGTGGGGGTGGAGAGAATCAACCCGTCGGCACGGTAGGCGTTGAGAAACTGGCCGTCGACGTAGGCGTCGACTTCGATCATCCGTGCTACGTCTTTCTTGTGCACGACGATGTCGTTGAGTGCGGTGCTCTGGGTGACCGCCCGCCCGTCCCGTACCACCTCGGCGTGCAGCAGCAGGCGCGATTCCTCGCGATAGTTGCCGCAGAGGATTTCATCCAGCCCGCCGGGGATCTCATCGGGGGAGACGTCGGCGAGAAAACCCAGACGGCCGAGATTGACGCCGACCACCGGCACCTGGAAGTCCACCAGCGAGCGCCCCGCATTGAGCAAGGTGCCGTCGCCGCCCATCACGATGGCGAGATCCGCCTGACGGCCGATGGTTCGCCGCGAGGCGATCTCATAGCCGTTGGACGACACCACGTTGGCGGTATCCTCGTCGATCAATACTCTCAAACCGCGCTTGACCAACTCGCGGGCGATTGTGTTGAGGCTCTCGGCAACGGTGGGGTCGCCGAACTTTCCGATCAACCCAACCGTGTTAAAGACATGGGCCATGGATGCGCGCCGTTCTTGAAGCCCGTGAACAGTAGCATCGAAAGCCGCCGCGCTGCCAACGCGATACGCTTGACGGGGTGCGCCGGGGCTTGTTAGCGTCACGCCTTAGCACTCCGTCAACCAGAGTGCCAGAGTGGGGGTATTCAGGGTGAGCGACGAGAAGGTCAACAGCCGCTCCCAACCGCCCTTGAGCGAGCGCGCCCAGCAGTTGCTCAAGGCGCTGGTGGAGCGCTATATCGAGGACGGCCAGCCGGTGGGCTCGCGCACCTTGTCGCGCGCCGCCAGTTTTGGTCTGAGCCCGGCCAGTATCCGCAACGTGATGTCCGATCTCGAAGAGCTGGGCTACCTGCGCGCGCCGCATACCTCGGCCGGACGCATCCCCACTGCGCGTGGCTACCGGTTTTTCATCGACAGCCTGCTGACGCTCAAACCCTTGCCCAGTCGCCAGATCGAGGTGCTGCGCCAGTCGCTGGAGTCCGACTACGGTACGCCGGGCCTGGTGCAGTCGGTATCCCGCGTGCTCTCGGGCATCACCCACCTTGCCGGCATCGTGACCGTTCCACGCTCCGACGGCGTGGTGTTGCGCCAGGTGGAGTTCCTGCCGTTGTCCGATCATCGGGTACTGGTGATCCTCGTGGTCAACGAGCAGGAAGTCCAGAACCGCGTCATACACACCGACCGCAGCTATTCCTCTGTCGAGCTCACCCAGGCGGCAAACTACCTCAACCGGCACTTCGCGGGGCGGGATGTTTGCGGCGTGCGCAGTGCACTGCTCGAGGAGATGGAGGCGGTACGTACCTCGCTGAACGAGCACATGGCGACCGTGGTCGAGATGGCCAGCAAGGCTTTCGATCAATCGCAGCCGGAGGACGACTACGTCGTTGCCGGTGAAACCAACCTCATGGATTTCGCCGAGCTGTCCAATGTGGAACAGCTTCGCCAGTTGTTCGAGAGCTTCAATCGCAAGCGCGATATCCTGCGCCTGTTCGATCAGTCCATGTGCGCCGACGGGGTGCAGATCTTCATCGGAGAGGAAGCTGGCTACGGCCCCTTCGAGCACGTCAGCATGGTGACCGCGCCGTACCGGGTGGACGGGCGTCCGATCGGTGTGTTGGGGGTCATCGGCCCTACGCGTATGGCCTACGAGCGCATCATTCCGATTGTCGAAGTGACCGCCAAATTGATGGCCGCGGCCTTGAATTCTCGAAGCTGATCCCCAAAATCGCCGCAGCTTTGGCTTTTTATCTTTTGGCGATGGAGATCGAGAATGAGTGACGAGCGAAAAGGCTCTGACGTGGCCGATACGCCCCTGGCGGATGCGGCAACGGACGAATCCGCAGGCGGGGATCTGACCCGGCTGGAGGCCGAGTTGCAGTCTGCGCAGGCCAAGGCCGAGGAGAACTGGAACCTCTACCTCCAGGCGCAGGCCGAGATGCAGAATATCCGCCGGCGGGCGGAGCGCGACATCCAGGACGCCCATCGGTTTGCACTGGAGAAGTTTCTCAAAGAGCTGCTGCCGGTCAAGGACAGCCTCGAACTCGGCCTTGCCGCCGCCGAGCAGGACGGTGCCGATGTGGCCAAGTTGCGCGAAGGCTCCGAGCTGATTCTCAAAAGCTTGTCCGCCGTCGTCGAGAAGTTCGGGGTGGAGGAACTCAACCCCGTCGGGGAGCGTTTCGACCCGCAGTTTCACCAGGCGTTGGCGATGCAGCCGACGGACCAGGCCGAGCCGAACACGGTTTTGCAAGTGGTGCAGAAGGGCTATGCACTCAATGGCCGTCTGGTGCGCGAGGCGCGTGTCGTCGTAGCGCAGGCACCCAGGACCGCATGAGTTGAAAGCCGGCCTGCACGGCCCCATATACGCCTGCATCGGGCCGTACGCCGGCACCACCAGATTACGACTAGACAACGATTAGCGAGGACAATCATGGGCAAGATCATCGGTATCGACCTGGGAACCACGAACTCCTGCGTGGCCGTCATGGAAGGCGGAAAGCCCCGGGTCATCGAGAACAGCGAGGGTGATCGCACCACCCCGTCCATCGTCGCCTTCACCGAGGACGGTGAGGTGCTGGTGGGGCAGAGCGCCAAGCGCCAGGCCGTGACCAACCCGGCCAACACCTTGTTCGCCGTCAAGCGCCTCATCGGTCGCCGTTTCGATGAGAAGGAAGTCCAGAAGGACATCAAGCTGGTCCCGTACAAGATCGGCAAGGCCGAAAACGGCGACGCCTGGGTCGAGGTCAAGGGCAAGCGCATGGCGCCGCCGGAGATCTCCGCCCGCGTGCTGATGAAAATGAAGAAGACGGCCGAAGACTACCTGGGCGAAGAGGTCACCGAGGCGGTGATCACCGTGCCGGCCTACTTCAACGACTCGCAGCGCCAGGCCACCAAGGACGCCGGCAAGATCGCCGGCCTCGAGGTCAAGCGCATCATCAACGAGCCCACCGCCGCCGCCCTGGCTTATGGCCTGGACAAAAAGCGCGGCGATACCAAGATCGCTGTGTATGACCTCGGCGGCGGCACGTTCGATATTTCGATCATCGAAATCGCTGAAGTCGATGGCGAACAGCAGTTCGAGGTGCTCTCCACCAACGGCGACACCTTCCTCGGCGGTGAGGACTTCGACAATCGGGTCATCCAGTACCTGGCCGACCAGTTCAACAAGGACACCGGTATCGACCTGCGTGGCGATCCGCTGGCGATGCAGCGCCTGAAGGAGTCCGCCGAGAAGGCCAAGATCGAGCTCTCCTCCAGTCAGCAGACCGAGGTGAACCTGCCGTACATCACGGCCGATGCCAGCGGTCCTAAGCACCTGAACATCAAGCTGACCCGCGCCAAGCTGGAGTCGCTGGTGGAGGACCTGATCGAACGCACCATCGGGCCGTGCAAGATGGCGCTGAAGGATGCCGGGCTGTCCGTGGCCGACATCAACGAGGTCATCCTCGTCGGCGGCCAGACTCGCATGCCCAAGGTACAGGAGGCCGTGAAGGGCTTCTTCGGTAAGGAGCCGCGCAAGGACGTCAACCCGGACGAGGCCGTGGCCGTGGGCGCGGCGGTGCAGGGCGGTGTGCTCGGCGGTAGCGTGAAAGACGTGTTGCTGCTGGACGTTACCCCCTTGTCCTTGGGGATTGAGACCCTGGGCGGTGTGATGACCAAGCTCATCGAGAAGAACACCACCATTCCGACCAAGGCCAGCCAGACGTTCTCCACGGCGGAGGACAACCAGCCGGCGGTGACGGTGCATGTGCTTCAGGGTGAGCGCGAGCAGGCAGCGGCGAACAAGTCGCTGGGCAAGTTCGACCTGGCCGACATCCCCCCGTCTCCGCGTGGCGTGCCGCAGATCGAGGTGACATTCAACATCGACGCCAACGGCATTTTGAATGTCTCGGCGAAGGACAAAGCGACCGGCAAGGAACAGTCCATCGTCATCAAGGCAAGCTCCGGCCTGTCCGATGACGAGATCGAAAAGATGATCAAGGACGCCGAGGCCCATGCCGACGAGGACCGCAAGTTCCACGAGTTGGTGACGGCCCGCAATCAGGCCGAGAACCTGATCCACGCCACCGAGAAGACGCTCAAGGATCTGGGCGAAAAGGTCGAAGGCGGCGAGCGCGGTCAGATCGAGTCGGCTATCAGCGATTTGCGCGATGCGGTCAAGAGCGGCAACAAGGCGGGTATCGATACCAAGACGCAGGCCTTGTCCGAACTCTCCGCCAAGCTGGCGCAGCGGGTCTACAGCCAGGCTGGCGCCGGCCAGGGTGGTGATGACGACAGCGGCGGCACCGGCGGCGGCAAGGCGGCCGATGACGTAGTGGATGCGGAATTCGAGGAAGTGAAGGACAATAAATGAGCTCTATGGGTTGATCCCTATGCGCAGTCCGGGGCGGGTATGCCGCCCTGGACTGTTTCTTTTTCAGCGCCCCATAACGATTCGAAGCCATGGCCAGACGTGATTTTTACGAGGTGCTCGGCGTCTCGAAGAACGCCACCGACGATGAGCTCAAAAAGGCTTACCGTCGCTTGGCGATGAAACACCACCCGGACCGCAATCCGGACGATGCCGATTCCGAGAACCACTTCAAAGAGGCCAAGGAGGCCTACGAGGTCCTGAGCGATGCGCGCAAGCGTGCTGCCTACGACCAGTTCGGCCATGCCGGGGTGGACGCCGCGGCCGGCGGTGGTGGTGGCGGTGCGGGGTTCGGCGCCGGGGCCAGCTTCAGCGACATCTTCGGCGATGTGTTCGGCGACATCTTCAGCAACATGCGCGGTGGCGGACGCGGGTTCCGTGGTGCGGACCTGCGCTATACGCTGGATTTGACGCTGGAAGAGGCCGTGTTCGGCACGACGGCGCGCATCCGCATCCCTACGCTGGCGGTGTGCACGGCCTGCGATGGCAGCGGCGCTCGCGCCGGAACGGCACCGAGCACCTGCCCGACCTGCGCCGGTCACGGCCAGGTGCGGGTGCAGCAGGGTTTTTTCTCCATCCAGCAGACCTGCCCGCGCTGCGAAGGGCGGGGCACGATCATCGCCGACCCTTGTACCGTTTGTTCCGGTCACGGGCGGGTGGAAGAGCAGAAAACGCTGTCCGTGCGGGTGCCGCCCGGGGTCGATACTGGCGACCGGATCCGCCTGGCCGGCGAGGGCGAGCAGCCCGAGCGCGGTGGGCAGCCCGGCGATCTCTACGTCCAGATCCGTGTCAAGCCGCACCCGATCTTCACTCGCGAGGACAACAACCTGTTCTGCGACGTGCCCATCAGCTTCACTACCGCGGCGTTGGGCGGGGAACTGGACGTGCCGACGCTCGATGGCCGGGTGAGTCTCAAGGTGCCGAGCGAGACCCAGAGCGGCAAACTGTTCCGCCTGCGTGGCAAGGGCGTGCAGCCGGTCCGTGGCGGCGCTACCGGCGATCTGATCTGCAAGGTGATCGTCGAGACGCCGGTCAATCTGTCCAAAGAGCAGAAGGAACTGCTCAGCCGGTTCGCCGAGACGCTTGGCGAGCACCATGCGCCGCAATCGCGCAGCTGGCTCGATGGTGTGAAGCAGTTCTTCGAAGACCTCACCTCGTTCAAGGACGATGATGACAATGAGGTCAAACGCAAGCCCTGAATGGGGCTCGCTGACGGCTGCCGCCGGCGATTGTCTGGCCGCAACCGATGCGACCGACAAGTGCCGGTTGACCGCGCGTGTCGCGGGGTTGTGGTCCGCCGGTCTGTTGCCGTTGGATCGGCTGGGCGCTGCTGGTCCTTGCCAGGCTGGCCGGCCGCAGCGCCCGGCGCTGGTGCATCCGCGCCGCGTAGCGCGGCGTGGTCTGGGCAGCATCGAGGGGCGGGCGGCGTTTCTTCACGCCATTGCCCATATCGAGTTCAACGCCGTGAACCTGGCCTGGGATGCGGTGTACCGGTTCCGTGACCAGCCCCGTGAGTACTATAGCGACTGGGTCCGTGTCGCCGCCGAAGAGGCGCGCCATTTCGCCATGCTGCGCCGCCGCCTGAACGCGTTGGGTGCCGACTACGGCGACTACGATGCCCACGATGGGTTGTGGACCATGGCCCAGCGGACTGCCGACGATGTGCTGGTGCGCATGGCCCTGGTACCGCGCGTGTTGGAAGCCCGCGGCCTGGATGTGACGCCGGCCATGATCGACAAACTCCTCCAGGCGGGCGACCACCGCAGCGCCGCGGTGCTCAAGCTCATCCTGCGCGACGAAGTGGGGCATGTGCGCATCGGCTCGCGCTGGTTCGCCCATGCGTGCGCCGGTCGTAACCTCGACCCGCAAGCCACCTTCAGCAAACTGCTTGGCGACTACCTGGATCACCCGCCGCACGGCCCCTTCAACCGCGCCGCGCGTCTTGCCGGCGGGTTTACAGCGGAGGAGTTGGCGATGTTGGAGGGGGAGTTTTAAGTTTGGGAATAGTTTTAAGTTTTAAGTGTTAGGTTTTAAGTGACATGCCCTGTCAGGTGCCACCATCCTGTCTTAAAACTTAAAACTTAAAACTTAAAACCCTCCAACCTCACCCCCTCACTCCCGCAAACCAACACACTCCCGTGGTCGAACCAATCCCCCAGCACGATGCGTTGCGCGCTGTCCCCGCCGGGTAGCGGAACCTCGTGGATGGCGGGCCGGTGAGTGTGAC
>CBFGWV010000160.1:0-11245 GCA_965652545.1 uncultured Candidatus Competibacteraceae bacterium | reverse complement strand
TCGGCCAGCAGGCCCACGGCGGTGGCCAGGCGGCGAGCGTGGCTCCAGCGCACGCGCTGGGCCGGTGCCACGGTGCCGACCTGCGAGCTCACCAGCCGCAGTCGCCGGGAGTGAAACGCCTCGCCCAGCGGCAGCGCGACCGTACGGTCGCCGAACCAGGACAGCTCCAACACGGTCGCCTCGAAACCGGCCAGTTGCAGCCCCAGGGCCAGCCCGTCGGGCGATCCGCTGGCGTGGATGACGAGGTCGCGCTCTGTCGCCGCGCGCTCCGGGGTGGCGAAATCCACACCCAGGTGCCGGGCTACCGATTCGCGTGCAGGGTTGCGGTCCAGAAGCTGCACCTCGCAACCGGGAATGCGCCCGGCCAGCCAGGCGGCGAGGCAACCCACGGCGCCCGCCCCGATGACCGTCACGCGGTCGCCGGGGCGTACGTTCGCATCCCAGAGGCCGTTGAGCGCCGTCTCCATGTTGGCGGCCAGGACGGCGCGGGCCGAGGGCACGGCATCGGGCAGGTCGATCAGCACAGACCGCTCGATCACGTACACGTCCTGGTGCGGATACAGGCAGAACACACGACGGCCGGTGTCCTCGCCGGTGATGACGGTGCCGACGTTGCTGTAGCCGTACTTCACCGGTGCCGGGAACTCGCCGCACTGGTGGGGCGCCCGCATGGCGGCGTGCTGACTGGGTGGGACGTCGTTGCGAAACACCAGACTCTCGGTGCCGCGGCTGATGGCCGTGTAGTCCGTGCGTACCGTCACCTGATCCGCCGTCGGCGGCGCGAGCGGCTCGCTGCGGATCTCGCCCTTGTGCTTGTCCACGACCCAGAATGCACGGGCCGTGGTGGGATGGGCGCTGGTGAACTCGGACACGCTGTCGATACTCCCAAGATGTCAGTACAGTGACAAAATAATGCGCGAAGGCCGCGATACCCGTCAGCCATGAACCCACGCTTTCCAGGCCAACCGGCCCTCTCCGACGAACTTTTCCGCGACACGCTCGGCCATTTGCTGGTGGCTCTGGGCGTGCTGATGCTGGCTGCCGCCGCGGTGCTGGTGATCCTGGACCTGCCCCCGCGCTACGCGGCCCACGCGGTCATGGCCTTCGCGGTAATGTCAGCGGCGATACTGACCCAACTGCCCCACCACCGTCCCAGACGTCGCTTCGGCCCGGCAAACCGGGTCACCCTGCTGCGCGGGGTGTTGATCATCCTCATCGGCAGCGTGGTCGGCCTGTCGCTCAGCGACTCGCAATTACCGTACTGGCTCGCTGGGGCCGCCTTCGTCGCCCTATTGCTCGATGGCGCCGACGGCTGGTTGGCCCGGCGCAGCGGCATGGCCAGCCCCTTCGGCGCACGCTTTGACATGGAGCTGGACGCCCTGTTCATCCTGACCCTCGCCATCCTCCTGTGGCAGATGGGCAAGGTCGAGATGTGGGTGCTGCTGTGTGGCCTCTGGCGCTATGCCTTCGTCGCCGCCGCGTGGATCTGGCCGTGGCTGAACGGCTCGCTGGCCGACAGCGCACGACGCAAGGTGGTCTGCGTCACCCAGGTGCTGGTGCTGATCGCCGCACTCACCCCATGGGCGTCGCCGCGCATCGCCACCGCACTGGTCGCCGCCGGTCTGGCTCTGTTGAGCTACTCCTTCGTCGTCGACATCCTGGCGCTGCATCGGCAGGCCCGAATGGCGCCGCCGATACGCTGAAACGTGCTCACTCCACCGTCACCGACTTGGCCAGGTTGCGCGGCTGATCGACGTCCGTGCCCTTGAACGTGGCCACGTAGTAGGACAGCAGCTGCAACGGGATGGTATAGAGAATCGGCGCCAGAACATCGTGGATATGCGGCATCGCAATGACGATAGTGCCCTCGCCGTTGCCGATGCCCGCCTCGCCGTCGGCGAACACGATAAGCTCGCCGCCGCGCGCGCGGACCTCCTGCAGGTTGGACTTGAGCTTCTCCAGCAACTCGTTGTTCGGCGCCACGGTCACCACGGGCATGTCGCTGTCGACCAGCGCCAGCGGGCCGTGCTTGAGCTCGCCGGCAGGGTAGGCCTCGGCGTGGATGTAGGAGATTTCCTTGAGCTTCAGCGCCCCCTCCATGGCCACCGGGTACTGCGCACCGCGGCCGAGGAACAGGCAGTGGTTTTTTTCGGCGAAGTGCTCGGCCAGGGCCTCGATGATGCCGTCCATGGCCAGGGCTTCGCGCAGCCGGGTCGGCAGGCGGCGCAGCTCCCCGACCAACTCGGCCTCGATATCCGCATCCATGCCGTGCTGGCGCCCGATCGCCAGGGTCAGCAACAACAAGGCGACCAATTGGGTGGTGAACGCCTTGGTCGAGGCCACGCCGATCTCCGGACCGGCCTGGGTCAGCAGGCAGAGGTCGGACTCGCGCACCAGCGAGCTGATGGCCACGTTGCAGATGGCGAGGCTGGCCAAATAACCGGCCGGACGGGCGTTGCGCAAGGCCGCCAATGTGTCGGCGGTCTCGCCGGACTGCGAGATGGTGACGAACAAAGTATCCGGCTGCACGACGACCTTGCGGTAGCGGAACTCGCTGGCCACCTCCACCTGGCAAGGTATGCCGGCCAAGGCCTCCAGCCAGTAACGTGCGATCAACCCGGCGTGGTAGCTCGTGCCGCAGGCGACGATCTGTACATTCTTCACCCGGGTGAACAGATCGGCCGCATCGGGACCGAAGGCCTGCACCAGCACCTGGCTGCCGCCGAGCCGCCCTTCGAGCGTGCGCTGGACGACCTTGGGCTGCTCGTGGATTTCCTTGAGCATGAAGTGGCGGAACGTCCCCTTGTCCGCGGCTTCCGCACCCTCGTGGTATTGCACGCTCTCACGCCGCACCAGTTGGCCGTCGGCATCCCATATGCGCACGCCGTCGCGGCGGATCTCGGCGATATCGCCCTCTTCGAGGTACATGAAGCGGTCGGTCACCTGGCGCAAGGCCAACTGGTCGGAGGCGAGGAAGTTCTCCCCCAGCCCCAGACCGATGACCAGCGGGCTGCCGCTGCGGGCGGCCACCAGGCGGTCGGGCTGGCTGCGGCTGATCGCGGCCAGCCCGTAGGCGCCGTGCAACTCCTTGACCGCCTCGCGCAACGCAGCGGCCAGATCGCCCGTCGTGCGCAACTTAAGGTCGATCAAATGGCCGATGACCTCGGTGTCGGTGTCCGAGGCGAATTCGTAGCCCAGCCCACGCAAGCGCTCGCGCAGCGCATCGTGGTTTTCGATGATGCCGTTATGGACCACCGCCAGTTCATCGCCAGAGAAATGCGGGTGGGCATTGCGCTCGGTCGGTGCCCCATGCGTGGCCCAACGGGTATGGGCCACACCCAGGCGCCCCGCCAGAGGCTCATCGGTCAGCACCTGCGCCAGCTCGCTGACCTTGCCCGGCCGGCGTCGCCGTTGCAGCCCGGCCTCTCCGAGCACCGCCATGCCGGCGCTGTCGTAACCCCGGTACTCGAGCCGTCTCAGGCCCTCGAGCAGGATTGCACTGATATTGCGTTCAGCGACGGCGCCGACGATGCCACACATAAGCGACCTCTCTTGATCAGTTTTCCACAGTGGCGCAGACGAGCTTGACCCCGCGCGCCTCGATCTGCGCCCGAGTCACCGCGGGCAGGCGGGCATCGGTAATCACCGTGTGCACGCTGCTCCAAGGCAGCTCCAGATTAGGGATACGCCGCCCGAACTTGTCCGACTCCACCATCACCACCACCTCACGGGCCACCTCGGCCATCACCCGCGACAGGCCGAGCAACTCGTTGAATGTGGTCGTGCCGCGCTCGAGATCGATCCCGTCGGCACCGATGAATAATTGGTCGAAGTCATAAGAGCGCAGCACCTGCTCGGCGACCTGGCCCTGGAAGGACTCCGAATGCGGATCCCAGGTACCGCCGGTCATCAACACCACCGGTTCGGGTTCCAAGTCGAGCAGTGCGTTGACGACATTGAGCGAATTGGTCATGACCACCAGACCGGGCGTGTTCCCCAACTCGGGAATCAGCGCCGCTGTGGTGCTGCCGCTGTCGATGATGATGCGGGCATGCTCGCGGATTCGCCCCGCCGCCGCCTTGGCGATCGCCTGCTTGTAGCGCGACACCGGCTGCGCGCTCTCGGCGATCATCTCCTGCGGCAAGGGCACCGCCCCGCCGTAGCGACGCAGCAGTAAGCCGGTCTTCTCTAGCGCCGCCAGGTCCTTGCGAATCGTTACTTCGGATGTGGCGAAATGCCGCGCCAGCTCGTCCACGCTGACCTCACCGTGCTCGTGCAGACGGTGAAGAATTGCGTGGCGGCGCTGTGGCGTGTTGCGTTTCGTCATCTTTTAAGTTTCGATTCGAAAGATACGGCTTCGAATGAAACCTGATCGAAACGCTTTCGTCAAGCGATCACGCCAACCCGGCGGCCACCAGATCGTTGCGGCTCAATACAAAAACACCATCCCCGCCGCGCTCGAACTCCACCCAGATGAACGGCAGGGTCGGAAACGCCTGGACCAGATGCTCGGCCGCACTACCCACCTCCACCACCAGCACGCCGGCGTCCGTCAAATGCGCCGCCGCACCGGCCAGAATGCGTCGCACCACGTCCAGCCCATCGGCACCGGCGGCCAGCCCGATCCCCGGCTCGCGACGAAACTCCGCCGGCAGCGCGTCGTACTCCGCCTGCGGCACATACGGCGGATTGCTCACGATCACATCGTAGCGCTCACCCGCCAGCCCCTCGAACACATCGGCCTGCCGGGCGCGCACCCGGTCCCCCACGGCATGGTCGGCGATATTCTCCGCCGCCACCGCCAGCGCATCGGCCGATACGTCCGTCAAATCCACCTGTGCATCCGCAAACACATGCGCGCACGCGATTCCGATACACCCGCTGCCGGTGCACATGTCCAGAATGCGATGGACCGAATCCGGATCATCCACCCACGGCGCGAACTGGTGCTCGATCAACTCCGCGATCGGCGAGCGTGGCACCAGAACCCGCTCATCCACTTTGAACGGCATCCCCATGAACCAGGCCTGTCCACTGAGATACGCCAGCGGCACCCGCTCGCCGATACGCCGATCCAACCAGCCGAGAATCTTCTGCCGCTCCTCCATGACCAGCGTGGCGGCAAAGTGCGCCGGATGCAGGTCCGGCGGCAGATGCAGCGCCGCCAAGACCAGCGCCGCCGCCTCGTCCACCGCCGACTCCGTGCCGTGCCCCAGGTGAACCCCGCTCTGGGCCAGACGGCTTGCGCAATAGCGGATGTAATCGCCCACCGAAGTGAGCACGTGGGAAGTGGCGTTGTCGGTCATGGCAGGCGATACCGGGGAAAAAAGGCGGCGCACAGGATACACCGTTACGGGTTTGGCTTAAGAAGGCGCTCAACAAGGCTGGCGGGGCACGATCACGGCTCTTTTTGTCCAGACATCCCAAAGTGACCGCAACTGGCACCTGTAGGAGCGCACCCCTGTGCGCGATCCGCTCTCGGTTGGCACCGTACATCTATTGTTCGGTGGCGCATCGGGCCATCGCGCACAGGGGTGCGCTCCTACGGGTGCCAGATTCAAATACCGAGACACGACCCAGGACGGCGGGAGCCAGGCTCAAACGTCCCGCCACGACAAACGGCCGGGCGTTGCCGGGCTACCGGTTGCAAGCCGGTGGTCCCCAGGGGTGCTTATCCCATGACCCAGCGCAAAGTGCGCAAGCCGAGAACTCCGCCCCGGCGCCACGATCTCACGGACCAACGCTTCACCGGACCAGCGCTGCTACACTCCCGCCCCGACGCCCCGTGCCTGGATGCCCGATGCCCAAGAACACCCCAACCCTGATCGCCCTGAGCTTCATCGCCGCACTACTGCTCGCCGCGGGCGCCTTTTTCGCAGTCACCTACCTGCAGCCGGAGCAGAAGCTCGAGATCGGCGGGTACTATCTCGAGCCCACCCAGACCGTACCGCCGTTCATCCTCGCCGGCAGCGAAGGTGAGGACTTCACCAACGACGATCTCATCGGCCAGTGGACGTTCATCTACTTCGGCTACACCTTCTGCCCCGATGCTTGCCCGCTCGCCCTCACCCACTTGCGGCAAATGCAGACCAGCCTTCCGCCCGAGCTGGCCGCGGCCATGAACGTCCGCCTCATCTCCGTAGACCCCAAACGCGACACCCCCAAACGACTGGCCGAGTACACCGCTTACTTCAACGCTGACTACCGTGGCGCCAGCGGCGACATGGATACCTTGCGCACACTGACCAAGGCTTTGGGAATCTACTTCGCCTACCCCGAGGGCACCGACGGCGACACCTACCTTGTCGACCACTCCTCCGTCATGCTGCTGATCAACCCCGAAGGCCGCCTGCAAGCGGTGTTCACACCCCCGCAGGACCCACAGCAACTGGCCCAGGACTTCACCGCCATCGTGGCCCACCATGGCCAGTAAACTCGTCACTGGTCTGAAAGCCGCCATGTACCGCGTGCTGCCGCAGCGGAGCATGACCGCACTGGTGTACTGGCTGACCCGCCGTGAGCCTCCGCGCCCGATGCTGCGTCAGGCCATCCGCCTGTTCAGTCGGGCCTACGGCGTCAACCTGCTCGAGGCCGCACAGCCCGACCCCGGCGCGTACCCGAGCTTCAACGCCTTTTTCACCCGCGCGCTTCGCCCGGACGCCCGTCCCTGGGACCGTGACCCGGCACAACTGTGCTCCCCGGTCGATGGCAACGTCAGCGCCGCCGGCGACATCGACGGCGATACCGTGTTCCAGGCCAAAGGGCGCCACTACAGCCTCGCCGCTCTGCTGGGCGGCGACAGCGAGGCCGCCGCCATCTACGCCGGCGGGCGCTTTGCCACGTTGTACCTGTCGCCGCGGGACTACCACCGCGTGCACATGCCCCAAACGGGCATTCTGCGCAGTATGATTCACGTGCCGGGCGCCTTGTTCAGCGTCTCGCCCGCGGCGGTCGCCGGCATCGACGCGGTGTTCGCGCGTAACGAGCGCCTGGTCATGCACTTCGACACCGACCACGGCCCGATGGCGCTGATCATGGTCGCCGCGGTCAATGTCGCCGCCATGAGCACCGTATGGGCCGGCGATGTCACCCCACCCTACGGTGGCTCGATACGGCGCTGGACGTACCCCGACAATGGCGCGCAGGCCGTGCGCCTGGACAAAGGCGACGAACTGGGCAGGTTCAACATGGGCTCCACCGTGATACTGCTGCTTCCCGGACGCGATCTGCATTGGGCCGACCAGTTGCGTGCCGAGGCGCCCGTGGTCCTCGGCCGGCCGATCGGCACCTGGGCCTGAGCATGACGCTGAGCGTGCGCAGCTATGCCAGCGTTACGGCCAGCCATCGGCACGAGGATCTGCATCAGTTCATCCTGCCCCTGACCGGCTCGCTGGAGATGGAGGTGGACGGCCGCGAGGGCCGGGTGGACCGCGCCCGCGCGGTGGTCGTACCGGTCAGCGCACTGCATGCTTTCGCCGGCAAGGGCAACAACCGCTTTCTGATCGCCGACCTGCCGGCAAACGAATCGGCCCTGGCCGGGTGGGTGCGCGACATCGGCGGCGGCCCGGTCTGGCTCGATATCGACGATCACTGGCGGTCGCTGGCCGGCTTCATTGCCGATCGGCTGGACACACCGGCTGCCGCAGCGCTGCAGGCGCTGCTGGAGACCCGCCTCAGCCTCAGACTGACCGGCCGCGCGCTGCCACCGGGCATCATCCACCGCGCCATCGCGCATCTGGGGCGAAACCTGCACCGGCCCGTGCGGGTGTCGGAGTTGACCGCCCTCACCGGGCTGGGGCGCACCCAGCTCCATGCGCTGTTTCGCCGGCACACCGGCCGTACCATCCAGGACTGGCACCGCAATCTGCGCCTGCATACCGCGCACCGGCTGCTGCTCGATGGTAAAGACAGCATCGCGGAGGTGGCCGCCGCCACCGGCTTCGCCGACCAGGCGGCACTGACCCGTCACCTGCGCCGCTGGTCCGGCAGTACGCCCGGGCAGGTGCGCAGGCTGCGGTAGCCGGCGGACGAATCGACAATTCCGCCGCGCGGATCGGTGACATGCTTTGCGCACCCGATTCAACGAGCGTACACCCGTCATGCGCACCACCCTCCCCGCCCAACAACGCCGCGCCACCTTGATCGGCGCCATTGCCGTACTCCTGTGGGCTCTGCTGGCCTTGTTCACTACCGCGGCCGCCGGCATTCCACCCTTCGAGCTGACCGCCCTCACCTTTGCGGTGGCCTTCGTGGCAGGCCTGGGGGCGATCGCCTGGCGCGGCGCCAGCCTCAAGCGCGTCTTCCGGCAACCACCGGGGGCATGGGGCCTGGGGGTCGCCGGTTTGTTCGGCTACCACTTCTTCTATTTCGTAGCCCTGGGCAATGCACCGCCGGCGGAGGTGAGCCTTGTCGCCTACCTATGGCCGCTGCTGATCGTGCTGTTCTCCGAGCGCCCGCGGCTACCGCACCTCGTCGGCGCCGTGCTGGGGTTGGTGGGGGCGGGTCTGCTGGTCACCCGCGGCCAGGGGTTCGTCCTGCGCGGGGAGTACCTGCTGGGCTACGGCGCGGCACTGGCCTGCGCGCTGACCTGGTCCACCTACTCGGTAACCAACCGGCGATTCGGCGGCGTACCGACCGAGACGGTGGCTGGGTTTTGCGGGGTGGTGGCCGTGCTGGCCCTGTTCTGTCACCTTGCCCTCGAGGAGACGGTCATTCCGGCCGCCGGACAATGGCTGGCCATCGCCAGCCTGGGGCTGGGGCCGGTGGGGTTGGCGTTTTTCGTCTGGGACTACGGCACCAAACACGGCAGCCTGCAGGTGCTGGGTACGCTCAGCTATGCCGCCCCGCTGCTGTCCACGCTACTGCTGGTGGCGTTCGGTATCGCCGAGGCGCACTGGACGCTGGCCGCGGGTGCCGCGCTCATCGTCGGCGGTGCCCTGGTCGCCTCGCGCGAGCTGCTGCCACGGCGCACGCCCCCGTTGCCGGCGCCGCGGGGCTGACCTGCGTCAATCGGGCGCAGCCTGAACCGGGTATAAGGGCGCAGGATATGAAATAATCGCGAGCTTTGCGCAGCCCCCTTCCGGACACCAATGCCCGACCGCAGCACCACGGCCCGATTCGAGCACCCGCAACGCAAACGGCCGTCATGGTTCTACCGCATGGCCTCGCCGGTGCACTTCTACGACCTGAGCTCGCCGTTCATGCCGTGGCTGTGGGCGGCGACGGGGCTGCTGTTCCTGATCGGGCTGCCCTGGGGCCTGGCCATCGCGCCGGCCGATTACCAGCAGGGCGACAGCTTTCGCATCATCTACATTCATGTCCCCACCGCCGCGCTGTCCATGGGCGTGTACCTGGGCATGGCGATCACCGCCGGCATCGGGCTGGTGTGGCGCATCAAGCTCGCGCACGAGGTGGCGCGCGCCTGCGCACCGGTGGGCGCGGTGTTCACCTTCCTCGCGCTGGCGACCGGCTCGCTCTGGGGCAAGCCCATGTGGGGCACCTGGTGGGTATGGGATGCGCGCCTGACCTCGGAACTCATCCTGCTGTTTCTGTATCTGGGGTACATGGGGCTGAGGGATGCGTTCGACGACGCCGACACGGGCAACCGCGCGGCGGCGGTACTGGCGCTCATCGGCACGGTGAATCTGCCGATCATCCATTTCTCGGTGGAATGGTGGTACACGCTGCATCAGGGGGCCACGTTGTTCAAATTCGGCAGGCCGGCCATCGCCGGGTCCATGCTGTGGCCGTTGCTGGTCATGCTCGGCGCCTTCGCCGTACTCGCCCTGACCCTGACGCTGGCACGCACCCGCAACCGGGTGCTGCGCTGGCAGCTTGAACGACAGGTATAAGGCATGACCGTTATCCAGTTCGACTCCGTTTCGGATTTCCTCGCCATGGGCGGCTACGGCGGTTACGTGTGGCTGAGCTACGCCCTCGCCGCGATGGCGGTGGGGGTGCTCATCGGCCACACCGTGGCCGAACACAGGTCGCTATTGCGACGCAAGGCGCGCGCAGCGCGCCGGGAAGACAAGGCATGACACCGGTACGTCGTCGTCGGTTGTTCTTCGTACTTGCCGCGGTCACGGGCATGGCCCTCGCCGTTGGCCTGACCTTGTACGCCCTGCAACAGAACATCAACCTGTTCTTTTCGCCCAGCCAGATCGCGCAAGGGGAAGCACCGATCGCCCGCCAGATCCGTGTCGGCGGCCTGGTGGTGCCCGGCAGCGTAGAGCGCGATGCGGCCAGCCTCCAGGTGAGCTTCCGCCTCACCGACGAGGCGCATGAAATCGGCGTGCGCTTCGATGGCATCCTGCCCGACCTGTTCCGCGAGGGCCAAGGCATCGTCGCTATCGGGCAATTGGGCGATGACGGCGTCGTCCTGGCCAACGAAGTGCTGGCCAAGCACGATGAAAACTACATGCCGCCGGAGGTGGCCGAGGCGCTGAAAGCCTCCGGTCAATGGCAGCACAGCGGTGGACAGGGGGGCTCATGACGCCGGAACTCGGCCACTTCGCGCTCATCCTGAGCATCGCCGCCACCCTGCTGCTGGGCGTGCTGCCATTGATCGGCGCGGCGATCGGCGATAGCCGCCTGATGGCCACCGCCCGGCCACTGGCCGCCTGCGTGTTCGCCCTGCTTGCACTGGCCTTCGGGGCGCTGATCACCGCATTCATCCAGAATGACTTCACCGTGGCCTACGTGGCGGCCAACAGCAACTCGCGTCTGCCGCTGGCGTACCGGATCACCGCCGCCTGGGGTGGGCACGAAGGCTCCATGCTGCTGTGGCTGCTGACCCTCGCCGGCTGGACCGCGGCGGTCGCGGCCTTCAGCCGTCAACTGCCGCGCGACCTGCTGGCACGGGTGCTGGCGGTCATGGGCCTGATCATCCTGGGTTTCGGGCTGTTCGTGGAACTGACCTCCAACCCCTTCGATCGCAACCTGCCGATGTTCCCGGTCGATGGGGACGACCTCAACCCGCTGCTGCAAGACCCCGGGCTGATCATCCACCCGCCCATGTTGTACATGGGTTATGTGGGCTTTGCGGTGGCCTTCGCCTTTGTCGTCGGCGCACTGCTGGCCGGCCGGCTGGACTCGGCCTGGGCACGCTGGTCCCGCCCCTGGACCACGGCCGCGTGGTGCTTCCTTACCTTAGGGATAGCCCTGGGCAGTTGGTGGGCGTACTACGAACTGGGCTGGGGCGGCTGGTGGTTCTGGGACCCGGTCGAGAACGCCTCGTTCATGC
>CBFGWV010000159.1:0-11307 GCA_965652545.1 uncultured Candidatus Competibacteraceae bacterium | reverse complement strand
CTCAGCGTCCGAAATGGCCCTCGAATTCGTCCGGTTCCGGTTCGGCCAGTGACATAGTGTCGGCTTCCTGGCCGGTCTCTCCCGCTTCACGCAGGGCCTGTCGGATGCCCAGGCGGACATCGTTGACCGAGTCGGCGTTGCGCAGCGCCGTCTCCTCGCTGATGCGTCCGGAGCGGTACAGCGTCAACAGCGACTGATCGAATGTCTGCATCCCCGGCTCGCCGGAGCGTGACATATAGTGCTTGAGCTCTTTGATCCGCCCCTCGAAGACCAGCTTACTGATCAACGGGGTGTTCAGAAGCACCTCAACCGCGGGAATCAGGCCGACGGCATCCGCGCGCGGCAACAGGCGCTGCGACACAAACGCCTGCATGTTGAACGACAGGTCCATCAGCACCTGTGCCCGGCGATCCTCCGGGAAGAAATTCACGATACGGTCGAACGCCTGGTCGGCATTGTTCGCATGAAGCGTCGACAGGCACAGATGGCCGGTCTCGGCAAAGCTGATGGCCTGGGCCATCGTTTCCTCATCGCGTATCTCGCCGATGAGAATGACGTCCGGCCGCTGGCGCAAGGCATTGCGCAGCGCCACCGCATACGAGCTGGTGTCCAGACCGACCTCGCGCTGGTTCACCAAGCCCCGCCCATGCGTGTGGAAGTACTCGATAGGGTCCTCGACCGTCATGATATGGTCGGGACGCAACTGGTTGCGGTGGTCGATCATCGCCGCCAGCGTGGTCGATTTGCCGCTACCGGTGGCTCCGAGAATCAACACCAGCCCGCGTTTGAGCAGGGCAACATCGCGCAGAATCGGCGGCAGGTGCAGCGCGTCGAAATCCGGAATCGTGCCGGGAATCAGGCGCATCACCATACCGGCACTGCCGCGCTGGCGAAACACGCTGACCCGAAAGCGCGCCATATCCGGGTAGTGCAGTGCGAAGTTGACCTCGTTCTCGGCCTCGAACTGGGCACATTGTTTTGGCGTCATCGCCGCCAGCACCACCGCCTTGGCCTGTTGTGGCGTCAGATGACGCTCGCCGACCCGGATCAACTCGCCGTTGACGCTCAAGGCCGGCGCACTGCCGGCAGCGATGAACAGGTCCGACCCGCCGTGTTGCATGAGCGTCTTGACCAGCGCATCCAATGTGCGCCGGGCTTGTGTTTCGTCCATGATCCCCCCTTTGATTCGCCACTCGTTGAGCCTGGACACCGGGACTTTCGAAAACCCATCATCCGGCCAGGTGCCGCCATCGTCGGTTCAACAATACACCAGGGCAGCGTCTTACCGGCACCGGCCAAAAGTAGATGCCCGCCACGCACCAATGGGTAGAATCAGCCGCTCAGTCTTCCAGATGCCGGAGTCATCATGCCGCACACGGTGTTACCCGCCGAATGGGCGCCTCAGTCCGCCGTGCAATTGTCCTGGCCGCACCGCGATAGCGAATGGATCACCTGGTTGGATGCCGTGGAGGCCAACATTGCGCGCATCGGTTCAGAGGTCTCGCGCCGCCAGTATGTGCTGGTCGTGTGTCGGGACGCCGATGTGGAAAAACGGGCGCGCGCCGCACTACGCGCGGCCGGCGCAACCGAACGCCACTGCATCATCGTCCGTCAGGACAACAACGATACTTGGGCGCGCGATCACGCCCCATTGACAGTGTTGCGCGATGGCCAAGCGGTGTTGCTGAACTTTCAGTTCAACGGCTGGGGCGGGAAATACCCCCACGCCGCAGACAACGCCATGAGTGCCGGTCTGGCATCCCAAGGGGTTTTCGTCGACACCCCGATGGAGACCGTGGACTTGATACTCGAAGGCGGCAGCATCGAAAGCGATGGCGAAGGCACGTTGCTGACCACGACGGACTGCCTGCTCAACCCCAATCGCAACGGCCTGGACCGGCAGGGCATCGAGCGCCGCCTGTCGCAAAGCCTGGGCTTCGACCGCTTTCTGTGGCTGGAGCACGGGCACATGGAGGGTGACGATACGGACAGCCACATCGACACCATGGCCCGCTTCTGCGATGCCCACACCATTGCCTACCAGGGCTGCGACGACCCGGACGACGTCCACTTCGCGCCATTGAAAGCCATGGCCGAGGAACTGCGCGGCTTCCGCACCCGTGACGGCCGGCCGTACGACCTGGTCGAGCTGCCGCTTCCATCGGCCATGTACGCCGAGGACGGCCACCGCCTACCGGCCGGTTATGCCAACTTCCTGATCATCAATGAGGCCGTCCTGGTGCCGGTCTACGGCGATCCCATGGATGCACCGGCTTGCGAACGCCTGGCGGCGGCCTTCCCCAACCGCCAGATCGTGCCGGTGAACTGCCGCACACTCATCGAACAGCACGGCAGCCTGCACTGCTCGACCATGCAGTACCCCGCGCAGGTGCGGCTCACCATCGGCGGCTGAACGCCGGCACCACGGCCGCGGCTCAGCCGCGGCGCTGGTTACGGCCGGTGGCCTTGCTGCGCGGCTTTCCACCCGTGGCGGGGCTGCGCGGTTTACCGGTCGTGGGTGCGGGCTGGTAGGGGTTCTCCCCACCGCGGAACTCGACCTTCAGCGGGGTGCCGCGCAGCTTGAAGTGACGGCGGAAGGTGTTTTCAAGATAACGCCGGTACGCCGGCGGCACGTGCTGCACACGGTTGCCGTGGATGATGATCAGCGGCGGGTTCTGCCCGCCCTGGTGGGCGTAGCGCAGCTTTATGCTATGCCCGTGCACCAACGGCGGCTGATGCGCCGCCAGTGCCTGCTCCAAGGCACGGGTGAGTTCCGAGGTCGCCAGAGTGCGGGTGGCACTGGCGTGCGCCTCCTCCACCGATTTGAGCACGTCGATCACGCCGGACCCGTGCAGGGCGGAAATGAAATGTATCCGTGCGTAGTTGAGGAAATCCAGCTTGCGCGAGAGTTCGCGGCGGACCTCGTCACGCTGCTCGGTGGGCAGATGGTCCCATTTGTTGACCGCCACCACCACGCCGCGCCCCGAGTCCATCACCAGGCCGAGCAAAGTCGCATCCTGCTCGGCGATGCCTTGCCGTGCATCCAGCATCAGCACCACCACATTGGCCTTCTCCAGCGCCTGCAATGTCTTGATGATGCTGAACTTCTCGATGGTGTCGTCAACCCGGCTGCGGCGGCGCACACCGGCGGTGTCGATCAGCAGATAACGCTTGCTGCCACGATCGAAGGGGATGGCGATACTGTCACGTGTCGTACCCGGCATGTCGCAGGCGACGACCCGCTCCTCGCCCAGCAGGCGGTTGATGAACGTGGACTTGCCGACGTTCGGCCGGCCGACCACGGCCATGCGGATCCGCCCCTCGGCATCGTCGACCTCGTCGGCATCGCTTTCAGGTGGGGGCAAGTCGTCGAGCGTCAGGTCGATGAGCTCGCGCACGCCGCGCCCATGCGCAGCCGCGATGGGGACGGGCGCACCCAGCCCCAGCGCGTGGAACTCGGCCGTCACCGTGTCGAGATCCAGGTGCTCGGTCTTGTTCACCACCAACCGGCACGGTTTGCCCATCTTACGCAGGCGCTCGGCCACCGCCTCGTCGGCCGCCGTCAGACCGCTGCGACCGTCCACCAGGAACAGCACGGCATCGGCGTCGGTTGCGGCCTGCCAGGCCTGACGGGCCACCAGCGCGTCCATACCCTCCTGCTCACCCGACAAACCGCCGGTATCCAGGACGATATACGGCCGCTCGCCCAGCCGGCCCCGACCGTACTGGCGATCTCGGGTCAGCCCGGGCATGTCGGCCACCAGGGCGTCACGGGTGCGGGTCAATGCGTTGAACAAGGTGGATTTGCCGACATTGGGTCGGCCCACCAGGGCGATAACGGGCAGCAGCCCTTGAGCATCCACGGTCGTCAGTTACTCAGCCGGAATGCACGGATCACGCCGTCATTGCCCAGCACCATCAGATTGCCTTTCAACGACCAGGGCATCGAACGCACCCCCGCCGAACCACCGCGCGTGCGGCCGACGAGTCGTCCGCTGGCGGGTTCCAACCAATGCACGTAGCCCTCGAAATCGGCCACTGCCACACGCCCCTCGTGCAGCGCCGGACCGGCCAGCCGCCGTCCGCGCAAGGCCTCCTGCCGCCACATGGGTGCACCGGTGCGCGCATCCAGTGCCCAGACCACATCGTCCTCGTCGGCGACGTAGACCTGCTCTTGATCGGCGGTCAAACCGCCATAGGCGGAGAAATCCCGCGTCCAGCGCAGGCTGCCGTCCCGCATATCCAACGCGGTGATATTCCCTTGATAGGCCGCGATATAGAGCATCGGCCCGATCAGCACCGGGGGCACGTCGATATCCACCATGCGTTCGAGGTCGTTGCGACCGCGCGGCGAAGCGATGGCACGATCGAAGATCACCCGCCCGGTGGTCAACTCCAGTGCCAGCAGGCGGCCATTGTCCATGCCGCTGATGACCACGCCCTGGACGATGATGGGCGAGCCCGACCCGCGCAGACTCAGTGCGGGCACCGAAGCGTTGTACGCCCAGGCCGGCTCGCCGTCGGCGGCGTTGAACGCCGAGAATCGGCCATCGGCACTGCGCACCACGACGATACCGTTGCCGGCCACTGGGGCGGCCAGCACTTCGCTGCTGACGCGAGTGCGCCAGCGCTCGCTGCCCTCGGCCGCGTCGAGCGCGATCACATTGCCGTCGTTGTCGCCGACGATGACCAAGCCTTCGCCCAGCCCCGTGCCGCCGGTGAGTTCGACGTCGAGATCGCTACGCCATGCCGTGTTGCCGGTGTCAATGTCCACCGCGGCGACCTGACCGGCATAATCGGCCACGTAGACACGCAACCCGTCGCTGGCCGGCTCCAAGGTGGCATACCGGTCGCCCGGGCCATCCCCGACATCCACCTGCCAGGCAATGCTCGGGTTGACCTCGGCGTCGAACTCGGCCAGCGGGGTCGGTGGAATACTGTTGTCTTCACCACGGGTGAAGCCGCTGATCACGCCGCAGCCGGATAGCGTGACGGCCATGAGGACCAGGGCAGCTGCGCGTGCGCGAGTCATGACCGGCGTTCCGCAGGCAGGCTGCTGAGCTTTAGATCGATGAGGCCGGCATCGCCGCCGGCGGCCAACGCCGCCTGGTAGGCACTGCGGGCCGCCTCGCTGTCGCCGCTCGCGCCCAGGGCATCGCCGAGCAGGGTCTGGCGCTCGGCCTCGAACGCCGGGTCGTCGACCGTCGCCAAAGTGGCCTTGGCCGCGTCGCTGTTCTCCGCCGCCACTTGCACCCGCGCAAGGCGCAAGCGTGCGATGGTTTTCAACTCGGCCGTAGGGGCCTTGTCGACCGCACGCTGCAACGCCTCGGCGGCAAGTGCCAGATCGCCGTCAGCGACCGCGGTCTGCGCAAGCAGGAAGTCGCCCAGAGTGGCGTAGGCGGCATCCGGGCCGCTCTCGCGCACCGCGTCGACCCGATCGAGCGTCGTGGTAAGGTCGCCGGCCTCGGCCGCGACCACAGCCTGTTGATAGACCGCCGAGACGGTTTCCATCTGCCTGTTTTGGTACGCGGTGTACTGCTGCCAGCCGAACAAACCGCCCAGCCCCAGCACCACGCCGATGCCGATGGCCGGGCCGTTTTGTTTCAACCACTCGCGGACCGCTTCCGCGCGTTGCTCGTCGCTTTCAAAATCCATCGTCTGGAGCCCCCTGTTGACGGTTGCCTGCCGCGGAACGCTTGCCGAATGCCGTGCGTACTGTCGTTTGCGACAGTCGCTACGGTCGACAGGCCTCCAGCCAGGCACCCAACTGTTCGTTCAACTGCGATTCGGTCAGCGCCAGCTGGGGGCCATCACCCCGCAACGGTTTGAAGCCGATCGTGCCATTACGCACCTCATCCTCGCCGAGGATCAGTGCGAATTCGGCGCCACTGCGATCGGCCCGCTTCATTTGACTCTTGAAACTGCCGCCACCGCTGTTCAACGCAAGCCGCAGATCCGGCAGATGGTCGCGCAGCGCTTCGGCCAGGACAAGTCCACGACGCTCGGCCACATCGCCGACCGCCGCCAGGAAGGCGTGCGGGCTGCGGTTGCGCCCGGCGAACCCGCCATCGCGGGCCAGCATCACCAAGCGCTCCAGGCCGATGGCAAAGCCGACACCGGGGGTAGGCTTGCCGCCGAGCTCTTCCACCAGCCCGTCGTAGCGGCCACCGCCGCACACTGTGCCTTGTGCACCCAGCTGCGTAGTCACCCATTCGAAGACCGTACGCGTGTAATAGTCCATGCCGCGAACGATGTTCGGGTTGACGACATACGCCACACCGGCCTCGCTGAGCATGGCCTGCAGCGCATCGAAATGCTGCCGGCAGTCGACGCCGAGGTAGTCGATCAACCGCGGCGCATCGGCCACCACGGCCTTGGTGCCTTCGTCCTTGCTATCGAGGATACGCAATGGATTGGTGTGCAACCGGCGTTGACTGTCGGCGTCCAGTGCATCCACATGCCCCGACAAATAGGCCACCAGCGCTTCGCGGTAGCGCTGGCGGTCCGCGGGCATGCCCATGGTGTTGAGTTCGAGTGTCACCTTCTCGGCAATGCCGAGCTGGCGCCACAAGCGGGCCGTCATGCAGATGATCTCGGCGTCCAGGTCCGGCCCGGGTACACCGAAGGCCTCGACGCCGACCTGGTGAAACTGGCGATACCGCCCTTTTTGCGGTCGCTCGTGGCGGAACATGGGCCCTACGTACCAAACCTTCGGCGTCTGGTTGTGCAGCAGGCCGTGCTCGACCAGCGCGCGCACCACGCCGGCGGTGTTCTCCGGGCGCAGCGTCAGGCTGTCGCCATTGCGATCGTCGAAGGTGTACATCTCCTTCTCGACGATATCGGTCACCTCACCCAGCGAGCGGGCGAACAATGCCGTCGACTCGACGATGGGCGTGCGGATCTCGCGGAAGCCATAGGCCTCCAGTGTGTCGCGGAATACCGCCTCCACGTCCTGCCAAAGCCCGCTGTCCTCGGGCAGCAGGTCGTTCATGCCGCGCACGGCCTGCAATCGCTTGCTCATTGGATTTCCGCGTTTGTTGGGCTTCACGGTACTCGCGATCGCGAGCCTCAGAGAGCACCCGGATCGAGGGTAAAGCGGCTGACGCTGCCGTTGGGCGGCATGTAGACCGCCGGGGCGACGGCGGCACCGTTCAGCGCGATGTCCACGGCCTGGGCATTGCCCAGCGTGACGGCAAACGGTGCCGGGCCTTCGAGCGTGCGCGTCTCGCCACGCTTGATGACCCCGTAGGCCAGGCGCTCGCCATTGGCATCCTTGATTTCCACCCAGCAGTCATCGCGTACGGTCACGGTCAGCGTGGCCGTGCCACCGGCCGAAGCGACCGACACCGGGGCCGCCGTCTCGGGCTGGGAGGCCACAGGCTCGCTGGCCGCGTCGATATCGTCTTCGGCGGCATCCACCACGGGCGCACCGTCGTCGAGCGAATCGGTGGCCGCAGGCGCAGGCGGCGTCTCCGACGCAACGGGTGAGTCCAACGATGATGACGTCCCCACCGGTGGGTCATCGGGCGCATCCAGAACCAACCCGGGCGCCGCGTCGTCCACCGGCGCGGTGTCGACCGGCTCATCGTTCAGATTGCCCGCCGGAAGCGGCGACGGTTGAGGCGCCACTGCAGCCGGCGTGGGGGGTGGCGGTAGCGGGGCATCCAGGCTGGAGAGCGTCATCGGCGCCGACGACGACAGTTGGTCGAGCCCCGCGGCGGGCGCCGGCTCATCCGGCCCCGGGGGTGGGAGATTCAGGCTGCCCGGGTTCGGCGGCAGCGCCAGTTGGCCGGCATTGGTGTTGCGTCCGCTGACGCTGACTGTCTCTTCGGCCGGCCACAACCCCAAGCGGTTGCCCAGCGAGTTCACCAGGTCGCCGCCGTGCTGGTAGGCGAGCCAGACCACCGCCACAATCGCTATGAGCACGAACAGGTACGACCACGTACGCATATCGGTACTGCGTGCCTGTGGTTTGACCGAGCGCACGACCTTCAGCGGGGGCAGTTCACGATCGCTCTGGCCGCGGAAACGCGTGAGGATCTGGTCGGCATCCAGATCCAGGGCCCGCGCATAGCGCATCAGGTATCCCTTGGCGAATACCGGTGCGCCCAGGCTGCTATGGTCGTCCGACTCCAGCGCCTGCACCTGCGCAACAGAAAGGCCGGCTTTCGCTGCGACCTCATGCTGTGCCAATTTGCGGCCATGGCGCTGGTCGGCAAGCCAAGCGCCCAGGCTGCTGGCGTTGGTCTCTGGCAGTTGATCGAAGTGTTCGGTTGCCTTCATGTTCGTCAGTTCACCAGCCGCTGCGCCTCTGGGGATTGGGCGAAGCGGCTTTTTAGCAGTGTGCTGTACTGTTTGACCCCATCGCTGTCGTTCAGGGAACGGGCAATGCTTACGGCCAGGAACAGGCTTCGCGGGCTATAGCCCGCAAGTTCGTGATAACGCTGAATATAGCCACGGGCCTGCAGGTGCTGGCTCTGGGACTGCAACAAATCGGCCAGCTCGATGAGCGCCAGCGTATTGCCAGGCTCATTCTCCAACGCCAACCGCAGATGGGACTCCGCCCGCACCGGCTCCTTGGCCTCGATCGCGCATTGGGCCGCACCGGTATAGGCGTTGGCCTTGGTTTCCCGATCGCTGGCATCGAAGAGCCGCTGGTATTGACTCTCGCCCGTGGCGTAATCGCCCATGGTGCAGAGCACACGGGCGTGGTTCATGACCGCGGTCGGGTAGCGGTCGGCACGTTCGGCCGCACGGCGATAGTTTTGTTCGGCCTCGCCCATCTTGCCCATTTCTTCGTACATCACACCCAGCGCATTGTACGCCTCCAAGAGCGTAGGGTCGTACTCCAGCGCTTTTTCCAGCTTCTGCTGAGCGGTTTCGTATCGGCCGGACTGAATATAGCCCATGCCAAGACGTAAATTGATCTGCGCCGCCTCGCGCAGCTCCTTGTCGATGCTTTCGGGTCCACCGGGTGTGGTTGAACACGCCCCCAATGACAACATCAGCAACATCAAAGGAACACGGCCCATGCCGCTCATCCGTCGACCCGCTGCGCCATGCGCGCCAGACGCCGCGACTTATCCTGCACGCGCCCAGCCAGCTGGCCGCAAGCCGCGTCGATATCGTCACCACGCGTCTTGCGCGTAATCGTAGTCAGTCCGTAGCCCATGAGCACATCCCTGAAACGCAAAATGACGTCCTCCGGCGAACGCCGGTAGTGGGTGTTAGGGAAAGGATTGAACGGAATCAGGTTCACCTTCGAGGGAATCGAACGGATCAGCCGGGCCAGCGCATGCGCATGGGCCTCGCTGTCGTTGACGCCATCGAGCATCACGTACTCCCAGGTGATACGCCGGTGCGGACGGCCCTCGATGTAATGCCGGCAGGCGGCCAGCAACTCGGCGATGGGGTACTTCTTGTTGATCGGCACCAGCTCGTTGCGCAGCTCATCGTCCGGCGCATGCAGCGATACCGCAAGCGAGACGTCGGAGACATCCTTCAGCCGATACAAGGCCGGCACCACACCGCTGGTACTCAGCGTTACGCGCCGCTTCGACAGACCAAACCCGAAATCATCCTGCATCAGGTTCATCGCCGTCACGACATTGGCGAAATTGAGCAGGGGCTCACCCATGCCCATCATCACCACATTGGTCACCAGCCGGCGGCCGTCCTCACGGTTGGCGCCCAGGTGTTCGCGCGCCACCCACAGCTGGCCGATGATCTCGGCGGCGCTCAGATTGCGGTTGAAGCCCTGCTGTGCCGTTGCACAGAAACTGCACGCCAGCGCACAACCGATCTGCGAGGACACGCACAACGTGCCACGGTCGGTTTCCGGGATGAACACCGTCTCGATGCAGTTACCTGAATCCAGCCGTATCAGCCACTTGTGCGTACCGTCGGCCGAGGGCTGATCCAGCACCACCTCCGGCGCCCGGACAATCGCACGGGCCTTCAGCGTATCGCGAAAGGCCCGGCTCAAATCCGTCATCTCATCGAAATCGGTCACCCCGCGGTGATAGATCCACTTCATCACCTGAGTGGTGCGAAACGGCTTCTCACCCAACTCGGCGAAGAAGGCCTGCAAGGCCTGACCATCCAGGCCCAGCAGATTGACGGGGGTCGACTCAGTCACTGCGATTTACCGGGTACGCGGGCAGAGGCCATCGTCGCCGAAGAAGAATGCGATCTCCTGGGCGGCCGTCTCTGCGGCGTCGGACCCGTGCACCGCGTTCTCATCCACCGTCTTGGCGAAATCGGCGCGGATAGTGCCGGGGGCGGCCTTCTGCGGATCCGTGGCGCCCATGATGTCGCGATGCTTGGCGACAGCATTCTCGCCCTCGAGCACCTGGACGATCACCGGACCGGAAATCATGAACTCGACCAGATCCTTGAAGAACGGACGCTCCTTGTGCACGGCATAGAAGCCTTCGGCCTGTTCACGGGTCAGGTGCATCATCCGCGCAGCGACGATGGTCAGGCCGGCGTCTTCGAACCGGCTGTAAATCTTGCCGATTACGTTCTTGGCGACGGCGTCGGGCTTGATGATGGACAAGGTACGTTCAGCGGCCATGCATACTCCAGTTAGACAGCGGATCCACAACGGGAAATAGCCCGAACCGGGAGCAATCCGAATCAGGCGCAACCAGGAGGCACACGATACCGCTTGCAGGCTGTTCGATCACACCGGGCCGGGAGCCGGTCATACAAGGCGTGCGATCGAACAAGCCAAACAGGTACTCGCGCATTCCTTATCTAAGGTTACGCCCAGGCCAGACTGGCTCCCACGGCGGGCTACGGTGACAGGCGCGGAAGTTTAACACAACCCTCAGACGTCGCTATCCCGCGGTTTGAGATCCAGCGCCGCCGAATTTATGCAAAACCGCTGCCCCGTCGGCTCCGGTCCATCGGGAAACACATGGCCCAGATGCGCCCCGCAACGGTTGCAATGCACCTCCGTCCGGCGCATGAACCAACTCGTGTCCGTCTCCGCACCGACATCCGCCCCGGCCGCCGGCTGCCAGAAACTGGGCCAACCACTGCCCGAGTCGTACTTCTGCCGCGCATCGAACAACACCGCCCCGCAGCAGACGCAGTGATACAGCCCGTCATCCTTACAGTCGTGATAAACCCCCGAAAACGCCCGCTCCGTCCCCTTGCGCCGGGTGACCTCGTACTGCTCGGGCGTCAACGTCTTCTGCCAGTGCTCATCGCTGCGCTCATCGGGAAACGCCATTCCAGCCACCTCCATACGGATACGCCACTACTGTACGGAATTCTTCGAATCCTGGATGTGTTGGAGCG
>CBFGWV010000158.1:0-11406 GCA_965652545.1 uncultured Candidatus Competibacteraceae bacterium | reverse complement strand
GCGCGCTCGGGTTGGGCGGCGATGGCTCGCAGTATGTTGAGCCAGTGACCGGCCAACCGCTCGACGGTGGCACGCTCGAAACGCTGGCAGCGGTAGGTCAGGAATGCGCCCAGGCGGTCGTCGGTCTCGATGGTGTGCAGAATCAGGTCGAACTGAGTGGCGTGGGCCACTTGCTCCACCGCCTCGACGGCGGCGTCGCCGAACCGCCCGCGGTCATCCAAACGTCGCCATTGATGGTCGTAGGCGACCTGGAACAAAGGGTGCCGACTGGCGTCGCGATCCGGCTGCAGGGCTTCGACCAGTTGCTCGAAGGGGAGGTCCTGGTGCGCCTGGGCCTCTACCGACAGGTGATGCACCTGATCCAGCAGATCGCTGAAACGCGGTCTGCCCGAGAGGTCGCTGCGCACCACGAGCATGTTGACGAAGAAGCCGATGAGCCGCTCGGTCTGCATCAGGCGCCGGTTGGCCACCGTGCAGCCCACGCGCAGGTCGGTCTGCCCGCTGTAGCGGTAAAGCAGCACCTTGAAGGACGCCAGCAACAGGCTGGGCAAGGTGACGCCCCGCGTCTGGGCAAGGGCGCGCAGGCGCTCGGCTAACGCATCGTCCAGATCGCAGTGCACGTCCGCACCCGCGCCATCGGCCGCCGCGGGCGTCGAACGGTCCACGGGCAATTGCAACACGGGGTGCTCGCTGCCCAGGCGCTGTGTCCAGTACGCCAGTTGTCGCGCCCCCTCCCCGCTGGCCAGCCATGCGTTCTGCCAGCCGGCGAAGTCGGCATACTGCACCGGCAGCGCTGCCAGGGTCGCCACCCGCCCCTCGCAGCGGGCTGTGTACAGTTGCGCAAGCTCCTCCAACATCAGGTTCATCGACCAGCCATCGGCGATGCTGTGATGCAGGCTGACCAGCAGGTGCCGATCGTCAGGGCCGCTGGTCAGCAGCGTCACCCGCAGCAAGGGGCCGGCGACGAGGTCGAAAGGGGCTTGCGCATCGGCTTGCGCCAGTTCGGCGACCCGCTCCGGTGCGGTGTCGATCAGGTGCAGCCGCACCGGGCAGGATGGGTGAATCACCTGCTCAGGCCCATCCAGCCCATCGCGGAACGTCGTCCGCAGACTCTCGTGACGGGCTATGAGATCGTCAAACGCACCCTGAAGTGCCTCCAACGCCAGCGGACCACGCAATTGCATGCGCCCGCAAATCGTGTAGGCGTTGCTGTGCGGATCCAGCCGCCAGTGGAACCACATGCGCCGCTGCGCCGGTGACAGGGCGAGCCCGCGCTCACGCGGCAGGACCCGGATGGGCGCTACGGTGCTGGTGTCCTCGGCACGGCCGACGGCCTCGACCATTGCGGCGAAGTCGCCCAGGCGCGGCGCGTCGAACAAGACGGACGGCTCGACAAGTAGTCCCAACTGCTCCCGCAGGCGTGCCAACACCTGCACCGCCGCCAGCGAGTTGCCGCCCAGGGCGAAGAAATGGTCATCGAGCGTCGGCCTCTCGCCCCCCAGGACCTCACACCAGATGGCTGCGATGCCGCATTGGAGGGGGGTCTGCGGCGGGTCGTGCCGCACCGGTGAGGTGGCGGCCGTCACCTCACCGTCACATTGCACGAAGTAACTGTCCAGGCTGCCATCCTCGAGCCCGGCCCGGCAGGCCGAGCGCTGGAGCTTGCCGCTGGAGGTTTTGGGCAAGGCGCCGGGGTTGAGCAAGGCCACCAGGGTGGCCGGCTCCTGACAATGATCGGCCACAGCCGTGCGGATCGCCGCGGCTAAGGCTTCCGGCGCGAGTAGCTTTCGCACGCCGCGACCGATTTCCGCCGCGATGCCGATACCTTCGCCGCCGTCGCCGCCGACCGCGAACGCGGCGACACGGCCCTTGCGGATGACCTCGATCTCGTCCTCGACCGCCCGCTCGATGTCCTGCGGGTACAGGTTCTGACCACGCAGGATGATCATGTCCTTCAGGCGCCCGGTGACGAACAACCGGCCCTCGTGCACAAACCCCAGGTCGCCGGTCCGCAACCAGGTCGCCCCCTCGTGCTCGACGAAGGTCTCCGCGCTGGCCTGCGGGTTGCGCCAATAGCCGCGGGCGACGCTCGGTCCGCTGAACCAGACTTCGCCCACACGATCGGGCGGCGACTCGGCCAATGACCGAGTATCGGTGATCCGCACCCGGTGTTCGGGTTGGGGCAGGCCACAATCGGCCAGAATACTGCCCTCGCCCGCCTGCGCCCGGCCGCCGGCCAAGGCCTCGCCATCGACGGCCAGTGCCGGCGCACCCTGCCCCGGACCGGTGGCAGTAACGAACAAGGTCGCCTCGGCAAGGCCGTAACAAGCCAGTTGCGCCTCGCGACGAAAACCCGCTCGAGCGAACGTCTCGGCGAACACGGACCAATCATTATGGCGAATGGGTTCCGAACCGGAAAACGCGACCCGCCAGGACGACAGGTCCAGGCCTTCGAGCGCCTCTTCGCGGATGCGCTCGACACACAAACGGTACGCAAAATCCGGTCCGCCACTGATCGTCCCGCCGTGATGCGCGATGGCCTCCAGCCAGCGCAGCGGCCGCTCCAGAAAACGCCGCGGCGACATCAGCACCAGCGGAACGCCACTGAAGATCGGCTGAAGCAAGCCACCGATCAGCCCCATGTCGTGGTACAGCGGCAACCAGCTGACGGCGACATCGTCGGCGTTGAGGCCGATGCCATCGCGGATGGCCCGCTCATTGGCCAGCAGGTTGCCGTGACTGACCTCCACACCCTTGGGTTGCGAGGTCGAGCCGGAGGTGTATTGCAGAAACGCGATATCGGAACCCGCCGCCCGCGGACGCCAGTCGTCGGCAGCCCCGCTGTCCACCCTGTCCACCGCCAGCACGTGCGGCAGACGTTCGCCGAAGGCTTGGTGCAAGCGATCGCGGGCCCCCGATTCGGCCAGTGCCACCCGGGGCGCCGCGTCGGTCAGGATGCCTGTGAGCCGGCCAAGATGCTGTGGCCGCAGTGACTCGGGCGGATACGCCGGCACGGCGATGACGCCCGCATAGAGGCAACCGAAGAACGCCGCCACGTAATCCAGCCCGCTGGGCAACAAGAGCAATGCCCGATCGCCCGGTACACAATGTGCCCTCAGCGAGGCGGCGACGGCGCGTGCCCGGCGATCCAGTTCGCCATAGCTGATGCTTTGGCGGTCCTTGCCGCCGTCGGCGAGAAAGTGCACGGCCATCTGCCCGGCCTGGCGTTCGGCCCGATGGCGCAACACATCCGCCAGCGAGCCTGCGAACCGCTCGGTCATCTCGTCACCTTGTCTGCTATCCGTTGGGCCAAGCCAGGCAATGCCGGTCAGCCGGCGCTCAGGCCGTCCATGTGCCGGCGCAGGCTCAGTGGCCGCATATCGGTCCAGACCGTTTCGATGTAGTCCAGGCAGTCTTTCTTCAGGCCGCTTTTGCCGACCTCACGCCATCCTGCGGGCACCGGCTTGTAATCCGGCCAGATGGAGTACTGCTCTTCGTGGTTGACCACTACCTTGAACACCGTATCTTCGCGATCGAACGCCACTGCACACCTCGTCTTGTCGGTTCATCGATCCGCGGCCGCCACCGTCCGGCGGGGCGCGGGGCTCTTGATGAACTGGACGAACGTGCGCGGGGAATCGTTACTCGCACAAGGCCGGTCGCAACAGAATGTGAAATATTCTCTATTGATAATGATTCTCGTTTGCGCTAGTTTTCGCCCTCTCTTCGAATGCACCTCCTGATACGGATCGCACAGGTATCCAACTCATGCACCAGCCAGGAACGGCCGACGCCAATGTGGCCTTTAATGAGATCTTCACCGCGAACAGACAGACGCTCGTCAACGCGGCCGCGCGGATCATCGGCTGCACCAGCCATGCGGAGGATGTCGTCCATGACGCATTTCTGAAGCTGCACACCGTCGGGGTCACCAACTCGATACGCTCGCAGACCAAGTACCTGATGCAGGTGGTCCGCAACCTGGCGATCGATCACTATCGTCGGCGGGCGCTGGAACAACGCCACAGCGCTGCGGAGGAGGAAGGCCTCGCCGCGGCCACGCCCGAGGCCGCCACGCCCGAGGCCATCAACCTCAACCACCAGACGATCAGCGTCGTCTCGGCCGCCCTGGCGGAGCTGCCCGAGCGCACCCGCTACGCCTTCGAGATGCACCGGCTGCAAGGTCAGACGCAATGCGAGATCGCCCGCTCGCTGGGCGTCTCACCCACGCTGGTCAACTTCATGATCCGAGACGCACTGATTCACTGCCGCAAGGCACTGGCGAGCCAGGACGATTGACGCTGCGCGGGTATTTAGGGAGGAGAAACGTCAGTCGTTGTTGTGCACGCTCAGCTCGTCGGCATCGACGTCCTCGGCGGCCTTGGCCTCGTCCCGACGGGCGTTGGCCAGATCGGTCAGGTAGCCCAGGCCGACATCACCGGTGACGTACTCACCGGTGAAGCACGAGGTGTCGTAGTCGCGGATGGCCGGGTTACCCTCACGGCAGGCCTCGACCAGATCGTCCAGATCCTGGTAGATCAGGTGGTCGGCACCGATGGACTGGCAGACCTCGTCCTCGGTGCGGCCGAAGGCGATCAACTCCTGCGGGGCCGGCATGTCGATGCCATAGACGTTGGCAAAACGCACCGGTGGCGCCGCGGAGGCGAAATACACCTTGTTGGCGCCGGCATCGCGGGCCATGCGGATGATCTCCTCCGAGGTGGTGCCGCGCACGATCGAGTCGTCCACCAGCAGCACGTTGCGACCGCGGAATTCCTCGACGATGGCATTGAGCTTCTGCCGCACCGAGCGTTTGCGGATCGTCTGCCCCGGCATGATGAAGGTGCGGGCGATATAGCGGTTCTTGATGAAACCCTCGCTGTACATCACCCCCAGGGCCTGGGCCATGGCCAGCGCGGAGGTGCGGCTGGTGTCCGGGATCGGGATGACCGCATCGATGTCATGGTCCGGCCACACCCTCAGAATCTTGTCGGCCAGGCGCACGCCCATGCGCTGACGGGCCTTGTGGACGGAGATGTCGTCGATGATCGAGTCCGGCCGGGCGAAGTACACCAGCTCGAAGATGCACGGTGTATGGCGGGCGTTCTCGACGCAGACGCGCCGCTCTACCACACCGGTCTCACTGATGAAAATGGCCTCGCCCGGTGCCAGATCGCGCTCGCGCTCGAAGCCCAATGCATCCAGCGCGACAGACTCGGAGGCCACGCAGTACTCCGGACCATCGTCCGTCTCGCGCCGGCCGACGCATAGCGGTCGAATGCCATAAGGGTCACGGAACGCCAGCACTCCGTGACCGGTGATCATGGCCACGGCCGCGTAGGCGCCCCGTACACGGCCGTGCACGCGGGCGATGGCATCGAAGATGTCGTCCGGTCGCAGCGTCAGGTGGCTGCTGCGCGCCAATTCATGGGCAAGGACGTTGAGGAGAATCTCCGAATCGGAATCGGTGTTGAGATGTCGCCGGTCCGAGCGCCACAGGTCGTCCTTCAACTGTGCGGCGTTGGTGAGATTGCCGTTGTGGCCGAAGGCGATCCCGAAAGGCGAGTTCACGTAGAACGGCTGGGCTTCGGCCGAGTTGGCCGTGCCCGCGGTGGGGTAGCGCACGTGCCCGATACCCATGTTGCCCTTGAGCCGGAGCATGTGCCGGGTACGGATGACATCGCGCACCAAGCCGTTGTCCTTGCGCAGAAATAAGCGGTCCTTGTCACAGGTCATCATGCCGGCGGCGTCCTGGCCACGGTGTTGGAGCATCGTCAATCCGTCGAACAACGCCTGATTGACAGGGCCGCGGCCCACGATTCCGATGATTCCACACATGAGGGATGGCCTTACTGAGCGTTGCGAGTCGGTTCAGTACTGTCCTGCGCATCCACCGAAGGCAGAGTCGACGGGGCAGTGAGTTCCAGCACCGGCAATTCGGCCGCCGGTGCCGGCGGATTCATCTGGGTCACGGGTTGGGACGCCGCGGCGGGCGTGCCCGTTCCCTGGCTATCCTGGGTACCGACAGCCAATGCCGGAGCCACTAGCGGCAGAGTGAACTGGAAGCGCTCGGCGTACTCCGGGGGCAGTTGTTCTTTCATCCACGCGGCAAGGCCCTCGAAGCGCGGGATGAATTGGGAGGCCTTCCACCACGGGTCTTGCGGCAACGGCGTCAGCCCCGCCAGCAACACCAAAATGGCCACCAGCGCGATGCCGCGGGCGATACCGAAGAACATGCCCAGCAGACGATCGGTGACCGACAGGCCGGTCTTGCGCAATGCCAGGCTCACGATGATGTTGACCAGACCGCCAACGAACAGCGTGACCACGAAGATCGAGCCGAAGGCGAGGACAATGCGCACAGAGGGGAGGTCCACGTAGGGCTCGAACAGCGCCGCCACCGTCCCCATGAACAGGAACGCCAGCACGAACGCGGCCGCCCAGGTGATCAGCGAGACCACCTCGGAGAGAAATCCACGCCAGAGGCTGATGAGTACCGACAGGCCGACAATGGCCAGAATGACGTAATCGACCCAGATCAATCCGCTCGTCATGCCCTATTCCCAGACGCGCAATGGCGGTCTGTCGGTGTCCCAAGGAAAGGTGGCGAACTATAGCAGATCGGTTCCAGACGCGGGGCGCCAAGTTGAGCGCAGAAACGCCAGCCCCCGCCCTTTACCCGCCGGGTGCGACCAGGTTCGCGTTATAGCCCAATCCGCTGCGAATGGAATCGCGGGCCTGCTCGGCACTGCCCCTGTCGCTGTGCGGGCCGACGCGCACGCGGAACATTGGCCGGCTGTCGCTGACCACACGCTCCACGTAGGCCGGGTAGCTGCTGGCGCGCAGGCGATCGCGCAAGCTGTTGGCGTTCTGTTCGAGCGCGAAACTGCCCACCTGGACCATCCAACCGCCACTGGCGGCCACCGGGGCCGGCGCGGACGGTGTTGGCGATGGGGCCGGTGCGGGCGCCGGTGAGGCCGAACCGGGCTTGGACACCAATTCGATCGCAGGCAGTGGCGCGGGCGACGGTTTGGCCACCGGCGGTGCCGGTGCTGGGGCTGGAGCGGGGGTCGGCGGCGGTGCCGGCAACGGCGTAGGCGCGGGCAGCGGTGCCGGAGCCGGCAGCGGAGCCAGCGCGGGTGCGGGCACCGGGGCCGGCGCGGGTGACGGTAGTGGAATCGGAGCGATCTCCGGCGCCGGCGTTGCCTCCGCCGTGATCGTCGGCGGCGGCGTCACGGCGCCGTTGTTGCCGTTCGGCGTGCTCGGGACCGTAGTCAAAGCCGGTGCATCGGGCACCTCGGGGGTCTGGGGTTCGGGCAGGGTGATGGTCCACTCAGTCCCGTCCGCCGCCGGTGCCGGCGGGATACCCGTGGCGGCTGGCGGCTGTTCGCCCTCCGGAGGCGGCTCGACCAGCACCGGGATGATGATGACCGCCAGGGCCACCAGCACGATGGCGCCCAACAGGCGCTGCTTCAGACGACTATCCAAGATCGGTATCCGTCCATTGTTCAATGCCCGCGGCCAGCGCCTCACCCACGGTGTGGAACGAGCCGAAGACCACGATGCGATCGCCAGCCCGGGCCTCGGCCCAGGCGGCGGCACATGCGCTGGCCACGCTCTCGTGCGCCGACACCGTCAAGCCGTCGATGCCGGCAAGCGTTGATGCCAGCGCCCGGCCCGTGCGCCCACGAGGTCCGTCAAGCGTGGCAGCGTACCAGTGCTGGATGACCGGTGCGAGTACCCGCCCCACTTCGACCGCGTCCTTGTCGGCGAGCATCGCGAAGACGGCAAGCGTACGGCCGGCCACCGGGCGGTCACGCAGCGTGTTCGCCAGAACGGCAGCGCCATCGGCATTGTGGGTGACATCCAGAACCCAGCTGACCGGCCCGTCGATCACCTGGAACCGCCCCGCCAACTGAACTGAAGTCAAACCGGTTTCGATTGCCGGGCGATCGACCGGCAGGCGTTGGGCGACCGCCTCCAGCAGCGCGAGCACCCCGCCGGCGTTGGCGATCTGGTGCGAACCGGCCAGAGCCGGCAACGGCAGATGATCGAACGCCCAACGACGACCGTGCCACGACCAGCGGGTGCCGGCGGAGTCGATTTCGAAGCCCTGCCCCGGCCAGACCAAGTCCGCACCGATGGCGGCAGCATGCTCGATCAGCCGCTGCGGCGGGGCCGGGTCGCTACACACCGCAGGCCTGCCCGGCCGGTAGATGCCGGCCTTCTCGTAGCCGACCGACTCGCGGTCGGGGCCCAGCCAGTCCAGGTGGTCCAGACCGATGGCGGTCACCAGCGACGCATCGGCGTCGATCAGGTTGACGGCATCGAGCCGACCGCCGAGGCCGATTTCGAGCACCGCCACATCCAGGCCGGCCCGCGCGAACAACCAGAACGCCGCCAAAGTGCCGAACTCGAAATACGTCAGCGAGGTGTCTCCTCGCGCCTCGTCGACAGCCGCGAACGCGGCGCACAGCGCCTCGTCGCTCACCGTGACGCCACCGATACGGATACGCTCGTTGTACGCGACGATGTGTGGCGAGGTGTAGGTACCGACATGAAAGCCTGCCGCCGCCAGGATAGCCTCGAGCATGGCTACGCTGGAGCCCTTGCCGTTGGTACCGGCGACGGTCAGGACGGCATGCGGCGGCGCCTCGGGCAGCAAGCGGGCCAGAACGGCCCGCGGCCGCTCCAGCCCGAAGTCCATCAGCGTGGGGTGCAGCGTTTCCTGCCAGGCCAGCCACTCACTCAGCGTCTGGAATCGGGTCACTTTGGGGTGTTTCCAGGGGGCGGTTCAGGAGCATCGCGAGCAGACTGGCGAGGCGCTCGCGCATCTGACGGCGGTCGATGATCAAGTCCACAGCGCCGTGCTCCAGCAGGAACTCGGCACGCTGGAAGCCATCGGGCAGTTTCTCGCGCACGGTCTGTTCGATGACCCGGGGGCCGGCGAAGCCGATCAACGCCTTGGGTTCGGCGACGTTCACATCCCCGAGCATGGCAAGGCTGGCCGATACACCACCCATGGTCGGGTCCGTCAGCACCGAGATGTACGGTAGCCTTGCAGTGCGCAGTTGCGCGAGGATGGCGGAGGTCTTGGCCATCTGCATCAGCGAGACCAAGGCCTCCTGCATGCGGGCGCCGCCGGAGGCGGAGAAACAGATGAACGGGGTCTTGTTGACCAACGCCATCTGGGCGCCACGCACGAAACGCTCACCGACGACCGAGCCCATCGATCCGCCCATGAACTCGAACTCGAAGGCCGCGGCAACGACCGGAATCCCCTTGACCGCCCCTTGCATGACCACCATGGCGTCTTTCTCATCGACGGTCTTCTGGGCTTGCAACAGGCGATCGCGGTACTTCTTGCTATCGCGAAACTTGAGGAAGTCCGTGGGCTCGACGCTCTCACCGATCTCGATGCGCTCGCCTTCGTCCAGGAACGCCTTGAGCCGGGCCCGGGCGCCCAGACGCATGTGATGACCGCACTTGGGGCACACGTGCAGGTTACGTTCGAGCTCCACCCGATACAGAATGGAGCTGCATTCTTCGCATTTGGTCCAGACCCCTTCCGGGATCTGCCGCTTGTTGCCGCCCTCGGTACGGATGCGCGAGGGCATGAGTTTTTCGAACCAGCTCATTGATTTGGGCTTCCGTAAGCGTTAAGCGGCACGGACGGCCGCGATGAAATCGCCCATGCGGGCGATATCCTTAATACCTCTGGACTGTTCGACACCGCTGGAGACATCCACCGCGTAAGGGCGAACGGTGCGTACGGCCTCGGTGACATTGCCGGCATCCAGGCCGCCGGCGAGGATCAACGGGCGGGCACACGCCGGTGGGATACGGCCCCAGTCGAAGGTCTTGCCACTGCCGCCGGTCACCGCCCCCCCATGGCTATCCAGCAGCAACCCGGCGCAATCGGGATAATCACGAGCATACGTGCCGATATCGGCCCCGGCACCCATGGGGACGGCTTTGAGATACGGCCGCTCGAAGCGGGCACAGAACTCGCGCGACTCCGTGCCATGGAACTGCAGCATCGACAGGCGAACGGCCTTGAGCGCGGCCTCGACCTCGCGGGGATCGGGGTCGACGAACAAGCCGACCACGGACACGAACGCCGGCACGCTGGCGGCGATGGCCGCCGCCGAGGCCAGCGGCAGCGCGCGTGCGCTGGGCGGGTAAAACACCAGGCCGATGGCGTCGGCACCCAGTTCGACGGCGGCCTGCGCGTCCTCGATACGGGTGATGCCACAGATCTTGATACGGGTTCGGGCGATGGTCGGCACCTGTTGTCCACACGATCGTTCGAAGGGCGCCAAGCGTAGCAGATTTGCCGTTACAATCGCCCCGCCACTGGTTTTGAAGAGCACGTCCATGCAGCTCACCCTCACCCGTCCCGACGATTGGCATCTGCACGTCCGCGACGGGGCCGCGCTGGCCGATGTCGTACCGGCCACCGCCAGAACGTTCCGCCGCGCCATCATCATGCCCAACCTCAAGCCGCCGGTGACCACGGTGGCCCAGGCCATCGCCTACCGCGAGCGCATCCTGGCGGCCGTGCCGGCGGGTGTGGACTTCACCCCACTGATGACCTTGTACCTGACGGACAACACCGACCCGGCGGAAATCGAACGTGCCGCCGCGGGCGATGCCGTGGTGGCCTGTAAACTCTATCCGGCCGGTGCGACCACGAACTCCGATGCCGGCGTCACCAGCCTCGGACGCATTCGCCCGGTACTGCAGGCGATGGCTGCGTGCGGGCTGCCGCTGCTGGTGCACGGCGAGGTGACCGATATCCATGTGGATATCTTCGACCGCGAGGCGGAGTTCATCGACTGGGTGCTCAAGCCGCTGCTCGACGATGTGCCCGATTTGAAGGTAGTGCTGGAACACATCACCACCGCACAGGCAGTGCAGTTCGTCGAGTCGGCGCCCGACAATGTCGCCGCCACGATCACGGCCCATCACCTTCTGTTCAACCGCAATCACATGCTGGTCGGGGGTATCCGGCCCCATTACTACTGCCTGCCCATTCTCAAACGCCGTACGCATCAGATGGCGCTGCTCAAGGCAGCGACCAGCGGCAACCCGAAGTTCTTCCTCGGCACCGACAGCGCCCCGCACGACAAGGGTGCCAAGGAATCCGCCTGCGGTTGCGCCGGCTGCTACACCGCACCTTATGCCATGGCGTTGTATGCCGAGGCCTTCGAGATGCTCGATGCCCTCGATCGCCTGGAGGGTTTCGCCAGCCATCACGGGCCGGATTTCTATGGGCTTGCGCGCAACACCGACACCATCACCCTCGAGCGGGTGGAGGATGCCGTCCCCGCCACCCTGCCCCTTGCCGAGGGCACCATCGTCCCCTTGCGCGCCGGGGAGACCTTGCCCTGGCGGGTGCAGCCG
>CBFGWV010000157.1:0-11411 GCA_965652545.1 uncultured Candidatus Competibacteraceae bacterium | reverse complement strand
AGGAAGTCAATGAACGCGCGCACTGCCGGCAACACGCCACGGCGGCTGGGGAAGACCACATGCAATATGCCCTGGGGCAGCCGCCATTGCGGCAAGACGCGCTCCAGGTGACCCTTTTCCAAGGCCGCCCGTGCGACCGTCTCCGGCAGTAGCGCGATACCCTGCCCCGACAAGGCCGCGGCCAGAAGAACGGGGAAGTTGTGACACACCAGCCGCGGTTCGTGGACAACGCGGCAGGTCTCGCCCGCAGGCCCCGACAATTCCCAGACCCGCTCCGGCGACATGTCGAAACTCAGGGTGGGGTGCGCAGCCAAATCCGCGGGCGTCTGGGGCCGTCCGGCCGCATCCAGGTACGTTGGGTTGGCCACCAGCAACTCGCTGAGCTCCGCAAAGCGACGCATCACCAAGCCGTCCTCACCGCTGGGTTGACTGCGTACGCGGATCGCGACATCGAAACGCTCGCCCAAGACATCGACACGGCGATTGTCCACATGCATTTCGATACGCACCTTGGGGAAAGCCGTCATGAACTCAGGCAGCAGCGGGGCCAGGGTATTGCTGGCCACTGCGATCGGGCAGGCCACGCGAATCAAACCCTGGGGCTCGGCATACGCCTGGGCGACGACATCGATCGCCGCCTCCGCCTCAGCCAGCATCGCCAGGCAATGGCGATACAGGTTCTCACCGACATCGGTGACCACAAAGCGACGCGTCGAGCGCTGCAATAAGCGCACGCCCAGACGCGTCTCCAGCCCGTTCACATGGCGCGACAGGCGCGACTTGGGCACCCCCAGCGCCCGGCCCGCGGCGGCAAAGCCGCCGTGCTGGACCACCATCGCATAGTAATAAAGATCATCCAGCGGTGTACCGGCATCCGTCATGACAGCGCGCTTCCATATTTAGGGCGATGTTATTGAATCCAAATATAGAACAATACGTTCCGTTTTAACCGGATTATCATCGATTGACCACAAGCATAAGCTCTCTCCATCGCAATCGCATTCACCGGACTTCAGGAGAGACCCCCATGAAACTCTTGCACATCGACTCCAGCGCACTGGGTGACCAATCCGCCAGCCGCACCTTGACCCGGGCGATCGTGGAGCAGTTGCTGAGCCAGCACCCCGACACCGAAGTGACGTACCGCGACCTGGATGCCAACCCCATTCCACACCTCACCGCTGGCTCCCTGGCCGGCAAGAACGCCGACGAAGCCGCAATGGCGGCCGAGACCTTGCAGAGCTTCCTGGACACCGACGTGCTCGTGATCGGCGCCCCGATGTACAACTTCTCGGTGCCCTCCACGCTCAAGGCCTGGATCGACCGCATCGCTATCGCGGGCAAGACCTTCCGCTACACCGCGAACGGCCCCGAAGGCCTGGCCGGCGGCAAGCGCGTCATCGTGGCCTCCTCACGCGGCGGTGTGTACGCCGCCGATGCGGCCAACGACCACCAGGAGGCTTACCTGCGCTCGGTATTCGCCTTCATGGGTATCACCGAGGTTGAGTTCGTCCGCGCCGAGGGCTTGGCCTTGTCGCCGGAAAGCCGGGAGACGGCGATGAACGGCGCCTTGGGCAGCGTGCCGACGATCCGCCGCAAAGCCGCCTGACTCCGACGACGAGATGTCGGCCCACCTGTCGGCAGCATGGATGCCGCCGACAGGCTCGCAGGAACGCGCATTCAGGGACCCGGCCTCGCCAACGCCCGCAGCTTGCGGTACAAGGTCCGCTCGCTGACTCCCAGCTTCCGCGCCAAATCTGCACGACTCCCCCGATGCGCCTGCACCACTGCCCGAAGGCCGGCCAGTTGCAACGCTTTCAAGCCCTTGGGCTCATCCGCCGACGGCCGCACCGCGCGCAACTCTGCCGGCAGATGGTCGACACCGATGACCGTCCCGTCGCACATCAGGCTGGCCCGCTCCAGCACATTGCGTAGTTCACGCACGTTGCCCGGGTAGCCATACCCCTGGAGCACAGCCTCCGCCGCCGCGGACAAACGCAGATTGCGTCCGGGCGCCACACGATTCAGCAAACCCTGCACCAGTAACGGAATGTCCCCGCGCCGCTCGCGCAGTGGCGGCACCTCGATGGGAAACGTGTTCAGGCGGAAAAACAGATCCTGCCGAAACGCCCCCTCGTCCACCATTCGCCGCAGCGACCGGTGCGTCGCCGAAATGACGCGGATATCCGCCCGCCGCAGTTCGGTCGACCCCACCCGTCGGTACGTGCCTGTCTCCAACAGCCGCAGCAGCTTCACCTGCAGACTCAGCGGTATATCCCCCACTTCGTCCAGAAACAGCGTCCCGCCGCTTGCCGACTCCACCAAACCGGTCTTGCGCGCCACCGCCCCGGTGAACGCCCCGCGCTCGTGGCCAAACAGCTCACTTTCGAACAGCGTCTCGGGCAAGCCGGAACAATCCACGGCGACGAACGGTGCCGACGCCCGTGGGCTGGACGCATGTATGGCCTGGGCAACCAACTCCTTGCCACTGCCCGACTCCCCTTGCAGCAGCACGGCCGCGGCCGCCGGGCCGACGCGAGCCACCAGGCCCAGCATGGCCAGAAACGCCGGCGAGCGTCCGATCAGCTCGACCGCGCCCGTGGCCCGGTCCGTGGCCGGCAACGGCTGCATCTTCTCGACAAAAAAGCGGATATCGCCCACCGCATCGCGGATCGGCGTCAGTTCGATGTTTACATACGCCTCACCGTCCGGAGTGTGGTGCAAATGCAGCACCCGCTCGCGCGCGCCGGACGCCAGGCTATTGGCCAGCGGGCAGGATTCGCCCGCCTGATCGCAGGGCACGGTATACCCGTGGGAGACCGCATAGCAGGTGCGCCCGACCACCAGTTGTCCGCCCGCGAGCTCGCGTCGGTAGGCGGCATTGGCAGCCACGATGCGGTAGCGCGTATCCATCACGATGTGCGGCTCGGCCATCGAATCGAGATACGACAAAAGCTCGGGCATAGGGGAGGTGGCGGGTGTCATGCGCGCTCCTGTCAAAGACGGCATACGTGCAGTGCCATACTGCCATATATGACACATTCCAACAGCGCCAATGAGCCAGAGCGATATCTAAGCGGCTGATTAGGCAACTGAAATCAACCGCGTCAGCTTTGGCATGGCACGTGCACTGCCCAGGGAACAACCTCGACCCGGACACCGACCGTGGCCACCCGCCCCCTGCGCAACGAGCTGATTCGCGTGCTCATCATCAAGTTGTTGCTGCTCACCGTGTTGTGGTGGGTATGGGTGCGCGATGCGCAGGTGAGCGTCGACGCCGCACGCGCAGGCACTGCGCTGATCGGCGGACCCCCGGCCGCCACACCGCCCCCTGGAGCCCTTGATGGCCACTGAACATCTGCTTGTCGATCTGTCGCGGCTACAGTTCGCCGCCACCGCCATGTACCACTTTCTGTTCGTTCCGCTGACCCTGGGTATGACCTGGCTGCTGGTGATCATGGAAAGCGTCTACGTGATGACCGGCAAGGTCATCTACAAAGACATGACCCGCTTCTGGGGCAAGCTCTTCGGCATCAACTTCGCCCTGGGTGTCACCACGGGCATTACGCTGGAGTTTCAGTTCGGAACCAACTGGGCGTACTACTCGCACTACGTGGGCGATATCTTCGGTGCGCCCCTGGCCATCGAAGGGCTGATGGCGTTCTTCCTTGAATCCACCTTCATCGGCTTGTTCTTCTTCGGCTGGGACCGCCTCTCCCGCCGCCAGCACCTGCTGGTGACCTTGCTCATGGCCGTGGGCACCAATCTTTCGGCGCTGTGGATCCTCATCGCCAACGGGTGGATGCAGAACCCGGTCGGTGCGGAGTTCAGCTACCAGACCATGCGCATGGAGCTGACCGACTTCTGGGCGGTGCTGTTCAACCCCGATGCGCAGGCCAAGTTCGTCCACACGGTATCGGCCGGCTATGTCACCGGCGCCATGTTCGTGATGGCCATCTCCAGCTGGTACCTGCTCAAGGGACGCGACCTGGGCTTTGCCAAGCGCAGCTTCCGCATTGCCGCGGCCTTCGGGTTCGCATCCGTGTGCTCGGTCATCGTGCTGGGCGACGAGTCCGGCTACACCGTGGGCGAGGCCCAGCAGACCAAGATGGCAGCCATGGAAGCCATGTGGGACACCCAACCCGCCCCGGCCGGGCTGACCTTGATCGCCAGCATCGACGAAGTGCAGATGCGCAACGACTGGGCCGTCGAGATTCCCTGGGTGCTCGGGCTCATCGGCACCCGCTCGTTCAGCGAAACGTTGCCGGGCATCCGGGAGATCCGCGAGAAGAACCACGAGCGCATCGTCTCGGGTATCGAGGCGGTCAAAGCCCTGGAGCGGCTGCGCGCTGATGAAGGCGACAGCGCGGCAAAGCAGGTGTTCGAGGCACACAAGGCGGACCTGGGCTTCGGGCTGCTGCTGCGCAAGTACGTCACCGACGTGGACGACGCCACCCCCGCACACATCGCCGAGGCCGTGAACGACACGATCCCGCGGGTGACGCCGTTGTTCTGGACCTTCCGCATCATGGTGGGCCTGGGCTTTGCCATGCTTGCGCTGTTCGGGCTGGCCTTGTGGTACAGCGTGCACGGCACGTTCAGTGAAAAGCGCTGGCTGCTGCACTGGGCGTTGTGGTTCCTGCCCATGCCCTGGATCGCCAGCGAAATGGGCTGGTTCGTGGCCGAGTACGGGCGCCAACCCTGGACCATCTACGGCGTGCTACCCACCCACCTGTCCGTCTCCACCTTGTCGGTCGAATCCCTCTACGGCTCACTGGCCGGCTTCGTGGGCTTCTACACCGTGCTGTTGGTGGTCGAGGTCTACCTGATGGTGCGCTTCGCCCGCCTTGGACCCGGCAGCCTGGGCACCGGGCGCTATCTCAACGAACCCATCCACGCCTGAGGCCACGACCATGCTGCTCGACTATCCGACACTCAAGCTGATCTGGTGGCTGCTGGTGGGCGTGCTCCTGGTGGGCTTCGCCATCATGGACGGGCACGACATGGGCGTGGGCAGCCTGCTGCCCTTCGTCGGCCGCAACGACACCGAGCGGCGAGTGATCATCAACACCGTCGGCCCACACTGGGACGGCAATCAAGTGTGGTTCATCACCGGCGGCGGTGCGATCTTCGCCGCCTGGCCGCTGGTGTATGCGACAGCGTTCTCGGGCTTTTACTGGGCCATGCTGGCGGTGTTGTGGGCCTTGTTCTTTCGCCCGGTGGGCTTCGACTACCGCAGCAAGATCGACAACCCTACCTGGCGTACGACGTGGGATTGGGGGCTGTTCATCGGCGGCGCAGTGCCACCGCTGATCTTCGGCGTGGCTTTCGGCAACCTGCTGCAAGGCGTGCCGTTCCACTTCGACAATAACCTCGTGTCGTATTACACCGGGTCGTTCTGGGGGCTGCTCAATCCCTTCGCCCTGCTCTGCGGTGTGGTTGCCAGCGCGATGATCACCACCCATGGTGCCATCTACCTGGCGCACCGCACTGTCGGTGACATCCACCTGCGCACGGTAAAGACCGCCCAGATCACCGGCGCGATCACGCTGCTTGCGTTCTCGCTGGCCGGCCTGTGGTTGGCCATGGGCGTGCCGGGTTACGCCATCACCTCGGTGACCGACCCCTCGGCAGCGGCCAACCCCCTGGCCAAAACCGTCGCCCGTCAGACCGGCGCTTGGCTGGCCAACTACGGGCATCAGCCGCTGACTGTGCTGGTACCGCTGCTGGCCTACGCCAGTATCGCCACCGCCTTGTGGTTCCTGCGGCGCGGACGCACATTGGCGGCCTTCGTCGCCTCGGCACTGAGCATGACCGGCATCATCGGCACCGCAGGCGTGTCGATGTTCCCCTTCGTCATGCCCTCGTCCACCGACCCCGGCCACAGCTTGACCGTGTGGGACGGTGTGTCCAGCCATCTGACGCTGACCATCATGTTCTGGGCCACGCTGCTGTTCATGCCGATGATCGTGGTCTACACGAGCTGGGCCTACAAGGTGATGGCCGGAAAAGTCACGGCGGACTACATCCGCGAGAACGAACACTCGGCGTACTGACCGATAGGAGCACACACCATGTGGTATTTCGCCTGGGCCCTGGGTATCGGCTTTGCCGTGCTGCTGGCCATCCTCAATGCCATGTGGGGCGAGCATGAAGAGGCGCGACGACAGGGGTTGATACATGACACCGACAACGCTTGAACACACGCCGCCGGCGCCTTTGGCGCTGAGTGCGGCCATCCTGATCGTCGGGGTGCTCACCGTCTACCCGCACGCACTGACCGGGGCGGATGGACGGGCCGATCACCTGGGCATGATGCTGGTGATGTGGGCGGTCAGTGCCGGCTTCGTTCGAGGAGTGGGTTTCGTCCCGCGCAACCGGCCAGGCAGACTCCTGCTCGGCCGTGGCGCCATGGCACTTGCGCTGGTATTGGGCGCCTTGCGGTTGTACTCCGGCTGACGGGGGAACGGTCCGGCGGCTCGCCGACAATTGGTCCGGGCGTTTTCGATGTGGGGCAGGAATAATGGCCACCCTTCATCGACAGGAGCCCGGTCGTGTTCGTGACCATCGAAGCCGACTTTCACAACCCGGCGCACGCCGCCGCCATCCTCGACTTGCTGGATACCTATTCCCGCGACCCCATGGGTGCCGGCACCCCGTTGCCGCCGCGCGTGCACGAGGGGTTGATTCCGGCCTTGCAGCAGCGCCCACATGCCCTGGCGGTGTTGGTGATGGATGACGACAAACCGGCCGCGCTCGCCTTGTGCTTCGAAGGGTTTTCCAGCTTCGAGTGCGCCCCGTTGATCAACATCCACGACTTGGTGGTCGCCCCCGCCTACCGTGGCCACGGCCTGTCCCTGCGCTTGCTCGAAGGCGTCGAAGCCGCCGCCCGGGCTCGCGGCTGCTGCAAGCTCACGCTTGAGGTGCTCGAGGGCAACACCACCGCCCAGGCCGCGTATCGGCGATTCGGCTTCGCCGGCTACGAACTCGATCCCAAACTCGGCCGGGCGATGTTCTGGCAGAAAAAGCTGTAGCCGGCACCGGGACTGCGCTGCGCAGCCTCGGGCAGACCACGCACTTACCCGATCAAACCTGAGCGCAGCATTTCGCGCAGGCCCGCGGCAAGTCCTACGGCGATGACCAGCGCCGACAACAGCGAACGCGGCAACCGTCCGGCCAGACGAGCGCCGACGAACCCACCGGCCAGGGCACCCAGCCACACCGATACCGCCTGCGGCCAAGCGACGACGCCGACCACCGCATACACCGCTACGGCCCCAGCGGTGGCCGCGGCGGCCAGCAGGTTCTTCAATGCATTGAGAGCGCGCACGTCAGTACCGGCGCCCAGGGCAGGCGCCAGCGCGTAATAGAGAATGCCCAAGCCCGCTCCAAAGGCCCCGCCGTACAAGGCCGTCAACCCCTGGACCGCCAGCGCCGGCCCCCGTCGCCGCGCCAAACGGACGATCCATCCCGACAGCGCCCTGCGGAACGCAAAAATCGCCGTCGCCAGCCACAGCAGCGGACCGATCCAGAGCGACAACCCGGTGGAGCCGACATGGCTGACCCACACCGCGCCGGCAACACCGCCCATAACCGCCAAGAGCGTTGCCGGTGCCGTGGCGGCAAACGCGATACGCCGGCGGTCGGCCCAGGCCGCCGCGCCGTGCCCGGGCCAGATCGCCAGCAGGTTGGTCGCCACCGTGGCCAGCGGGGGCACGCCGGCGGCCAACAGCGCCGGCACCGTGAACACCGTGCCGCCCCCTACGATGCCGTTGACCGCACCGCCGGCGAGCCCCGCCAGCCACAGCATCGCCACCTCGCCCATCGTCATGCGCACCCCCCAAGCCTTCCGAACCGGGCTCACGGTCGCATCGGCATCCGCACCGCACCAGTGCCGTTTCACCACGGCCGGCGACCGGATGCGACAGCGCTGCGGTACAGTCGCCGAGGGACGAGGACACGACCATGGCCACGCACGCACCGCACGTTCCCATCGACCTGCCCGACTGGAGACTCGCCGCCGAGCGGCGGGTTTTCCGCCTGGGCGCGCCCGGGCGGCATCACCACACGGTCGACCAACTGCTCTTCAGCGGCCGGTTGATCCTGCCGGTGGATGTAGAGGGCCGGGTGTGGACGATCCCGCCCGATGCCGGGCTGTGGCTTCCGGCCGGTACCGCGCACCGCGTCCTAGGCCAGCGTCCACGGGCCATGCGCAACCTGTATCTGGACACGGCCTTGCGGCCGCCGTCGTTGTGCCGCCCGGCCCAGCTCGTCCTGCCGGCTGCACTGGTATCGCTCATCGACCATCTTGCCGAGCGCCCGCCGGCCGACCCGGCCATCGGGCAGGCCATGGCGCAGGTGATAGTCCATCTCATCGCGACGGCCGAGCACCGACAAGGCGCCCGGCGCTGGCCGGAGGACGCGACTTTACGGCAGGCGGCCAAGCGCTTGGCCCACGCCGGCGCCGGCGATTTGCGCCTGGCCGACCTGGCCGCCGGCCTGGGCTGCTCGATGCGCACGCTGGAACGCGGCTTTGTCCGCGAAACCGGTCTCTCGCCGCGGGACTGGTGGAGCCTGTCCCTGGTCGATCGGGCCCTGGCGCTGCGCGCCGGCCGGCAGCCGGTGGAGGCGATCGCCGCGGCCCTGGGCTACGCCGACGCCGTGGCGCTCAACCGTTTGTTCCGGCGCTGGATGGGGGTCTCCCTGGCCGGGCTGGACGCCCAGGAGGACAGAAACTGAGTCGTTAGCCGTTGGCGGCCGCGGCCGGTGGCAGCGGGTGGGCCAGCACGTAGACGTTGCCCGCCGGGTCGGTGATCAGGAACTCGCGGTTGCGGTGGACCTGATTGGTCGGTGGCGTCAGTGACTGGAAGCCGGCCGCCGTGAGTTCGCGGTGCACTGCATCGACATCGTCGACATACAACCACGTGAGGGATTCGTAGCCATGGATGGGCCGCGACGAGAGCATGACGCGGTGCGCGCCATTGCCGAGCATGGCCCAGTAGACCTCGCCCTGGTCGGACACGCTCTCAAGCACGACATAGCCCAGGGAGCCGCAATACCAACGAACGCTGGCCTCGAGATCGGCCACCTTGTAATACGGTACCGCGCGGCGGATTTTCACTTGCGGTCGTCTACGCCGCGGCGCCGGTGTGGTATCGGGCTGGTGCAGGTCATGTGCCACCGCCGTCCCCCAGCCGGGCGTTTCGCCCTTCCGTCCCCACGTGACGCTCTCCCCTGGCATCCCCACGTTGAGCCAAGTTTAGACGACATGCGTTGCCGTATCGCTTCTGCGTGCAGCCGCCTACGAATCCACCGGCTGCACCCGATACACGCAGCGCCGACCGCCGGCGAGCAGGTGCTCGCTGCGGCTGACCGTGGCGTTGGGACCCAGCACCGTGCGGAAGACCTCCAGCTCGGCGCGGCAGAAGCCCTGGCACACGCGTGCCGCGGCGCAAATGGGGCAGTGGTGCTCGATCAACAGCCAGCCGTCCCCATCGTCCGTCGGTACCGCTTCGGCCATGTAGCCCTCGACACTGCGCAGCTCGGCCAGCTTGCGCACGCGGCCGGCAAGGTCGGGGATACCGGCCAGATGGTTCTGGTAATGGGCAAGCCCGCGGCGCTCGCGCTGGGTCAGCACACGGTCGAGCGCCGCCTCCCCCAGTTGATCGCGGATCAGGCCGATCAAATCGACCGTCAGTTCAGCGTGGGTATCGGGGAACCGCCCTTGTGCGGCCTCGGTCAGTGCCCAGTGGCGCCGCGGCCTGCCGCGGCCCGTGGCCACGTCCTCGAAACTCACCAGCGCTTGCTCCAGCAACCCGGCCAGTTGTTCGCGCACGGATTGTGGAGAGACCTCCAGCGCGGCGGCCAGATCCGCCGCCGTGCTCGGGCCACGGCGCTTGATCAGGAACAACAGCCGGTCGGCGGCAACGGTCATGGGAAGCATCCAGACGTATGACGGGTGTCAATTTAGCAAGTTTTAACTTGTTTAAAAAGTCGACTTGTTTTAAACAAGAAAAAGCTTTCCAAAAGGACCCGCACCATGTCGGCCACCGCCTCCACCCTGCAACCGGCGCCCGGTTGGATTCAAACCCTCGCTCTGTGCTTCGGCGTCTGGCTGCACGCCGGGGACTCGCTGATGACCGCCACCGTGATGCCTGCCGCCGTCGCCGACATCGGTGGCGCGCCACTGGTGTACTGGGCCATCGCCTTGTATGAACTCGGCTCCATCGTCGCCGGTGCGGCCACCGGCCTGCTGGCCCTGCGTTTCGGCCTCAACCGTGCCATGGTGCTGGCCAGCCTGGTCTACGGCGGCGGATGCGTGATCAGCGCCATCGCACCGGACATGGTCGTCTTGCTCGGCGGCCGGCTCCTGCAAGGCCTGGGCGGCGGCTGGATGATGGCTCTGGCCTATGTCGGCGTGACCAGCTTGTTCCCCGCCGACCGCTGGCCACGGGTGATCGGCATCATGTCGGCCGTGTGGGGGGTATCGGCCATGGCCGGCCCCGCCGTGGGCGCGCTGTTCGCCGGCAGCGGGTTATGGCGCGGTGCATTCTGGGCCTTCGCCGCGCAGGCGGCCGTGCTGGCGCTGGTGATTCCATTCGTGCTGCCAAAGCAACGCCCGGCGGACGGTATCGCTGCCAGTGTCCCATGGACCGTGCTGGGGCTGATCGTGGTCGGCGTCATGGCCGTGCTTCTGGCCGGCGTGCAGCAGTCGGTCGCCGTCGGTATCGGGCTGATCGCCATCGGCACCGCCGTCCTCGCCATCGCCTTGCGCCAGGACAGCCGGCGCGAGGATCGGCTGTTTCCGCGCCACCCCCTGAGCCCCGGCAAGCCCTGGGCGCCGGGCATCATCATGGTGCTGGTGTTGTCGATCTCCACCGTGTCGCTGTTCGTCTATGGGCCGCTGATCATGACCGCCCTCTTCAACAGCCCACCGTCGGTCTTCGCCACCATTCTCGCAATGGAGTCCGTCGCCTGGTCCGTCGTCGCCATCCTCACCGCCCGCGCCGGCGCACACCTGGAGCCCGTGCTCATCCGTGGCGGTGCCATAGCCATCGTGACCGGCATACTGGGCTTTGCCGTGTTCATGCCCAGCGGGCCGCTGGGGCTGGTTGCGGCTGCCGCAATCCTCCAAGGTGGCGGATTCGGCGCATCCTGGGGCTTCATCATCCGGCGCATCGTCGACCGTGTGCCCGAGGACGACCGCGAACGCGCCTCCGGGGCGGTGCCGACCATGCAGATCCTCGGCTACGCCATAGGCGCCGCGGTGGCCGGGTTGATCGCCAACGGGCTGGGCTTCGGCGAGGCCATGTCGCAAGATACGGCGCGGACGGTGGGCTTCTGGGTGTTCGCCGGGTTTCTGCCGTTGTGTGCCGTCGGAATGTGGGGGGCGTGGAACCTGTCGTCAGACC
>CBFGWV010000156.1:0-11433 GCA_965652545.1 uncultured Candidatus Competibacteraceae bacterium | reverse complement strand
GCGCGTCGGACCACGCCCCGCCCGACCCTGAACGCGGGGGGCAGGCGCCTAAGCCTTTGGTGGTGAGAGTCGCGAACTGCCGTCAGCAGCAGGGCCGCTCGTCGATCAAGCGCTCGGTATCCAACAAGCTGGCGGTGACCTCCATCCACGCTCCCACGGCCACGCGGAAGGCTTCCTGCCCACGCTCGGTCAGCGTGTACACCTTGCGTTCGCGGCCGTTGACCACATCGGTGGCGTATGTCACGTAGCCGCCGGCTTCGAACTCACGCAATACCGGGTAAATCGTCCCCTCGGTGGGCGAACAGCACCCGTTGGTGGTGCGCTCCACCGCACGGGTAATGTCATACCCGTGCATAGGCCGCTTATAGAGCACACACAAGATGAAAAACTTCGACAAGCTCATCTTGATGGTGCCGTTCCAGTACGCCCGATCCGTGTAATCGGGCGACGATTTGGCAGCCTTCTGAGGGGGCGATGAAGCGGACATGACTGGACGGTAGGCCTCGATGGGCAATGTGTCAACGCAGCCCGCACGAGTCTTTCCATTGCCTTGACCGGCCACCGTGGTGTAGAACAACGACGTTGCATACAACGGCGCAAAGCCGAGCGGCACCGTATTGAGTGCTTTGAGAGGGGGAACCGGATGTGTGAGTGTCTGGCTGGGGACGTGTGTACGCACGTCAAGCAAAGCGACGACGACTTCAAGCTGACGTACTTCCACAAACCTCAGACCCGACGAGGGTTCCTAAAGTTCACCGCCTGCGGCACGGCATTACTGGGCGGCTCTCCACTGCTGGCCAAGGCCGCGCTGGACCAGGAGCGTGTAGTCTCCATCTACAACCCCAACACCACCGAAGCATTGCGGCTGGTGTACTGGATCCCCGGCGAGGGCTACATCCAGGAAGCGCTGCAGGAATTCAGCTACACCATGCGCGACCATCGCAATGACGATGTCATCCGCTTCGACCCCCACCTGCTCGACCAAATCTACGCCTTGTCGCTGCAGCTGAACTACCGCAAGCCGGTGCACCTGCTCTCCGGCTACCGCTCCCCGCAGACCAACGCCATGCTGCGCCGCCAGAGCAAGCGCGTGGCACGCGATAGCTACCACACCAAGGGCCAGGCTTCGGATGTCCGCATGCCGGGCCTCAACGTGGGCGATCTGCACCGGGCGGCGGTGATGCTCAAGGCCGGTGGGGTGGGTTACTACCCGCGCCAGCGCTTCATCCACGTCGACACGGGGGATGTACGCTACTGGGGCTGAGTGCGCTCGCGCTTCAAACCCAGCTTGCGCATCTTCTCCCATAGCGTCTTGCGGCTGATGCCCAGGGCGCTCGCACTGCGCGCGATACGCCAGTCGTGTGCCTCCAGCGTCGCGCGAATGGCCTCGCGTTCGCTGTCCTCCAGTTGCGTGCTCAGACGACCCTCGCGATTTGGCGACGGTACATCGGGCAGTAGATCGTCGGCATCCAGCACATCGCTGCCGACCATGATGCAGGCGCGCTCCACGCAGTTCTTCAGTTCACGCACATTGCCCGGCCAATCCCAGGCCATCAGCCGCGCCATCGCCGCGGACGTCAGGGTCGGCGGCGTGCCTGCGTAACGACGGGCGTGGTCGGCCAGAAAGTGCTGGGTCAGCCAGGGAATATCGTCGCGCCGTTGTCGTAATGGCGGCACCCACAAGGGGACGACGGCCAGCCGGTAGTACAAATCCTCGCGAAAGCGCCCGGCCTTCACCTCCGCCGCGAGGTCGCGATTGCTCGCCGCGATCAGTCGCACATCCACCTGCACCGTCGTCTCGCCGCCCAGCCGGGTGATCCGATGGTCCTGGGTGACACGCAGCAGCTTGCCCTGCAACGACAGCGGCAGTTCGCTGATCTCATCCAGAAACAGCACGCCGCCATGGGCACGTTCGAAGACGCCGCGCGTGGCGTTGCCGGCTCCGGTGTAGGCCCCTTTCTCATGGCCGAACAGCTCGGCCTCGATCAGCGACTCGGGCAGGGCGGCGCAATTGACCGCGATGAACGGGCCCTCGCGGCGAGTGGGCGAATCGCTGTGCAGTCGCCGTGCCAGGACCTCTTTGCCCACGCCGGACTCGCCGCTGATCAGCACACTCGAGTCGTAGGCGGCTACCCGCACGACCAGGGGTTCGAGCGTCCGCATGGCGGCGGAGACACCCAGGCCATCGGCTTGGGTCTGCGGGGTGGGTAGCAGGTTGCGGATACGGCCGAGAAACTCGTCCAGGACGAACGGTTTGGTGACGTAATCGGCGGCACCTTGCTGCATCAGGCTCACCGCCGCATCGATCGTGCCGTAACCGGTGATGAACACCGTCGGCGGCATGTGCGCCAGACGGGTCTTCAAGGTCTGAAAGAGCGTCGCGCCGTCCTGGTCGGGCAGGCGGATATCGCTGATCAGCAGATCGGCACCGTGCAGCGCCAGATCCTCAGTGGCCGTGGCGGCGCGCCGGTGCCAGCGCACCTTATAACCCTCGAGCACGAAGCGGTCGCTCAGCGACTCGCCCATGAGTGGATCGTCCTCCACCAGGCAGATGGAACAGCAGGGGCGCACAGGCGTCACGGCGGTGTCTCCTTGAACGGCAACGAGACCACGACCCGGGTCCCCCAGTCCTGGCGCTGGACCCCGATGCGGCCGCCGAGCTGGGTGACGATCTGGTAGGTGATCCACAGCCCCAGCCCGCCTTCGCCACCCAGGCGCGGTTCGAACAAGTGGTTGTAGACGGCATCGGGCATCGGCGTTCCGGTGTTATCGACGGTCAGCTCCAGCGTCGTCACGGTCGTTTGCACGGTGACCGTGACCTCGCCATCGGGAGCGGCGGCGCTGACCGCATTGAGCAACAGGTTCATCAACACTTGGCGCACGCGGGTCGCCGGAACCGGTACCGCGGCCTCCAAGCCCCCGCGCCACCGCAGGCTCACCCGCGGTTGGTGGCCGTCGGCGCGGATCAAGGTGTCCACATCCGCCAGGTCCTGGGGCGCAAGGTCGGTGTCGCCGCGGCGCACATCGACCAGCAAAGCGGAGACGATATCGCGAATCTGTTTCAGACCGCGCTCGATGAAGCTGAAGGTGCGCTGGGTGAGGTCCACCGTATCGCCATGACGGCGATAGGTATCCAAGGCGTTGAGCATGCCACCGAGCGGGTTGTTTATTTCGTGGGCGATACCCGCCGACAGCCGGCCGAGGGCGGCCAAACGCTCACTGCTGACGATCTCCCGCTCCAGGGCGCGTTTGGTGCGCCGATCGGCCACCAGCTCGCGCAGTCGCTCGCCCAGGCGTCCGATTTCGTCGCCGCCGCGCGGCAGGCCGCCGATCTGGGCGTCATCGTCATCCAGCCGGTCCAGCGTCAGTGACAGCGCGCGCAAGGGACGCACCACCCGGCGGGCGTACGCCATACCTATAGCGATGATCACCAGGGTGACCGCCAGGGTGCTGAGCACCGCGCGCAGGATGAGCTCGCCGAAGCGCTCTTCGATCCAGCGCTGCGGATAACCGACGACCAGGCGCCCGAGCACCGGGGTCTGGCCGTCCTGGATGGGCGCGGCCACGTAGGCGAGCTCGCCGCCTTCGGGAACGAGCGGGTGTCGCCAGTGTTCTCCGGCCAGCCAGGCGGCAACCGCGTCCGAATGGCCACCGGGAAGACGGTCGAGCGGCTGTAGTGTGGGAAAGACCGCCGGCCGGTTGGCGACATACACCCGTGACTGGTTATCCACGATCACCAGCAGCGGCTCGAACGTCGATTGTATGTCAGCCAGCAGGGTATAGGCCTGCCACAGGTCGTCACGGCGCAGTGCCGGGGCCAGTGCCGGGGCCAAGGCGTTGCCGACGTCCTCGGCCAGGCCGATCAGGTGCTCGCGCAGGCTGTGGCGGGCGCTGATCGCGAAAACGCTCAGCAGGATGGCGGCCGTCAGCAGGCTGATCACGCACAAGGCCAGGGGGATTTTGACTCGCAGGCTGAGGTTCATGGCACGTTGTCCCCGACATGCCGGGCCATGGTTGCGATATCGTCGAACAACGCCGGTTCCGCAGGGGTGAAGCCGTCCAGATTCAACGCCTCGAGCGCCCGCCGACCCTGCGCCGAGGCACTCATGGTGGTCAGTGCCGTCTGCATGCGCTGCGCCAGCGCGGGGTCGAGCCGCTGATGGGTGGCGATCGGCGGGAAACCGAACGGTGGCGAACGCCAGGCCACTCGGGTATCGGCGGTGAGTTCGGGGCGCACCTTGGCCAGCGTGTCCCAGACATAGCCGTCTACCGCGCCGGCACCGGCCACGCCATCGCTGACCGCACGTACGACATCCTCGTGCGACCAGGTGAAGAACCCGCGGCGCAAGAGCTGTGCCGGCCGCAGTCCACGACGGTGCCACTCGAACTGCGGCACCAGATAGCCGGAGTTGGAGTCCGGATCGGAGAACGCGAACACCCGGTCGGCCAAGTCCGCCGGGTCGTCGATGTGCGTATCGCCGATCGGAACGATGAGATAGGACCGGTACAGTGGGCGGCCCTGATACACCGGGACGGCGACCAGACGCAGGTGCTCGCGCTGGCGCACATAGGGATAGCCGCACAACCAGGCGAACTCCAACTGACCATCGAGCAGCAGTTGCATCACTTCGTGGTAGCTGCGCCGCTGGACGAAGGTGACCGGACGCTCCAGCGCGCCGGCCAGATAGTCTTGCCACGGGCCCAGCGACGAGCCGCTGCCGGTGAGGACGACACCGGTGATGCCGAAGCGCACCGGCGCTGGCTCGTTGGCCGCCGCCGCGACGCTGCTCAAGGCACACCACATCAGGAGCAGGCCGCCGATGCGGTTACGAAGTCGAAACATGCGCGTCCTCCGCGTTACCTTCCGGTAACGCTCCGGCCCGCTTGGACGGGTTCTAAAGTGCTGAATTCATTGTAGTTGGGCAAGCCCTCCCGCGTGGCATGAAAGCTGCCATGTGTCTGCTGCCGGGGCCGCGCCGCCCGGCCCACGACAAGTACCAACGGAGGCTGCCTACCATGAAGATCACCCGACGCGACTTTCTCAAAACCAGCGGTGCCGGTGCCGCGATCACCGCCGCCGGCGGATTGACGGCGGTTCAGGCGCAGGAGGCGGCGGTGGCGAACCGTGCGACGCTGGATTATCCGGTCCAGGCCGTGGCCAAGCTGTCGGACCTCGCCGAAAACACGCCGGTGAGCTTCGCGTATCCCGATGCCGCCTCGCCGTGTGCCCTGATCAAGATGGGCCGGCCGGTACCCGGCGGCGTGGGGCCGGACGGCGATGTGGTGGCCTACAGCACGTTGTGCACCCACATGGGCTGCCCGGTGGTTTACGACGGTGCGGCACGGACGTTCAAGTGCGGTTGCCATTTCAGCATTTTCGACCCCGAGAGCGCCGGTCAACTGGTGTGCGGCCAGGCGACGGAAAACCTGCCGCCCATCGAGTTGGCCTATGACGACGCCGACGGCAGCGTCACCGCCGTCGGCGTACGCGGCCTGATCTACGGCCGTGTGGCCAACGTACTGTAAGGGGGCACGATCATGAGCAAACCGTACACCGACCGTATACCCGTACCCCCGCTGGATGCCCAAAAGTCCAACATGGTGTGCCATTTCTGCATCGTGGGCTGCGGCTATCACGTCTACAAGTGGCCGGCCAACCGCGAGGGCGGTCGCGCACCCGAGCAGAACGCACTGGGCATGGACTTTCGCCGGCAACTGCCGCCGCTGGCCCAGACCCTGACGCCGGCCATGGTGAACACCATCCATGATGGTGGCCAGGACTACACCATCATGATCGTCCCCGATCGCGAGTGCGTGGTGAACCAGGGACTGTCCTCCACCCGCGGCGGCCAGATGGCCGGGGTGATGTACAACGGCGCCGGTCCTTCGGCCAACCGTCTGCTGTATCCGCGGATCAACACCGGCGACGATTGGCTGGACACCAGTTGGGAGCAGGCTCTTGGTCTGTACGCGGCGGTCACCCAGCGGGTGCTCGATGCCGACGGCCCCGACGGGGCGATGTTCAACTGCTTTGACCACGGCGGGGCCGGGGGCGGGTTCGAGAACACTTGGGGCACCGGCAAGCTGATGTTCAGCGCCATCGGTACGAAGATGGTTCGCATCCACAACCGCCCGGCCTATAACTCCGAGTGCCACGCGACGCGCGACATGGGGGTCGGTGAGCTGAACAACAGCTACGAGGACGCCGAGCTGGCCGATGTGATCTGGGCTATCGGCAACAACCCCTATGAGGCGCAGACCAATTACTTCCTCGCCCATTGGGTACCCAACCTGCAGGGTGCAACGGTGGGCAAGAAACGCGAGCGATTCGGCGACGAGACCGTGGGGCGTGGCCGCATCGTCTTCGTCGACCCGCGGCGCACCCCGTCGGTCGCCGTCGCCGAGCAAGTGGCCGGCACAGAGAACGTGCTGCACCTGGCGATCAATCCGGGCACCGACATCGCCTTGTTCAATGGATTGTTCTCCTATGTGGTGGAGCAGGGCTGGCACGACGCCGAGTTCATCGCCGCGCACACCAACGGCTTCGAGGACGCGCTGGCGGCCAACCGGTTGAGCCTGGAGGAGACGGCGAGCATCACCGGTGTAAGCGTTGCCGACCTTAAGAAGGCCGCCGAATGGTCGTACCAGCCCAAGGCGTCCGGACACCGGCCGCGGACCATGCATGCCTACGAGAAAGGCATCATCTGGGGCAACGACAACTACGGCATCCAGTCCTCGCTGGTGGATCTGGTGCTTGCTACGCACAACGTCGGGCGGCGCGGCACCGGCGTGGTCCGGGTGGGTGGCCACCAGGAAGGCTACGCCCGCCCGCCGTATCCCGGCCCCCGGCCGGCCCCGTACATTGACCAGGAAATCATCAACGGCAACGGCCGGATGCTCACGGTGTGGGCGTGCAACGCCTTCCAGACCACCTGCAATGCCCAGCAATATCGCGAGACGGTGCTGCGACGGGCCAACATCGTGCGCGAGGCGATGGCCGCCGTCCGCGGTGGCGATCTGGAAACCATGGCCGATGCGGTCTACGAGGCCACCACCCGCGGCGGCTTGTTCATCGCCACCATCGACCTCTACCCGACCAAGTTCGCGATCGCCGGCCACCTCATGATGCCCGCCACCCACCCCGGCGAGATGAACCTCACCTCGATGAACGGCGAGCGCCGGTTGCGTCTGTCCGAGCGCTTCATGGACCCGCCGGGCGCGGCGCGGCCGGATTGCCTGATCGCCGCGGATATCGCCAAGGCCATCCACGCGCGTTTCGAGCGGGCCGGGAACGCCGAGATGGCTGCCCGCTTCACTGGCTTCGATTGGTCCACCGAGGAGGATGCCTTCGACGACGGCTTCCGCAACCCCGAGGGTATCGACAGCCAGGGTGGCGGCAGCGGCGGGCTGGCCACCTACGAGCGGCTGCGGGCCATGGGCAACAACGGGGTGCAGTTGCCGATCAAGGACTACACCGAGGGCACGCTGGTGGGTACCGAGATGCTGTACACCGACGGTGCCTTCGACACGGCCGACGGTCGCGCACGCTTCCTGCCTTCGCCGTGGAACGGGTTGCTGCCCCAGGTGGCGGCGCAGAAGGATGCACACCGCTTCTGGGTCAACAACGGGCGGGCCAACCACATCTGGCAGACCGCGTACCACGACCAGTACATGCCCTTCCGTCGTGGCCGCTATCCCATGGCACCGGTGGAAATCAATCCGGAGGATGCCGCCGAACTGGGGATTGAAAACGGCGACATCGTGGAGTTGCACAATGACCATGGCGCGACTTACGCAATGGCCTACCTGGAACCGGACATCCGACGCGACCAGGTGTTCATGATGTTCGCCTACCCCAACGGCATTGCCGGCGATGTGACCACGCCGGCGGTGGATCGCAATGTCGTGCCCTACTACAAGGGCACCTGGGCTGATATCCGCCGGGTGGGCAGTCTCGACGACTATCGTCGCCAAGTGAGCTTCAAGCGGCGACGCTACGTCTGAGGTCTTCCATACGCTTGGGTAGGGTAGGCAGGACCGTAGTGGGGGCGGTCCTGTCATATTCGTGAAATCTCCGCTAAACCTGTTGGACAAAAAGACCGCGTAAGGTGGCCCGTTTGACATCGGCCACGCCCAGCGGCCGAATCCTATGAGACACGGATTGAGGAGATTTGCATGCTGCGTTCCGAAGCCAAGCGCCGGTGGTTGACCGCTCTGCTCGTTGCCGCGACCGCCGCGGTGTTCGCAGGTCCCGCGCAAGCGCTGGATCCCCGCTTTACCGATGCCGACGGCGACCTGGTGGCTGATGCGCCCAGCGATCCAGCCCAGTGGATAGACCCCGACGTGCTGATCTTCGCCTACACGCCGGTAGAGGACCCGGCGGTGTACGCCCAGGTGTGGGACGGTTTCCTCAAGCACATGGAGGAGAAGACCGGCAAGCGCGTGCAGTTCTTCCCCGTGCAGTCCAATGCCGCCCAGATCGAGGCCATGCGCGCCGGGCGCCTGCATATCGCCGGTTTCAATACCGGCTCCAACCCGCTGGCGGTCAATTGCGCCGGCTACGCGCCGTTCACCATGATGGCTTCGGCCGACGGCAGTTACGGCTACGAGATGGAGATCATCACCCATCCCGACAGCGGCATCGACAAGGTCGAGGACATCAAGGGAAAGACGATGGCGTTTACCTCGGAAACCTCCAACTCCGGCTTCAAGGCGCCCTCGGCGCTGCTCAAGAGCGAGTTCGGCATGGTCGCGGGTACAGACTTCGAGCCGGCGTTCTCGGGCAAGCACGACAACTCCATCCTTGGTGTGGCCAACAAGGACTATGACGCCGCCGCCATCGCCAATTCGGTCAAGGCGCGCATGCTCTCGCGTGGGGTGGTGAGCGAGGATCAGCTCAAGGTGATCTATACCTCGCAGACCTTCCCCACCACCAGCTATGGCCACGTCTACAATCTCAAGCCCGAATTGGCCGCGGCGGTACGCGAGGCGTTCTTCTCCTTCCCCTGGGAGGGCTCGGCGTTGGCCGAGGAGTTTGCCAAGAGCGGCGAGGCGCAGTTCGTGCCGATCACCTTCAAGGAGCACTGGGACGTCGTCCGCAAGATCGATGCGGCCAACGACGTCGTCTACAACTGCCAGTAAGGCCTCGGCAGGGGGCGGCGCCCACTGGGTCCGCCCCGAGTGCATTCCATGCTGACGATTTCCAATCTGACCAAACGCTATCGCACCGGCGATCTGGCGCTGGATGATGTCTCCCTCACTGTGCCCAAAGGGCAGGTGATCGGGCTGATCGGCCCCTCTGGCGCCGGTAAGTCGACCTTCATCCGCTGCATCAACCGCCTTGTCGAGCCCAGCGCCGGCAGCGTGCGCCTGGGCGATCAAGATCTCACCCGGCTCGGCCGACATGAGTTGCGCCGGGCACGCCGGCGGCTGGGAATGATCTTTCAGGAGTACGCCCTGGTCGAGCGCCTGACGGTGATGGAGAACGTGCTCAGCGGCCAACTCGGCTATGTGGGGTTCTGGCGCAGCTATTTCCGCCGTTTTCCGGCGCCAGCCATCCGCCAAGCCTTCGAGACGCTCGACCGTGTGGGGCTCATCGATCATGTGAACAAGCGTGCCGACGCGCTCTCCGGCGGTCAGCGCCAGCGCGTGGGCATTGCCCGTGCCCTGCTTCAGAACCCCGACTTGCTGCTGGTCGACGAACCTACCGCCAGCCTCGATCCAAAGACCGCGCGCCAGATCATGCGACTGCTGTGTGAGGTCTGCGTAGAACGCGGGCTGGCAGCCATCGTCAACATCCACGATGTGCAGCTTGCCCAGTTGTTCATGCAGCGGATCGTGGGGCTCAAGGCTGGGCGGGTCGTGTTCGACGGACCGCCGGGAGATCTGGGGCCGGAGGTGTTGACCACGATCTACGGCGAAGAGGATTGGACGGCGACCATGCGTCCGGCCTCGGATGACGACGAGGCGGCCCCGGTCATCGATGAGGCCGCGGTGGTATGACCGTGGCCGCTTATCCCGATCATTGGCGCCGCCCGCCGCTGATTCAGCGGCGCTGGCTGCGCTATGGCCTGCCGCTGGCGGCTATCGTCTATCTGATCCTCGCCGGTTCGACCGTCGAGGTGAACTGGACCCGCGTCTACGAGGGGCTGGAGCGCGGCTGGCGCTTCATCGAGGGCTTCCTGGCGCCGGACTTCGTCAGCCGCTGGACGGACATCCTACAGGGTCTGATCGAGAGCCTTACGATGACCGTGACGGCCACGGCGCTTGGCATTGTCCTGTCCGTGCCCTTCGCGCTGGGGGCGGCGCGCAACCTGGCGCCGCTACCGATCTACGCCTTCTGCCGCGGGTTCATCGCGATCTCGCGCAGCTTCCAGGAGGTGGTCATCGCCATCCTGTTCGTGGCGATGGTGGGCTTCGGCCCGTTGGCCGGTTTCCTGACCCTGTCGTTCGCGACCATCGGCTTTCTGGCCAAGCTGCTGGCCGAAGACATCGAGGCGATGAACGCCGCCCCCGTCGAGGCGGTGCGCAGCACCGGGGCGGGATGGTGGCAGGTGGTCAACTACGCCGTGCAGCCTCAGGTCATGCCGCGCTTCATCGGTTTGTCGCTGTACCGGCTGGACATCAACTTCCGCGAGTCATCGGTCATCGGCATCGTCGGTGCCGGCGGCATCGGGGCGACCTTGAACACCGCCATCGATCGCTACGAGTACGACTCGGCGGCGGCCATCCTGCTCATCATCATCGCCATCGTCATGGTCGTGGAATACAGCTCGGGGTACGTGCGCAAATGGGTGCAGTGAACGAATCCCTGCCACCGGTGTGGCAACGACGCAGCCGCGGTCGCGACCTGCTGACCTGGGGTGTCTGGCTGTGCGGCGTCGCCTTGCTGGTGTTCTCCTGGCAGGTGATGACCCGCGACACCATCTGGGTGTTCGTCTACGACGCGCCGCGCCAGGCGGCGGACTTGGCCTCGCGCATGTTTCCGCCACGCTGGGACTATATCAACGCCCTGTGGAAGCCACTGTGGGACACGTTGAACATCGCGACGCTGGGGACGTTGGGCGCGATCGTCATGGCCGTGCCCGTGGCCTTTCTCGCAGCGCGCAACACTACGCCGCATCCAATCCTGCGTCCGATTGCGCTGTTTATCATCGTCAGCTCACGTTCGATCAATTCGCTGATCTGGGCGCTGCTGCTGGTGGCGGTGATCGGTCCGGGGTTGCTCGCGGGCATCGTTGCCATCGCGCTGCGCTCAATCGGGTTCGTCGCCAAGCTGCTCTACGAGGCGATCGAGGAGATCGACCACGAGCAGGTCGAGGCCATCGAGGCGACCGGCGCCAGTAGAGCCCAGGTGCTGGCCTGGGCGGTGGTGCCGCAGATCATGCCGGCCTTCGCCGGGATCTGCGTCTTTCGCTGGGACATCAACATCCG
>CBFGWV010000155.1:0-11479 GCA_965652545.1 uncultured Candidatus Competibacteraceae bacterium | reverse complement strand
CGTCCGTGTACGCTCGACGGCAGCATCCATGCTGCCGACGGTCGGTCCACGACCTACCGGCTTGGCCGCAGGCTCACAGCGGTGGCTGTCTAAGGCCAGGAGTGCGGGGCACACCCGTCCTCGACGAAACGGCAGCGCCAGAAACCTTGCGGATATGGGCTAAACGTCAACTGCGCGAGGGGTATAGACCGACCAGGGCGATGATGTAATTCATCGTCAGGAATGGCTGCATGTTGTTGTGCGCCTGACTGCCACCGGTATTGGGGAGCATCTGTTCCGCCATCGGGCCGAGCGAGGCGGCCGTGTCGAACATCTGATTGCCGACGGCGACAAAGTTGTCGTTGATCGCGCGCTGGTTGGCCAACTCCTCGGTGAAATGCAGCGAATGGTTGTGCGAGGGCATCTGGGCCTCGGTCAGGGTGACCGCTTCGACACCACCACGCTCACCGAGCCGGCGGGCGGTGAGCCCCGGGCCGCGGCCCGGATGCATCGGCGCCCGGCCCTCTAGATTGGGCAGGGCCATCGTGCTGCGGCCGTCCCCCCCGTAGGTGGTTCCGATGAGCGAAAACAGGGCGGTGTTCTGGGAAACCGGCAGCAGTTGCCCGTTGCAGAACGCCCACCCGCGGGGGGCGAAGTTGCCGGCGAAGATTCGGATCTCGGCGACGAAAGGTTCGGACATGAGACGCTCCTAGTGCCGCGACGGGTAGATGCCGAACAGTGCGACGATGAAGTGCACGCACAGGAAGGGCATCAGATTGGTATGGGATCGGCTGCCGCCGGTGTTGGTGATCGACAGCCCGCTCATCTGGCCGACCGCCGGCCCCCTGGGGTTGAGGTAGTCAGCCAAGCCCTGGGCCGGGGCGTTGCCGACCGGGTCGATGGTCGTTGCGCCACTGGTGGTGCCGGTCAGCGGGTGTGTATGCGATGGAAGTTGATTGACGGTCAGCGTCACCTTTTCCTCGCCGCCTTTGGCACCTAAGCGACGCGGGGAAAGCCCAGGTCCCGAACCGGCATGGATGGGGATGCGCCCGCGCAGGTCGGGCAGGCCGAACGTTGTGCGCCCATCGCCGCCGTAAATGGTGCCGAAGAGTGAAAACAGGGCGTCGTTCTGCGATACCGCGAGGAGTTGGCCGTCACAGAAGGCCCAGCCGCGTGGCGCAAAGTTGCCCGCGAACATGCGAATCTCACCGACGAACGGTTCAGACATTGGTGGCCCCCTTTATCAGTTCCGCGACGGAAACAGACCCTGCAATGCGATGCAGAAATTCACTGCCAGATACGGTTGCATGTTGTCATGCGCCTGACTGCCGCCGACATTGGCGACCGAACCGCTGCCGAAGGTGGCCGGTGCGGAGAACGGGGCGTAGACCTGCTGCACCGAGCGTGCGAACACGTGGTTTTGAGGATTGTTCTGATTCGGCTCTTGGTTGCGTCCTTGAACGATGTGCGTGTGTCGTGGCATTTCCGCCGCACTGAGCGTGTGCGTCTCCTCGCCCGACTTGGACCCAAGGCGATGTTCGGTGCCGCCGTCGGAGCGGCCGGTGTGTATCGGAGTTCGCCCTCGCAGGTCGGGTAGGGCGAAGGTGGTTCGCCCGTCGCCGCCGTACGTCGTCCCCAATATCGAGTACAGCGACTGGTTCTGATTGATGGGGAGGATCTGCCCATCGCAGAACGCCCACCCCCTCGGGGCGAAGTTGAAGCCGACAATCCGCACTTCGGCCAGGAATGGTTCGGACATGGACGTTTCCCCCTCCTGAGGCAATGACTGGTTATTTGCTCTTGTCCCGATCAGAAGTCCGGCAGGGGGACGTTCCCGCCGTTGTCGGTCACACCGGCACCGACCGTCAGCGTGGTGATGCCGGGGTTGTCGGCGGCGACCGTGGCTAAATCCTCCACGGTGACGGTGCTGCCGGCGAATTCGACGATCTCTGCCAGGCTGGTGTTGCCGTCGGCGGTGTTGCCGCTGAGGTCCACCGCCTCGGTCAGTCCGGTGTCGCGGGTGCGGGAGATAAAGTTGTGCGTAGCCGTACCGCGGTTGGTCCAGGTGTTGTTCGTCATCGTGATCTGCGCGAGCGCCGTTCCCGAGGGGAACTCTTCGACGTTGATGAACATCACCGACTCCGCCAGGCCCGATGTCGCACTGCCGGCGTTTGTCGGCACGGCGACGATGGTGTTACCGGTCAACTCGCCTTGGAGGTTCGCGGCCGTCTGGACGTCGATCTCACCGCCGCGGCGGGCGACCGTGCCGTCCCCTACCGGCTGTTCGGTGCTGCCGGCGTCGATACCCAGGATATTGTTGCGCCAGGCCACGTCCATGTCCGGCTCGCTACCGCGGGCGGAATTGAAGATCCCTCGCCGGCCGACGTCGTAGATGCGGTTGCTCACCGCCTCCCAATCCACGCGCCCCGCGGTCGAGGTGCTCAGCGACAAGGCATCGATACCATGCTGGTCGTCGATGTCGAACACGGTGTTCAGATTCACCAGGGCATCGAGGACGCCGGTGCCGCTCTTGTCGGCGATGATCTGCCCCGAAAGACTGCCGCCGCGACCGATATCGCGGAGCGTGTTGCTGCTGATCGTCGCGTTGTGTGTCGTCCCTTGCAGCGACCGCACGGCGAAGTTGGTCTGTCCGTTGATGGGATGGGCGGTATGGAACTGCGAGTTGGTGATGCTCGAGGTGATCGTACCGTTGGAGCCGGCCGTATCGCCGGCGTTGACGACCATGGCCGTTCCGCGGGCGCCCACGAACGTGCTGCCGTCGACCGTGACGGCACCGGTCGTGGTTCCGCGCGCTGAGAACACGACCATCGAGTTGCCGTTGTTCGCCGCATCCCCGGGCGTGGGGTCGGCGTGATCGAACGTCGAATTCTCGATGGCGAACAGTGCAAAGTTGGTGTTCGTGTTGGTGAGGCGCAAACCGGCAAAGTTGCTGACCGCATCCAGCCCCTCTACCCGGCTGTTGGTGTCGATGCGGTTGGTGCCGGTGATATCGAACGCCTCCCATCCAGAGCCCAACGGGTTCTGGATGAACACCGCCGAGAGCACGATGTTGCCGCCGCCACGGCTCTCTACGGCGTGATCGTTGGTCGTGTTGGCGATGTCGCCTGGGTTGGCCGTGTCGCCAACGTTGAGCACGTCCATTTGGCGCAAGGTCACATTGAACGCGTCGTTGAGGAAAACGCCGTCGTCGGTGGTGTTCTGGAGTGTGCCACCAGAGGCGTTGCGGGCATTGGTGCCGTCGCCGGAGACGAGGAACGCGCCGCCGTTGCCGATGCCATCCAGAATGATGCCGTTGGTGCCATTGGCCGCACTGATGCGCTGGAACTGCACGCCGGCGGCGCCGATGGTGGTGTCGGTCAGGTTGATGCCCACACCCGAAATGGTGTTGAGGATGTTGGTGCTGCCGGTGATCGTGAGGGTGCCGGAGTTGTTGGCGACGAAGGGGTTGCCGGTGGCCAGGTTCATGTTGACGTTGACGCCGCTCAAGGTGAACGTGCCGGTGTTGTTGGTCAGGATCACACCGTCGCCGGAGCCGGTCTTGGCGACGCTGGACAGCGTAATGTCCACCCCACTGCCGCTGACCTGGAGAATCCGCCCGTTGTTCGCATAGGCGCTGCCGCTGGCAATCGTGACGTTGGGGCTGTTGGCGATCACGATGGCATCGGGGGCTTGTGTGGTCGCCTGGAAATTGTTTGCGCCACCGTTGAATGCGATGGCGTTTCCACCGGTACTGGAGTTGTTGATTCGCAGCTGCGCGTTGGAGGCCCCGCTGAGCACAGTGTTGCCGGTGACGGTCAGCGTGCCGGTGTAGCCGTCGAGATTGACGCCGAACGCCTGGCCGGAGCCATTGCTGGTGAGGCTGTCGGCGGTGACGGTACCGTTGCTCGCACCGGTCAGAGCAATGGCCGCGCCGCCATTGGCATTCGCCAGGAACTGATCGACGACGATACCGGTGACGTTGCTGCCGGTGAGTGCGTTGGCACCGGAGGTCACGATGTTCAAGCCGCGCACGTGATGGTTGGCACCGCTGAGCAGGGTGACCTGGCCTGGAATCACCGGTCGGGTACCTGCCAGGGCGGGGCGGGTGAGCGTGCCTGCCGGCGGCGTGATACCAAAGGCGTCGTCGAAATTGCTGCCGGTCAGCCCCTCGCCGATCAGGCGTTGGCCCGGTTGCAGCGAGATGCCGCCGCTGTAGGCGGTGCCGGTGTGCTCGACGTAGATCAGGTCGCTATTGTCGTCGGCGGCCGTATCCGCCTCGGACAGGGTGTCGAAGGGCGCGTTCTGGGTGCCCCCGCCACCGGCGGCTGCCGAGTTGTCCACGAACCATACGCGCGGCCCCGACACCTCCAGGGTTGCGGTGATCGGGCTCGAGCACAGGTTTTCGTCGTCACAGACGGTGTACTGGAAGGTGTCGTCCGCATCGGTGAACCCGGACGGCGGGTGGTAGGTGAAGGCGCCGGTGGTCGTATTGATGCTCACCGTTCCGCCCTGCACTGTGGCCGTCGGCACGGTGCCGTCGATATCAATCGGATCGCCTTCCGGGTCGGTGATGGTGAACCCGCCGCCGGTGGCCAGCAGGTCGCCGGCTCCGTCGGCCTGGGCGATACTCAAGTGGGCGTGGACTGCGTAGTCCGCGGGTGCGCCGGTGACCGTCGGCGCATCGTTTACCCCGTCGATGATGACGCTGACGGTGGCCGAATCGCACAGCGGCCCGGGGTCGCAGATCGTGTAGGTGAAGCTGTCGCTGTCCTGCTCGCCCGTATCCAGGGCGTTGAAGGTCGTGCTGGTCGTCGGGTCGTAGGCGAACGTGCCGTTGGCGTTCATCGTCAGCGTGGCGCCCGAGGGCAGGGCGAACGGTGTGCCGGCCGTGAAGCCGCTGCCGTTGACCTGGGACACCGTGAGCAGAGCGCCCTCGGTGTCCGTATCGACGCCGTTGCCGTTGTCCGCGGTCACGTCTTCGTTCAGCACGGTGTCCTCGTCCGTGCTGAAACTGTCATCCTCCGCCGTGGGCGGGTCGTTGACACAGTTGACGGTGACCGACACGGTAGCCGAGGAGCCGCCGGGCGAGAGGGTGTAGTCGAAAGTGTCCGGCGTCGTGCCTGGCGGGTTGTTGCAGTAGTTGGCGTCAGGTTGGTAGGTCACACCCGTTCCGCCGCCGGTGATCACCACGGTGCCGTTGGCCGGGTCCGTCGAGGAGACGATGGTTGTCGTGACACTGTCGGGGTTGGTGTCGTTGGCCAGCACGTCGATGGCGGTGGCCGGCGCATCCTCGCTGACCGCAGCACTGTCGCTCACCGCGGTCGGCGGCTCGTTGACGTTGATCGTCACCGTGGCCGTGTCGCTGCCGAGGCTGTTCTCCAGCGTGTAGACGAACTGATCGACCCCGCCGGAGACGCCGCCATCGGGTGCCTCGTAGCTGAAGCTGCCGTCGTCATTGACGGTGAGCACGGCGCCCTGGGCGCTGGTGCCGGTGTTGTTGGCCGCCGATTCGGTCCCGGTGGCGCCGAAGGTGACGATGGCCGCCTCGGGCGCACCGAGGTCGTCGTTGGCCAGCAGGTCGCTCGGACCCGCAGCGATCGTCAGGATGCTGCCGGGATCGACCGTGTAGGCGGCGCCGGGGTCGTCGTCGACAGCGTCGGGTTCGGCGCCGACCGTCAACGTGACAACGGCCGTATCGCTGCCAGCCGCATTGCTGATCTGATACTCGAACGACTCGTCACCGGTGAAGCCGCTGTTCACCGTCGCGTCGTAGGCGAAGCCACCGGCACCGTCGGCGTTGAAGGTGACGGTATTGCCGCTGGGCAGGGCAAACGCGGCGCCGGGCACGGTCGCCAGCGGGCCGCCCACCGGCCCGTAGGCATCGACTACCGCTGGCGGTGCACCGGGCTCGTCGGTTTCGCCTGCATTGGGGTTCTGGATGACACCCTCGGCCGTGAGCACGGTGGTTACCGCATCCGGGTCGACGTCGTAGGTGTCATCGTTGGCCACCGGCAACTGATTGACCGTGATGGTGACCGTTGCGGTATCGCTGCCGACGCTGTTGGTGATCTGGTAGTCGAACGACTCGCTGCCGGTGAAGGTCGGGTTGACCGTGGCGTCGTAGCTGAAGCCGCCCAGACCGTCGGCGTCGAAGGTCACGGTATTGCCGCTGGGTAGGGCAAATGCCGCGCCGGGGGCGGTGGCCAGTGGCCCGCCCACCGGTCCATAGGCGTCGACCACCGCAGCCGGCTGACCGGCATCGTCGCCCTCACCGGCATCCGGATTGTCGATGACACCATCGGCGGAGGCGACCACCAGCAGATCGTTGTTCAATGCGTCGTAGTCGTCGTCGTTTGCGCTCGGTGCGCGTACTTCGACATCGACCGCATCCAGCCGGAAGAAGACCGACGAGGCGTCCTCGGCGGCGAAGAAGGCCACCAGGTCGGTGGAGGGCAGGGCACTGTCGCCCGTGCCGTCGCTACCGGCCTGCGGCTCTCCTGCCCAGTCGTCCACCTGCCCATCGGTTGCGAAATTGGCCGCCATGACCAAGCCGGTGCCGGCCAGCATGAGGCTGACGGCCAGCAGCCCCGGACGGCGGCGCCTGCACAGCCCCACCGCGCCGAACACGAGTGCGGCAAGTATCAACAAGCCCCCACCGCCGAGCAGCGGAATGGCGATGACATCGATGATCAGGGGATCGGTGGCGGCGATGACATCGTCGTTGCTGCCCTGCTGCGCGACACCGTAGAGCCGCACACTGACCGGTCCATCGCTGTCGGCGGGGATGAGGGAGGATTCCGGGGCCTGCAACTCGATGACATCCGCGCCACCGATGCCGTTGTTCAAGCCTACGGGGTGGCCGGCGGGCAGGCTGCCAGTGCCGACGAAGACACCGCCCTGGCAGGTCTCCAGCACCACGGCACTGACCGTGGGGGGCGCGCCTGCGGATATGGTGCCGGTGATTCGGGCCTCAATGCCCTCGATGATCGATGCACTCTCCGGGAGTGTGATCGAACAGCCTGTGGCGGTGTTCAGATCGTTGTCGACCAGGACTGAATAAGTGTCCGCCGAGGCGGTTCCAGCAAAGCACGCAGCAGCAAACGCTGCGGCGCAGATCGATTGACGCATCCGACTCCCTTCACTCCCCCGTCGCGGAGGAGTCCCCGTCGCCATTGATTGATTGTTGCGAAAGGGTAGCGCCTGATAGCGGGTTATTCCAACCTAATGCGAAACGTTACACATTTTCAGTGCCGTCGATAGTCCATTCCCGACGTTTCTCAACGCTCGCCAACCGGCGTCAACGGCGGTGCGGGCATCGGGCGCCCATAGGTCATCCGCAAGGCAAAGCCCGCTTGAAACAACACACCGGAGAGCGTCAGCAACAGAATGGGGACCATCGACAATTCCCAGCGCAATGCCAGCAAATGGAATGCAATGGCCAGCAAGGTACCGCCGGCGAACACCGGCAAACTGTTACGGCCCATGGCCACCAGGACCGACACCGCCGGGTGATGCAGCCAGCGCGCCCCTGCCGGCACCCAGCGGGCCAGCAGATACACCTGGGCCAGTACGCTGGCCAGTCGCCAGGCATCCAAAGATGATTTGCCGACGCCGTCCAGCCAATCGGCCGGCACCAGGCGTACATCCCACCAGGGCGTCCATGGGGCGCGGGCGATCAGACCGAAGGCAAGCACACCCCAGGCGAGATGATCGAACCACCACCGTCGGCGTGGTCGCCAGTTCCAGAAGCGGGCCAGATATGCGGCTACCAGTCCGATGGCGAACAACAGCTGCCAGCGTAGCGGATTGAAGAACCAACTGCGGTCAGGGTACGCCGGGATGCTCCAGTCGCCCGCCCCGGCGGCGAGATAAAGCGCTATCGGCGGCAACAGGGCCAGGCTTCCCCAGCGGCGTACCAGCAACAATAGGGCGGGTGTGCTGGCCAGTAGCACCATGTACACCGGCAGGATGTCGAGAAACCCCGGCTGGTAGTGCAAAAGGGCGGCATGGATGGCTACTCGGCCACTATCCTCACGCAGCGGCCTGAGGTGATAACTGTCCCACACCCAGTCGGCCGGATCGACCAGGACAAAGAGTCCGAGCAAGACCGCAATCATGCCCAGATGACAGAGGAACAAGGTCTTCACCCGGGCGGCGACCCGACCGACAAGCGCAGGCAGGCCTTGCCGTTGAAGCACACCGCCAAAGGCCCAGGCGGCGCTGACGCCGGCCAGGAACACGAACAGCTCGGCCGCGTCCGAGAACGACAGCTTCTGCAAGGTGAACAAGGCCAGCGGGTTGCCCGGTACGTGATCGATGAAGATCAGCACCAGCGCCAAGCCACGCAAGGCATCGATACGAAGGTCGCGGGAACCCGCTCCTGCCATGGATGTGGTCCGTCGAAAGATCGAAGTCGGGTGCGACTATGCGTGTGGAGGACTGACGAGCGCCTGAACGGTGTTGCGAGCAGCCTGTTGGACTTTTGAGACTGTCCCTACTCCCGGCGGTGCCGGGCCAGGCGCTCCAACGCGGCCCGCAGGCGCGGGTCTTCTATGCCGCGGGCGGTGGCGGCCACCGTATCGGCCGCGTCCGCTGACAGGGTCATCGGCGGACGTTTCGGGACGACTCGGGGTTCGGCGGCCGGACGGATACGCAGCTTGAACGGCGGCAGCTCGCGTTTGAGATGACGAATCAACTGCTGCCGCAGACCTTGCAACTGGAAGCGCACCCGCGCACCCCAAGCCGCGCCTTCGGCCTCGATCAACCAACGATACTGGTCGGCGGCCACCAGCCGGCAATGCGGTGCCAGATGCGGTGGGACGAAGGCCAGGAAGATTTTGTTGAGCTCGCCCAGCCGCTGGCAGTAGCGCAGGGTCTTGGCCAGCCGTCCGGTCGACTGCGACAGATGGGCCGCGACCAGACGCGGGCCTGGGCGGCGTACCATCAGGGCTCCAGGCGTTCGATACGCCAGTGGCCGTCGTCGAGTCGATAGCGGATGCGATCGTGCAGTCGACTGGGCCGACCCTGCCAGAACTCGATACAGGTGGGCACCAGGTTGTAGCCGCCCCAGTGCGCCGGCATGGGGATGACGGTACCCTCTGGGTACTGGGCTTCCAGGGTGGCGAAGCGCCGCTCCAGGTCGCTGCGGTCGGCGGCTACCGCACTCTGGTTCGACGCAATGGCGCCGATCTGGCTGCCGGTCGGACGGCTGTGGAAATACGCCTGCGAGAGTGCCGGGTCAAGCGGGCTGACCGTACCCTGCACGCGGACCTGACGCTCCAACTCCAGCCAAAGGAAGACCAGCGCCGCCCGCGGATTGGCGGTCAGTTGCCTGCCCTTGGCCGAGTGGAAGTTGGTAAAGAAGCGGAACCCGTCAGCGTCCAGCCCTTTGAGCAACAGCACCCGCCCGTCGGGCAGGCCGTCGGCATCCACCGTACACAAGGTGAATGCATTCGGCTCGGGCACCCGGGCGGCGATGGCCTCGTCCAGCCAACGTCGCATCTGATCGATCGGATCGGCGGCGACGCTGGTGGTGTCCAGCGAACCCCGGGCGTAGTTGCGGCGAAGTTCGGCGAGATCAGTCATCGGCGGTGGGTCCCCCCGGTGTGGTGTCAGCCGGCTTCGGCCTGACGGGCGGCCTTGCGGCGTTCGTGTTCCTGGAGATGCTTCTTGCGCACCCGGATGGAGGCGGGTGTCACCTCGACCAGTTCGTCATCGTCGATGAACTCCAGCGCCTGCTCCAGCGTCATGCGGATCGGCGGGCTGAGGATGAGGTTCTCGTCGGTACCGGCGGCGCGGATGTTTGTCAGCTGCTTGGCTTTCAGCGGGTTGACGGTCAGGTCGTTGTCACGGGTATGGATACCGATGACCTGGCCCTCGTAGACCTCGTCGGCATGCCCGATGAACAAGCGGCCACGCTCCTGCAGGCTGAACAACGCATAGGCCAGCGCCTTGCCCTGGGCCATGCTGATCAACACCCCGTTGTTGCGGCTGCCGATGGCGCCTTTCTTCATCGGACCGTAGCTGTCGAACACGTGGTACAGCAGCCCGGTGCCGCTGGTCGAGGTCAGGAACTCGGTCTGGAAGCCGATCAGCCCGCGGGCGGGGATGATGTAGTCCAGGCGCACGCGGCCCTTGCCGTCGGGCATCATGTCCTTGAGTTCGCCGCGGCGCTCGCCGAGCTTCTCCATAACGGCGCCCTGGTACTGCTCCTCGACGTCGACGGTGAGCTGCTCGTACGGCTCGCAGCGCTGGCCGTCGATGTCGCGGATGATCACCTCGGGGCGCGACACCGCCAGCTCGTAGCCTTCGCGGCGCATGTTCTCGATGAGGATGGCCAGGTGCAGCTCGCCACGGCCGGAGACCTTGAACTTGTCCGGGTCTTCGGTTTCCTCGACACGCAGGGCCACGTTGTGGATGAGCTCACGCATGAGGCGCTCGCGCACCTGGCGGGACGTGACGAACTTGCCCTCGCGGCCGGCCATCGGCGAGGTGTTGACCTGGAAGGTCATGCTCACCGTGGGCTCGTCCACCGTCAGCGGCGGCAGGGCCTGTACGGCCGTGGGGTCGCACAAAGTGTCGGAGATGTTCAGCGGGTCCAGACCGGTGAAGGCGATGATATCGCCCGCCGCGGCCTCGGGAACCTCTACGCGCTCCAGGCCGTGGAAGCCGAGGATCTGCAGTACGCGGCCCTGGCGGCGGCCACCCTCGCGGTCAACCACGGTGACCGGTGTGTTGGTCTTGACCCGGCCGCGCTGAATGCGGCCCACACCGATGACCCCGACATAGCTGTTGTAGTCCAGCGAGGACACCTGCATCTGGAACGGGCCGTCCATATCCACCGCCGGCGGCGAGACATGATCGACGATCGCCTGGAACAACGGCGTCATGTCGCCCTCGCGGACCTCCGGGTCGAGTCCGGCATAACCGTTGAGCGCCGAGGCGTAGATGACCGGAAAGTCCAACTGCTCGTCGGTGGCGCCAAGACGATCGAAGAGGTCGAAGGTCTGGTCCAGCACCCAACTGGGGCGGGCACCGGGCCGGTCGATCTTGTTGATCACCACGATCGGCTTGAAACCCATGGCGAAGGCCTTCTGGGTGACGAACCGCGTCTGCGGCATGGGGCCGTCGACCGCATCCACCAATAGAAGAACCGAATCCACCATCGACAGCACGCGCTCGACCTCGCCGCCAAAATCGGCGTGTCCGGGGGTGTCGACGATGCTGATCCGGTAGTCGCGCCATTTGAGGGCGGTGTTCTTGGCCAGGATCGTGATGCCGCGCTCTTTCTCCAGCGCGTTGGAGTCCATGATGCGCTCGGTCAGGGCGGCACGTTCATTGAAAGTGCCCGACTGCTGGAGCAGCTTATCCACCAGGGTGGTTTTACCGTGGTCGACGTGAGCGATGATGGCGATATTACGGAGCTTGGAAATCACGACTATGGTCCAACGTAGGACTTCAGGGGGTCGCGATTATAGCGGTAAGTCGATGACAAAAACGG
>CBFGWV010000154.1:0-11486 GCA_965652545.1 uncultured Candidatus Competibacteraceae bacterium | reverse complement strand
CTGGGCTGGGGCGGCTGGTGGTTCTGGGACCCGGTCGAGAACGCCTCGTTCATGCCCTGGCTCATGGGTACCGCATTGATCCATTCCCTGGCCGCCACCGAGAAGCGCGGCGTGTTCCGGGCGTGGACGGTGATCCTGGCCATTGCGACCTTCTCGCTGAGCGTGCTGGGTACGTTCCTGGTGCGCTCTGGCGTGCTGACCTCGGTACATGCCTTTGCCAACGACCCTGAGCGCGGGGTGTTCATTCTGATCCTGCTGGCGCTGATCTGCGGCGGCGCATTGACGCTCACCGTGGTCCGCGCGCACCTGTTCCGCGACGATGCACGCTTTGCCCCGGTGTCGCGTGAGATGGCACTGCTGGGCAACAACCTGTTCCTGTGCGGGGCGGCGCTGGTGGTGTTTACCGGTACCTTGTTCCCGTTGTTCGTCGACGTGATGGGCCTGGGCAAGCTGTCGGTCGGGCCGCCGTACTTCAATACGTTGTTCATCCCGCTGACGATGGGGCTGCTGGCGTTGTTGGGGGTTGGGCCGCTGCTGCACTGGAAGCAGGACCGCCTCTCCCGCTTGCCGCGATGGATGCTCCCCGGCGGTGCCGTCTGCCTGGTGCTGGGTTTCGCACTGCCCTGGCTGCTGACCGGACGCGTGCCCGTGCTCGCGGCAATCACGGTCGGCCTGGTGCTGTGGGTGTTGCTGTCGGTCGCGATCGACCTGGCCGGGCGTCTGCGCCACAAACAGGACCGCCTGGGCGCCCTGGGCCGTCTGCCCCGCGCCCAGGTGGGCATGTGGGTGGCCCATATCGGCATGCTGGTGACCGTCACCGGCGTGGCCATCACCTCGGCCTACAGTGTCGAGCGGGATGTCCGCCTGAGCTTGAACGAGCCCCAGGTCACCGGCCCCTACACCTTCACGTTGGAGGCACTGGTCGACGCGGACGGCCCCAACTACGCCGGCACCCGCGCCACGGTGCGCGTGGAGGACGATCAAGGCCGGACCGTCACCGTGCTGTACCCGGAAAAACGGCTGTACACCGAGCGCAACATGCCGATGACCGAGGTCGGGCTCTCGCCCGGGCTCATCCAGGACTTGTACGTCGCCCTCGGCGAGGCACTCGATGCCCGCAGTTGGGCGGTGCGGGTGCAGTACAAGCCGTTCGTGCGCTGGTTGTGGCTGGGGGCGCTGATCATGGCCTTCGGCGGCTTGCTGGCCTTGTCCGACCGCCGCTACCGACTGGCGCGGCGGGCAGCCGCCGCTTCCGTGGAGGTCGGCCATGGCGCCAGGGCGTAAGCGTATCCTCCTGCTGGCGACACCGCTGCTGGTGTTCGGGGTGCTGCTGGTGGTGTTGTTCCAGGGGCTGGGCCGCGACCCTACGTTGCTGCCCTCCGCGCGCCAGGGCAAGCCGCTGCCGGCCTTTACCGCCCAGCGGGTGGGCGAGCCCGGCAGCCGCGTGACCAACGCCGACCTGGGCGGACAGGCCTACCTGCTCAACGTCTGGGCCACCTGGTGCCCCACCTGCCGCGCCGAGCACGAGATGCTCAACACCCTCAAGGCGCAGGGCGTGCGCATCGTGGGTGTGAACTACAAGGACGACCCTGCCGCCGCCGTCGCCTGGCTGCAACAGTTGGGCAACCCCTACGTGATCAATATCGACGACCAGTCCGGACAGTTGGGTATCGAGCTTGGGGTGTACGGCGCACCCGAGACCTTCCTCGTCGATGCCGACGGCATCGTGCGCTACCGCCATGTCGGCGCCGTGGACGAGACGGTGTGGCGCGAAGCCTTGCAACCGCGCTACAGCGAACTGGCCAAGGATGCACCCGGATGAGGCCGCTCGGATGGATCGTCGCATTGTGGCTGATGGCCGCCCCCGCGCTGGCCGTGGTCGAGGCCCCGCAATTCGATGACGAACTGACGCAGACGCGCTACCGCGCGTTGATCGAGGAACTTCGCTGCCCCAAGTGCCAGAACCAGAACATCGCCGACTCCAACGCACCGCTTGCGGAAGACCTGCGCACCCGGGTCGCCGACATGCTGGCCGATGGGCGCAGCGACCAGGAAATCGTCAATCACTTGGTCGAGCGCTACGGCGACTTCGTCACCTACCGGCCTCCGTTCCGGCCGCTGACCTGGCCGCTTTGGCTGGGGCCGCTGACATTCGTCGTCATCGCCGGGCTGTTGGTGCTGCGTTGGGTACGCCGCCGCACCGCCGCCGACCCGGCCGCGTTGAGCCCCGATGAACAGGCACGACTGGACGCTCTGACCCGCAAGGACACCCCCACCCCGTGAAGCCCATGTCCGCACCGGTGAGCCGATGATCTGGCTTGCCGTCACGCTGCTTTCTCTCATCGTCCTGCTGGTGATCGTGCTGCCGCTGTGGCGCGCCCGCCCGGCCACCGGCAGCGATGCCACCGACGCCAACGTAGCAATCTACCGCGACCGCCTGGCCGAGTTGCAGGCCGACCGCCAGGCCGGGCGCCTGAGCGAGGCCGAGCTGGAGGCGCAACGGCTGGACCTTGCGCGCACCTTGTTGGGCGACAGCGACCAGCAACGCCGGCAGGACGCGCGTGGACACAAGACCGCGCGCGCGCTCGCCCTGTTGATCAGCCTCGCCGTGATCGGCGCCGCCGCCGGCTACTACCGTCTGCACGGCTACGCCGGCCCGGTGGCGGACTGGGAGGCCACCAAAGAGCAGTTGGCACCCGCGGTCGTGCGCTGGCTGGCCTCGCCGCAGGACGCCCCCACCCCTGAGGCGATCGACCGTAACCTCGAGCCCAGCGTCCGCGTCGCACTGGCAACGCTGCAACGCGGCGGATACAGCGATGTCAAGGGCATGCTCAAACTCACCGCCACACTGCTGCAGGTGGGCGTGGCGGAGCCGGCGCGCAAGCTGGCCGAGCGCGCCTATGAGTTGGCCCCCGAACGCATCGACAGCCGCATGGCCCTGGCCCAGGCGCTGGTGATGGGCAACGAAGGCCGCCTCGAACCCCGCGGCGCTCGTCTGATCGAATCAATACTCAGCGACCAGCCGACCCACCCCGGGGCGCGCATGCTATTGGGGTTTGCCGCCTACAACGCCGGCGACTACCAGATCGCCCTGACCGCATGGCAATCGCTGCGTCGCGACCTGCCGGACGACGCCGAGCTGGCCGGGGTGCTCGATGAGGTCATCGCCGAGGCCCACAATGCGCTCATCGCCGGCACCCCTGCCGCGACCGGCGAGGCGGCCGTACAGGTGACCGTCGGCCTGGACCCCGCGCTGGCGGCACGGGTACCGGCCGATGCCGTGTTGTTCGTCTTCGCCCGCGCCGTGGACGGCCCGCCGATGCCGCTGGCCGTGGTTCGCCAGCCGGTGGGCGACTGGCCGGTGACGGTGGTGCTCGACGAGACCCGCGCGATGCAGGCCGCCCGACCGCTGCAAGCGGGCCAGGCCGTTCAGGTACAGGCGCGGATCAGCCTCGGCGGCACTGCCACCGCCAGCAGCGGGGACTTGGAGTCCGACCCGGTCCGCCTGACCGTCGGCGAGCGCGGGGCGGTCGAGCTCACCATAAACCGGCAGCGGCAGTGACCGACGGCAAGCGCCTGGAAGCCCACAACCTGGGTGTCGCCCGCGACGGACGGACGCTTTTCCAACAGGTCTCGTTCGTCGTCGAACCGGGCGCCGGTGTGTGGATTCGCGGGCCCAACGGGGCCGGCAAGACCACCTTGCTGCGCTTGCTGGTCGGTCTGTCGAGCCTCCAGCAAGGCCATGTGACCTGGGGCGGCGCGGACATACACCGCGTGCGTGAAGCCTATCATCGCGACCTGCTGCACCTGGGCCATCTGCCAGGGCTGAAGCTCGACCTCTCACCGCTGGACAATCTCCACGCCCTGGCGCGTTTGCGCGGCGACCGCCCCGATGACGCGCAGGTCGATCGGGCATTGGCCGCCGTCGGTCTGGCCGGCAAGGAAGAGGTCCCCGTGCGCCGCCTGTCGGCCGGCCAGAAGCGACGCGTCGGCCTGGCACGGCTGTGGCTGGAGTCCGCCAGCCTGTGGGTGCTCGATGAGCCCCTGACCGCGCTGGACGCCCAGGCGGCCGATGCGCTCGCGCGCCAGTTCGATCGCCACCGCGCCGCTGGCGGCCAGGTCGTGCTGACCAGCCACCAGATGCTGCCGGGCAACGCGGCCTTCACCGAAGTGGTCCTGGGATGAACGAGACGCTACGCGCCTGCCAGGCGGTGATCGCCCGCGATATCCGCCTCACCCTCGCCCGCGGGGGTGAGGCGGTCCAGCCGCTGGTGTTTTTCATTCTCGTCGCCGCTTTGTTTCCGCTGGGCGTGGGTCCCGGCCCGGACACCTTGCGCAGCATCGCCCCGGGGGTGATCTGGGTCGGCGCGCTGTTGGCGACCTTGCTGGGCACCGACCGGTTATTTCGCGGCGACCTGGAAGACGGCTCGCTGGAGCAACTGATGCTCACCCCCCATCCGCTGGTCCTGCTGGCCCTGGCCAAGGTCGCCGCACACTGGTTGGTCACCGGCCTGCCGCTGTTACTGGTGGCGCCGGTCGTCGGTGTGCTGTACGGCCTGCCGGGTTCGGCCTATCCCGCGCTGCTGGCGAGCCTGGCGGTGGGGACCCCGGCGTTGAGCCTGCTGGCGGCCGTCGGGGCGGCGCTTACCGTCAGCCTGCGCCAGGGCGGTGTGCTGCTGTCGATTCTGGTGCTGCCCCTGCTGGTGCCGGCGTTGATCTTCGGTGCCGGCGCACTGGCCAAGGCCATGGTCGGCTTGTCCTGGTCGGGGGAGTTGGCGCTGCTGGGCGCCTTGTTGGCGCTGGCCTTGATCAGCGCCCCGCCGGCCATCGCCGCGGGCTTGCGAATCAGCGTCGAAGCTTAGAAGGCTGCGCCTCGGACCGCCGATGTAGGATGGGTTGAGCGGCAGCGATACCCATCGGTGAATGGCGACGCGCGGGTGGCTTCGGCCACGTGCGGCTGATGGGTATCGCTGCCGCTCAACCCATCCTACGACGCTGCCTTTTTCTCATGGCGCAGGGCATGAGAAAAACATGACTCGACTCAGGTTCTTCTCGCGGACAGCATTTCGCTAGACCCGCTCCCACGGGAACGCCATCACCGCGTCGATGTGCGCGGCCTCGTACAAGGCCATGAGCAGCCGGTCGACCCCCAAAGCCACCCCGGCGCAATCCGGCAGCCCGTGCGCCAGGGCATCGAGCAGAAAGCCGTCCACCGGCATCTGTGGGCGCCCCAACGCCAACCGACGTGCGTTCTCCGCCGCAAAACGCCGTGCCTGTTCGCCGGCATCGCCAAGCTCATAAAAGCCGTTGGCCAGCTCCAGCCCGTCGAGGTACAGCTCGAACCGGCAGGCCACGGCGGGGGTATCGTCGCTGACCCGCGCAAGCGCCGCCTGCGACGGCGGGTAGCTGTGCAGGAAGCTCAACCGCCCCCGCCCCAGTTCGCGCTCCAGGCGAAGGGCCAGGATGAGATCCAGCCACGGGTCGATGTCCTCGGCCGGCATCCCCGGGGGCACGGCCAGCCCCAAGCGTTCGCAGGCCGCCGCCAGCGCAGGCACGGTGGTCTCGAAGGGGTCGACGCCGGCACCCTCGCGGAACAACGTGCGGTACGCCACCCGCTCGGACGCCGCCAAACGGCGCCGACCAGCTGCCAGGCCGGTGACCAGCGCGTCCACCTCGTCCATCAAGCGATGATGGTCGAAGCCGACGCGGTACCACTCCAACAAGGTGAACTCGGGGTTGTGCCGCTGGCCGCGCTCGCCATCGCGGAACACGCGGGCGACTTGATAGATGCACCCGCTGCCGGCGGCCAGCAGCCGCTTCATGGGGAACTCCGGCGAGGTGTGCAGGTAGCGTACGGACCCATCGGCCGGAGCCGCACGCAGGCTGGGGAGGTTGGGGTCGGTGATCGTCGCGCGGCTGACGATCGGGGTTTCGACCTCCAGCACATCGCGGGCGGCGAAAAACGCCCGAATGGCCGCCAGCACCCCTGCCCGCTCGCGCAGCCGCCGCAGATCGGCGGCCGGGCGCCAGTGCTCCCCGCCGGTGGTCACTCCTTGACGCGGGAGGCGTACTCGCCGGTGCGGGTATCGACCTTGATGACCTCGCCCGTCTGCACGAACAGCGGCACACGCACCACGGCACCGGTATCCAACGTGGCCGGCTTGCCGCCACCGCCGGAGGTGTCACCCTTGAGGCCCGGATCGGTCTCGACGATGGTCATGATGACGAAGTTCGGCGGCGTGACCGACAGCGGCACGCCGTTCCACAGCATAAGCGTGCAGATATCCTGCTCTTTCAACCACTTGGCGTTGTCGCCGATGGCGTTGGCATCGGCGGAGATCTGCTCGAAGCTCTGCTGGTCCATGAAGTACCAGAACTCGCCGTCGTTGTAGAGGTACTGCATTTCGACTTCGACGACGTCGGCCGCTTCGACCGAATCACCGGACTTGAAGGTGCGCTCGACCGTGCGCCCGGTCTTGAGGTTGCGAACCCGTACCCGGTTGAAGGCCTGCCCCTTGCCGGGCTTGACGAACTCGTTCTCGACGATGGTGAACGGGTCGCCATCGAGCATGATCTTTAGCCCAGCTTTGAATTCATTGGTGCTATACGTAGCCATGGAACAGTCCTGAACGCCCGGTGTCTGTGAAAAAAGGCGGCTAGTTTAGCCGCTCGCCGGCTTTACGTCAGGGTTATCGCGATTACAATCAAAGGTGTGAAATTTTGCACGCATATGGGAGTCGCCCACCATGAAAGCACTTCCAGCCACGAACGATAGCGGCTATGCGACGTACTACACGGGAACAGGAACTTCAGGTGTGTCCGATCCAACCTTGCTACACATTCTGATCGTCGACCGCTCGCTCACGGATATCGAGCGAATCACCCAACTGCTGCGCGGTGCCGGGTACGTGGTCCAGATACACCACGCCGACAACGAGCCGGCGATACGCGAACTCCTGGGGTTGGAATCCCCCGATCTGGCCCTGGTCCGGGTCAGCCCCGACCTACCCTCCGTCAAGGCCGTAGTGAGCCAGCTCAAGCAGGCCGGCACGGACACGCCGGTCATCGCGGTGGTCGACGACGAGCAGTACAAGGCCGTCGAGTTCCTGCGCAGCGGTGCCGACAACGTGGCCGTATTCGGCAACCCCGAGCACCTCGTCCTGGTTGCCAGCAAAGAGATGCGCCAAAGCCGCCAGCTACGCGCCGCCCGCGACAGCCAACAGCGGCTCAAGGAACTGGAGGCACGCAGCCGCGTGCTGCTGGACAGTGCCCGCGACGCCATCGCCTACATTCACGAAGGCGCCCACATCTACGCCAACCCGGCGTACCTAAAGCTCTTCGGTTACAGCAGCGAAGGCGATCTGGAAGGCGTCACCTTGCTGAACATGGTGACCCGCGAGGACCGCGACACCCTCAAAGCCTACCTGCGCAAGACCACCAAGGCCGGCGTGGCGTTGGAACCGGTCGAGCTGCACGGCCTGCACAGCAACGGCAACACCAGCTTCCCGGTCCACCTGTCCTGCCTGCCGACGCGGATCAACGAAGAACCCTGCCTGCAGGTCGCCTTCCACGTCCCTCAGGCCGAGGGCGTCGCGGCGGTCACGCCCAACACACAGATCGACCCGGCCACAGGCCTGATGAACCGACGTGCGTTCATCGAAACCCTCAACAGCCTGCGCGGCAACGAGGCCTCCGGCGCGGTGCTGTATATCCTGCTGACCGACTACCGCGCCAACGCCGAGAAACTCGGTCTCGAGGCCATCGACCAACTGGTCGTGGACCTGGCCCACAGCATACGCAGCGCGCTGGGCGAACATGACCAGCTGGCGCACTTCTCCGATGCCGTGTTCACGGTGTACTCGCCCAATGCCAGCCGCTCGTCGATGATGTCGCTGGCCGAGAAGGTCCGCGACACCATCCGTGAGCATGTCAGCCATGTGGCACAAAAGCTCGTGACCAGCGCCTGCGCCGTAGGTCTGGCACCGATGACGGCCGAACACAGCTCCGCCTTCCAGCTTCTCGGTCAGGCCGACCGCGCCTGCGAAGAGGCGCGCCAGGCCGGCAAGAACGAAGTACGCATGTACACCCCGCCGCGCGTCGACGATGGCACCTCGGCGGCCGAAGCCAAGATGCTCAAGCTGGTCGCCGACGCCATTCGCGCCGAGCGCATGGAGCTGTGGTACCAGCCGATCGCCAGCTTCGAGGACACCACCACCGAACGCTATCAGGTGGTGCTCCACCTGCTGGACGAAGAGCGCAAACCCATGCAACCGGGGGACTACCTGGAGGTCGCAACCAAACGCAACCTCATGTACCCCCTGGAAAAATGGATGATCGTCCGCAGCCTCGAACAGCTCACGCTGCGCTTCCAGCAAAGCCACAAGACGGCCACGTTGTTCCTGCCGGTCACCGGCAACACGCTGGCGGCCAAGGACTTCAAGACCTGGGTCGAGGGCAAGCTGCGTGACACCGGCCTGCCCGGCTCGTCCGTGGTCTTCGAGGTCTCCGAGGAGGTCGTCGAGCCCTACTTCAAGGAGGCCCAGCGCATGCGCGAGGAGATGCGTGGTCTCGGCTGCGGCTTCGCCCTGGCGCATTTCGGCGGCAAGCCCCATTCCGAGCGCCTGCTACGCCACTTGAAGCCGGACTGCATCAAGATCGACTGCGACCTGATCGACCGGCTCACCAGCGCCCGCGACACCAGCCTCAAGGAGGGCCTCGCCCACCTCACCTCGGTGGCCCAGGAGATGCACGTCCATGTGGTCGCCGCGGACATCACCACAGCCCCGCAAATGGCCAGCATCTGGCAGTTTGGTGTAGGCCTGGTCCAGGGCAGCATGGTGCAGGAGCCCTCGCGCGAGATGGGCTTCGACTTCGCCCAATTCGCGGCCTAATAAGCCCATCGGGCCAAAAAAAAGCCCGCGTCGCCGCGGGCTTTTTTGTGCGTACTCAACCGGCCTCGCGCAATGCGGCGATACGCTCATCCAGCGGCGGGTGGCTGGAGAACAGGCGTTTCAACCCCTGCCCCAAGCCGCCGGTGATGCCAAAGGCGGCCATCTCCGAGGGCAGACGGGACTGCGCCGACATCTGCTTGAGCCGTTGCAACGCACCGATCATCTTGGCGCGCCCGGCAAGCCGTGCCCCACCGGCGTCCGCGCGGAACTCACGGTGCCGGCTGAACCACATCACGATAGCCGTCGCCAGGAAGCCCAGGACGATCTCGGCCACCATGCTGGCGAGAAAGAACCCGATGCCCGGCCGGTAGTCCTGGCTGTTGCCGCTCAATGCGCGGTCGACGACCAAACCCACCACTCGGGCGAACGCAATCACGAACGTGTTCACCACGCCTTGGATCAGCGTCAGCGTCACCATATCGCCGTTGGCGACGTGACTGACCTCGTGTGCCAGCACCGCCTCCACCTCGGGGGCATCCATGTGTTGCAGCAACCCGGTGCTGACCGCCACCAGGGCGCTGTTGCGGTTGGCGCCGGTGGCAAACGCATTGGGCTCCGGGCTCTGGTAGATGGCCACATCCGGCATACCGATGCCGGCCGCCTCGGCTTGACGACGCACTGTTTCCACCAGCCAGCGCTCGGCCTGCGAGCGCGGGGTGTCGATCACCTGCGCCCCGGTGGACCACAGCGCCATGCGTTTGGACATCAGCAGCGAGATGAACGCCCCACCCATACCGAAGATGGCCGCGAACACCAGCAGGCTGGAAAAATTGATACCCGATTGCGTCAGATAAGGACCAATACCCAGCAGGTTGGCCGTGATGCTGAACACCACCAGTACCGCCAGATTGGTCAGCACGAACAACGCAATGCGCTTCATCGCCTAACACCTCATTGACCCCCCGATTGGGGACGGGAGATCAGATGGGGGCGATACTGTTCAAGTTCAACGGGCTGATGCGGGCGCCTCGATGAACATCGCATCGCCGTAGCTGAAGAACCGGTACGCCTGCTCAACCGCATGCCGGTACGCCGCCAGCACCGGCGCCTGACCGGCAAAAGCGCAGACCAACATCAACAGCGTCGACTCCGGCAGGTGAAAATTCGTCACCAGCGCATCGATCACCCGGAACCGGTAACCCGGTGTGATGAAGATGTCCGTATCCCCCTCGAAGACCTCCAAACGGCCCGAGCGGGCAGCCGACTCCAGCGCCCGCACCACCGTCGTCCCCACCGCCACCACACGGCCACCGGCGGCTCGCGTGGCCTCGATGCGCGCCACCGTGTCCGCGCCCACACTCAACCACTCGCCGTGCATGCGGTGCTCCGAGACGCGCTCCGTGCGTACCGGCTGGAACGTCCCCGCGCCCACATGCAAGGTGACGAAAGCGCGCTCCACGCCCATCGCGGCCAGCTCATCCAACAACGCCGGCGTAAAATGCAGCCCCGCCGTGGGCGCCGCCACCGCCCCGGGCACCCGCGCATACACCGTCTGATAGCGGCTGCGGTCCTCACCGCTGTCCGCGCGGCGGATGTACGGCGGCAACGGCATGTGCCCGTGGCGCTCCAACAGCGACCACACCGAATCGTCCGCCGCAAAGCGCAGGCGGAACAAATCCCCATCCCGCCCCGTGACCTCGATGCTGTAGCCGCCTTCCATATCCAGGCGCGTACCCGGCTTCGGCGACTTGGACGCACGCACATGCGCCACCGCCTCGTGCCCGCCCAGCACCCGCTCGACCAGCACCTCCACCTTGCCCCCGCTGGCCTTCGCACCGAACAGCCGGGCGGGAATCACCCGCGTGTCGTTGAACACCAGCAGATCCCCCGGCCGCAACCGCGCGGCCAGATCCGCAAAGCGCCCATCATCGAGCGCGCCATGGCGGTCCAGCGACAGCAACCGGCTGTCCCCCCGCTGTTGCGGCGGCGCCTGGGCAATGAGGTGTTCGGGGAGATCGAATCGAAAGTCGGACAGCAGCATCGGTCGTCTTGCAAGCAGATGAGAGAAATTCACGACGGGTCTTGCCCCATCGCGCGGCGTCCGTATACTACGCGCTTCCCACCTTAGCCGGGGTGGCGGAACGGTAGACGCAGTGGACTCAAAATCCACCGGGGGCAACCTCGTGAGGGTTCAAATCCCTCCCCCGGCACCATATCAAGCCCCATCGACACACCCCAGCAGCGGTAGAGCCGTCGTCCTCCGACGCCGCTCACCCAGCCCTGCCCAACCCAGGCACCCGTAGGAGCGCACCCCTGTGCGCGATGGCCCGTCGGTCGGCAACAAACCCAAATGCATCGACGCCCCATCAGGCAGCCCCAAGGCCGGACCAATCTATCCTTCTGAGCCTGATGCACATAGCCAGTCCGTCGTTCTTACCGACGGGACCCCGACACGCAGCCAACGGGCTGGCGGCGGCTCAAATGCACTCCAAGACAAGAGAGAACCACTCCTGACGTCCACTGGGCGACCTTCAACTTCTGGGCCTCGCGCGTCAGAGCAGCTAGATTGTTATGACGATGCCGGCTGATCTTGAC
>CBFGWV010000153.1:0-11558 GCA_965652545.1 uncultured Candidatus Competibacteraceae bacterium | reverse complement strand
TACACTACGCCCTCATTCTCAACCCGCCGGACCCTCCCCATGCGAGTTCGCCTGGCCAACCCCCGCGGCTTCTGTGCCGGTGTCGACCGCGCCATCGGCATCGTCGAGCGCGCCCTGGAACTGTTCGGGGCGCCCATCTACGTTCGTCACGAGGTGGTGCATAACCGCTTCGTGGTAGAGGGGCTGCGCGAGCGCGGCGCCGTGTTCGTGGAGGAACTGCACGAAGTCCCCGAAGACGCCATCTGCATCTTCAGCGCCCACGGCGTCTCCAAGGCTGTGCGTGACGAAGCCAAGGCACGCGGGTTACGCGTCTTCGACGCCACTTGCCCGCTGGTCACCAAAGTCCACATGGAAGTCGTCCGCCACAGCCGCGCCGGGCGCGAGGCCATATTGATCGGGCACCAGGGGCACCCGGAGGTGGAAGGCACCATGGGCCAGTACGACACCCGCCATGGCGGGCGGATGTACCTCGTCGAGACACCAGCCGACGTCGATGCGCTACAGGTCAAGAACCCCAAAGAGCTGGCGTTCGTCACACAGACCACCCTGTCCATGGACGACACCGCCAAAGTCATCGATGCGCTACGGGCGCGGTTTCCAGACATCCAGGGGCCGAAGAAGGACGATATCTGCTATGCGACGCAGAACCGGCAGGATGCGGTGCGTGATCTCGCTAGCGAATGTGACGTCATTCTCGTTGTAGGCTCTGGCAACAGCTCCAATTCAAATAGGCTGAGAGAGCTTGCGGAAAACGAGGGCAGCAAAGCCTACCTGATTGACGGGCCTGATGATATTCAGCCGCAATGGCTGTGTGAGACCAGCATAATCGGCGTAACGGCCGGCGCGTCCGCGCCAGAGGTGCTGGTACGCCAAGTCATAGGGCGCCTTGAGGAGCTGGGCGCCAACACCGTGGATGAGCTGAAAGGGCGGGAGGAGAACGTTGTGTTCGTGCTGCCACGCGAGCTGCGGGCCTAAAGACCCACGCCCTCTTACCAACATTCCTCATTTGTCCCGAACTCGGTATCTCGCTGCCCTGTATGCGTCAACGAGAACCAACCGCATTTGGTGTCGGAAGTCTGTGCGCGTATGGGGGTGGCGGTAATCGTATACGACTGATTGTTGATTGCCGCTGTAATCTGGTACCAACTGCTCGTTGCGCTGGGACTCTCGCCCGAGTACGTAAAGCCGCCAGCGGTGTAATCGCCGGCCGTCGCACACGCAGCATTGTCATAGCCACTGAAGCGTGTGTAGCAACGCTCCAGCGCTTGGGCGACGTTGCTCAGTGCCGTCTTGGCTTCGGCTCGTCGTGTCTTCTGAACCTGGTTCTGATACGACGGGTACGCTATGGCGGCCAGGATGGCAACGATGACTACGACGATCATCAACTCGATCAGCGTAAATCCTGCTGTGTGCTTTGCTTTTCCAGCGGAAACTACACGCATCTTCATGGACTAACCCTCACCGAAAAATCGAGGGATGATGCGATGCCGCACCATCCCTCGCAAGTTCTTGACGATCACGGTCGAACCGAAATCACTCGGTAAACACAGCGCCGTCGGTCCGACGCCAGAAGACCCGCCCATCGATGACATCTCCGATGGGCACAGTCTCCGGCGGCAGCGCAACCGGAGTACCACCACCGCCTCCGGGGTTTCCAGGCTGAACGTCGACCAACAACTGGATCTCGCGACCGCACTTCACGCCGTCGCAGAGTTTATCGACGACGATGACAGGTGGCGATATCGGCGCACCGTGCGAGGCCATGATCGACCCGCATCCATCGGCTCCCGCACCGCAGTCACCCGCCAGATCACCCAACTCGCTGTCGGGGTCGACCTTGGACAGATTTATGCGCGCCATGCCATCCAGCGCATCCAGCACATAGGTACGATTGATACCGCCACCGGCACAAGGGTCCTCCGTAGGCTCATAACTGGTAAAGAAAAGCCGACCAATCAAAACTTGCGGGTTCTGGATCACACGTTCGCCAGACGGGCTACCCAGGACAAGATCGATATACCAACCATGGTAATCGCTCCAACTCATCCGATCCCCGGCAATCTTCCGCACCTCTTGACTTCCGCTAGTGATGGCACTGGACAATGACCGGGAGAGAAGGTCGTCCCGATACAACGTTGACTCGCCGTCGGCAGGCTCGCCAACAGTCTGCCTGTCACGCACGGCATAGAACGTCTGCACCTGTTGATTCCCTGGGTCAGAAATTTCGAAATACTTCCCGGTGCCGAAGTACACGATGCGCCCACCTTCAGGGTTCACAGCGATATCCGGCTGGGAATAGATTGGCTGCGGATCACCATCGGAATCTCTGGCGACGAACATCGGCTCATCGTTGACGATTTCCCAGTTCTCCGGGCTGTCGTCTCGAAGGTCGAACTTCCAAAGATTACCCTGCAAATCGCCCGCATAGACAAATGCTGCATACGGCGCGCCGTCGTCATCCGTGCCACGGATAAGACGGGGGGACGACAACCCGTTTGGATTATCCAAACTACCGACACCGGTATCCAAACGCGTGACGTTCAGCGACCCGTCGCCATTCTTGTCGAAGCGAACAATATACAACGACGCTTGGTGACTCTCGCTGTTGTAGCCATTCCCGAAGATCGCCGCCCAGCTATCGTCAGCCATTCGATAGATCAACGGAGTCCCCATAACGAAACCCAGATGTTCAGCAAACTCTGGACCGGTCGATGTATTGATATCCCACAAGACGCCAGGCCCAGCACTACCTGGGTTCGGCGTTGTCACGTCCAAAGCATAAATACCACGCCCACCTGCCCCGGTAGACCCGACAAGCACCGTCGCCCAGGAACCTGAAAGCTGCGCATCTCCCAATACTGGCGAAGCGTCCACATAGTATTGGTGTGTGTACTCAGGATCGGCCAAGAGTGCCAGCTTTCCAAAGACTGCACTTGGAATGTAAGCGAACAACTCGTTACCACCCGACTCGGTGCCGTCGAACGCATGCAACATTCCGCCGTTGGAGCCGATATACAATGTCCGCTCCGGATTACGCGAGGCCTTCGATTCGACAAATGTTGCGTAGGAATCCTCTGGCTCAACCTTGAACCAGTCGAACACCTGCAGCGAATCAACAACTGGACGAGACGTGATGATATCCCCAATCTTTGAGCCACGCGACCGGAACAGGCCGTCGTCCTCGTCTTCAAACTCTTCACTACCCAACAAATACTCAATCAGACGGCGCAGCGCGTCCCGATAATCGGATCCATCCGGATCGGCATCGGTCAAATCCGGGAACAGGTCCGACCCGACGATCGCTGCGCTGCTGAACAGCTCCTGTTTGAGAGGATCCGACAAATCATCGGGATCCGAGAACCGTACTTTGGCAGAAGGACTGGCGTGCCTGTCCCAGGTCCAAACCAAACGACTCCCATGCGCCGGCAATTCCTCGCTGGCTCTCCAACGCTCTATCGCCACCGATGGGGCAGCAGGATCTTCAGGATCGGGAATGAGCTCATAACCGATGACATCGCCCGTCCAATCCTGCGAGTTGAAGGTGCTCTTGTAGATCAAGCTACCGTCGCGTAGCTCCGGTGACTCGGCCACGGTTGCCGTAGATGCTTCAGCCAACTGAAGAATTTGCTTGAAGGCTTTGCCCAACTGCGCGCTCAGCGTACTGGCGTTGGTCACCAAGAAGTAGGTAGACGCCGTATCACCCGGACCAACATCCGCCGGCTGGGTGGAGCCGTACTTCGCCGCATACCACAGCGGATTCTCCAACAAGGTCGCCGCTGGCGAGCTGGTTGGTGTAAACGTCCGAGATGCAGACAACGGCAGATTGACGTTACAGGCCGACGGCAACGGTGACGCGGCACATTGCCCAGGAATCGTACCCGGAGGTGTGTCAAGGTAGTAGCGCGTAACGCTGGTGGGATTGTTCCCCGAGTTGAGGCAGCTCCCAAATCCATCGACATTGCCCGAGTTGGCGGTATCGCAATCTCGCACCTCCAGATAAAGGCCATCCCGCTGCGTTCCGGAAATCACGTACCCCATATGCTGCTCAATACTACCCGCCGCGTATTCGGAGGTCAGGTTAACAGACAAGGTGTCGTCCGCATTGACCCGCAACTCGTACACGACGATGGCATCCATATCATGGTCCGCGCCCTGCTCAACGTCCTCATAGTTGATGCGGAACTTGATATATGGCCGCCCATCATTTACATCAGGGTCGGCATCGGAGCCGTTCTCGTCCGTATTCGCAAACGTCTCGATATAGAAATCCACAATCGTGTTCGTCGGCTGGAAGGCGGTACTTGCCGAATTGATGCTGAACCCGCCAACGGATTTCGCAAAGGGCACGACCGTGACGATATTGTCGCCTACCGGGATCTCGATCTTCGGCAAAGGCGACGCCAAGGCAACAGCGAAAGTCTCGATGTTCTGCTTCCCATCGAGATCGCTGCGGATGTCGCGCTCATAGGCGTAGCGCGCCACGCCGGCGGAATAATAACCACCTTGCTTACTCGGCTCCTCCGGTGACAGGCCACGGATATTGCCCAAACCCGTAACCGTTTTCTCGGTGGGCGCATTATCCGAGGTACTGCCGGCTACATGTCCGATGAAGTGCTGCTGAGAACCTCCACCGTGTTCGGCAGCCCATATGGCGTTTGCCTCACTCGTGGCGTTCAAACCGGCCACGTCACCGCTAAAAGTACTAAAAGCTGAACCTGGCACGTACTGTGTATCGTAGGACGGATTGACATCGGATATGACCAGCTGCGCCCCTTTTGCGCACCACGGGCGATTCTCATAAGGGTCATCCCACGTCGCAACCGGGAGATCCATACTCGTACGCTCATCGATATTGTGACGCAGGGTCACTTGCTCCTTCCCGCCAGCCGTCAACGTGGGCAGAAAGTCAGGGGTGGCAGCTTCCTTCCCCATGAAATAGCGCAAGGACTCGTACATCATCTCCGCTATCGGGTTGCCCCAGTCTGGAAAATTCGCCGAGTTGGTCCCGGCAGACATGGGATTATTGACGAGATGCCCGTGATAGTAGTACGTCCCCTTGCCGAAATCGACGATGCGCATTTCGTCGATCATATGGACAATGCCTTCGACATTGGCAAACTGCCCTGTTGTTGTGTTCACCTCATCGGTAATCGACCCCATCGGTTTGCGCAGCACACCGCCAGCAATGTTCTTGAGGTATGACCCGGTGATCAAACCAAACAGCATGCGATTATCTTCGCCGTATTCGTGCAACAACCCCGTTGGCTTGTAATGACTGCTGGGATAAAGCTGGCAATTAGGCTCCAAAAGACCGGCGACACAAGCTTCCACACGGACATTATAGTCGGTCCGCTCACTTCCAGAGAGTGTTTTTTCCAGACTGTAGAAGCTACGGTTTAGACGCCCATCGGCGGTTCCGGCCATACTGCGACGGATCTGCATGTCGTTGGCCATGGAGGACTGCACGGTATACCAGTTCGTATCGCCTCCACCCGACGCACGACGAGCAAAGAGCTGATAGCTATCTCCCCCGGTTTGCTCCTCATGCCGAAATTCGATCGGATACCACCCTCGATTGCGTTGTATGGTTCCAGAGTGTGTGGTACACCCACCGCAAGTCCCATGCCCACCATACCAACCGGCAACCACGACACCATCGACGATAACCTCAACCGCATCATCGCCATCCACGGCAAATTGATAGTTTGTATTTCCGTTGCGGGGCAAATAGATAAACCCACTGATGATCGTCAAATAATAGTCATCAGGATTGGCTTGAAATGGGTTGTTATTGCTCCCGGAATTGCTAACCGATGTAATGCTATCCGACCCCTGAAACTGATCCGGCACAGCCCACTCATTGACTAATGCTTGGTATTCACCTGAGTTATTCGGATGCCCCGAGCGCACCACCCCACCACCAGTAACGCAAGTGGGGCCACTACCGCCGTGCAAACAGCGATCACCGGCAACTGGCTGCTCGATCGCCACCCACTCCCAGACACGGTATTGGCTGTTCGTCAACACACGAAGCAACGGCTCACCGCTTCCGCTGTAAAGCAATGTTGTATTGGCAAAAAGATGGCGCGTGCCAGCATCCGGCGCTGACAACGGTGTGTAGTGACTGATGTTATACCCGTCTCTCGCCTCACTTTCATATTCTTTACCCCAACTATGCGCTTCCTGGGGTGTATATGCCCGCTCCAACACCGTGCTATCAGTCGTATCCACGATACGCTTACCGCCATAAAGCACTTTACGCAGCGCGTCGATACGCGATGTTGTTAAATAGTTGAGAAAATCGCCGCTCCAGGTGCTGCCACCACACCGCTTATTCGAGGTTTCGGAACTCGGCCGAAAGCGTCCGCCGCTGTACAAATAGCACTTGTAGGAGTCAAAATAGCCAAAATAATCGATCCCGGCCAAACCGTCCCGGGCCTCCGGTCGATAGCCGACATCGAGAACGCCGTCGCCATCGAGGTCGGACGCATCGTTATAGGCTTCGTAAAAGAGCTTGTGATCCCGCCCCATGATCAACATGTTCATGGGCGGAATACCTTCAGCCACTGTACCCGCTAGAAACAAGGGTGCATTGGCAATTTCCAGCGGCGCTGCCCTCGCCATACCCGCAGTCAGCGACAGAGCAGCCGCACTCGCCATCAGCAGACTTCCACGAAGCCAAGATTTCGACCATTCCATCACAGCAACTCCCAAAATCCGATACGCCGGAGCCATTCAGTCAGACACGAGTCGTTTCACACCACACCAGGACAGCCCACGTCGTCGACAAGAATCTGAACAACAATCAAATCCAAAGACCGTCATCCCGGTGGCCCTGCAGGCGCGCCAGCAGCACCTGGGTTCGCTCCGGGTCTGTTGATCAGCGTATAGAGGCTATGGAGATCAACTCTTGACCCCTGCCCCTCTACCAAAGCTCCTGTTGACTCTCCACCTCGGGCCGCGGGTCCATAAGCCTGAGAGATAATCCAGAAATGGCGATACTTCTCCGCCAGATTGTCGCCCGTGTCGCCTTGACCGATGCTTTCAAGCGGCGCGCAGGCCGATGCAATATCCGCATCCAGGGATGAAACCTCCACAACGATGTAGTTCCCGAGAGGCCCACGATCCGGATCGGTTACCGCTGTCATCCCTCCCGAGCCCATGCCATCCAGGAGCAACTCGACAGTGCAATCGTTTATTAGGCCAGGGTAGTCCTCCACCAGACGATAAAACGCATTGTCCGTCTGCAGGTCTGCCTCGGCGGCAATCTGTACGCGATCCCATTCGCCAAAGCGAAGAATTTCTTCCGACCGCTGGAACGCCAACGTCGATTCGTTGAGATTCCCTGCCATGCGTTCCTGCAAAACGGTACCCCGCATGGCCGTAATACCCACCAGCGTCAACACCAACAGGAATATCAACCCGATGATCAACACCGCGCCAGACTGTTTCTGAAAAGACGTTCGATACCGTGAATGCGGACGCATCACGACCTCCTTAATATGGGTAAACTCGGACGAGATTTCGCGGTGTCGAGTCCATGACGAATACAGAGCGAAGCATCCGATCCGCCGGCACATCGATAGTCACCTCATTCACGTCGAGGGATCTTGCCACTGCGCCGGGATCAGCGTTCGCGGGCGAGCGTACGAGAAGACCTATCCGCACCGTCAAAACCCGATCCCATGCGGGCACGGCATCCGCTGCGACATAGGCGGCTACCTGATCCCTGACATCGGCATTGTTGGTGATACCAAACAGAACCTGCATCGACTCGACATTCTCGACAAGCTCCTGCGGGACACCACCCACCCCAAGGTTAACTTTGAATAAGGAGGGCGGTGACCCGTCATCGCGCCGCCCGATGTAGAACAAGGAGCTGTTGTATCTGTATATCTGGGCACTTTGCCCATACGCCCCCAACGCCACCGCGTCGTTGGACAAGGCGTTGATTACCGAATCCGCCGGCAGGGTCACCCCACCGTTGCTGCTCAGGACATTGGCGGCTGCCGACGTGTTGACGAATAGATCGCCAACCCGACAGTTCGTAACGAGCGTCAAGTCACCTTGCGCCATGCCCGAGCCATCAGTGTTCACCGGGATAGTGGCATCCAACAGCTCAATCGGGATTGTTGTCGCTGTCCCACCACTCGCAGCGGCCGTCCAGTTGGCCGCCTGCGTGATGCGTTTAATAAGCAAGACATCGGACCCAGGCACCACTAGACCCTGCAACTCCGCGGGGAGTTGGCCGACACCATCAGCCGCGGCCCAGTTCGTGAGCGGCTCGGTGGATGGGTCGAGATCCTCCGGTAGCTCGTAGGTGTCGCCATCCGCGGTGCCGGTGTACTCCCAGCCCCACACGCCAGAATTCGCCGAGTACAGCAACTGCCCGCCGACATTCAAATGGTTGGTAATCTGAAGGGCATCACCACCGAAATAGTCATAACACAGCGACCGCAACCCGCCGATCCGCATTTCGGTACCCAGGAATTCCGCAGCAAACCTGGAGCTTTCCTGAATTTTAGAAATTCCGTCCTGAGCTGTATAGGTGCTTTTGGTGCCGAAAAACAACTGGAGAATTCCAGCAGTCAACAGCAGGCCCAACGCCATACCAACCAGCACTTCAATAAGTGAAAGACCTTTTTGCCTCTTAAGAAACTGCGAGCTCATGGCCATAGCCTTATATCCTGGTTTCGAAGGACAGCACGACATGCCCATCGGCGTCACTGAGTGCGTCGCAGTCGACAACACCTAAACTCGGGCTGTCGGAGAGCCAGCGCTGGTCGAGCCAGGCAATGCGGATACTGACCCTGTCCCCGGTTAGCTCCGGGGGCTCGCAAAGCCGGCCTCCAGGCAATGTGGCCTGAATTCGAGTCTCCCAAGCGGTCTGGTCCACTGCTGCCAACCCGCTCTCCAGAACAGCCTGACGATTGGCCAACCATGAATCCATCATCCCACTCGCCAGATTGACCGCTTGGGTGCGCTGAAAGGCGCTGTTGTTCGTCTGGATGGAGACCGATTGCAACGACGCCAAACCCAGCAAGCCGACTGAGAAAACGAACACGGTCACCAGGACTTCCAGCAGCGTGAACCCCGCCTGCTGCGAAGGGCGTCTGCGCGAGATCTTCATGGACACTGCGGCACTCCTTCCTCTACCCGTAGACGCCCACTGAATACCGTGACGATCGACCGGCCATGGGCCGCCCCCCGGTCGTCACAGAAGCGAAAGCGATCCGATCCGAAATTGGTGTTCCCCCGCAGCGCACCGTCGGGGCTGAAGCTGATCCAGCGGCTCAAGTTGCCGCCGCTGCGTACGGTGATGCCGGTGCCGGCGCCTTGGGACACCCGCAACACGGTGTCGTCGGCATCCACCTGCCCGAAGGGCTCGGCGTCGGCGAACATGACCCAGCCGGCGTCCCAGGCGATGTCGGCCTGGCAGCTTGCCTGGTCGGCGCTTTTGCACACGGTGACGCGCTGGCCGCGTTTCATCGCTTCCAGTCTTGCCAGTTGCAGTGCGCCAACCCAGCTGTTCACTTCGGCCACCATGCGTTGGTTCTTGATGAATACCTGCATACCAGGGATGACGATCGTGAGCAGTACGGCCCCGATCACCAGCACGATCATCAGTTCGACGAGCGTGAACCCCCCATTCCCCTTCCCTGCGCTCATGTCGTGCCTCCTGCACTTGCGTTCGTTTGGTTTGTTCGCCAAGGATAGTGAACAACACACACTTCAGAGGTGCACGGGGTGGACGCATCAGCGGTGAGGGCGCACCGATCAGCGGTTACAACCCATCTTATTCCCAACCTGTGCCGTACGGAGTCGGTGTTTCTGCTGGTCGTCATCGTCCAGGTGCTGGCGTTGATCCTGGTGTTGTACGCGCAGCCGGCCGGGGAGGCGTTCTGGACCGAACTGGGGTTGACGTCGCTGTTCGTGCAATGGGTGGCCTTGTCCAGCGCAGGGCTGCTGTGCACGGTCAAGCGCTGGGTCAATGCGTGGTCGGCCCCGGTGGCGACGGCGGCCGTGTTGGCGCTGGTCCTGGGCGTCACCGCCGCGACGACCTCGGCCATCACGCTGTTGGCCGGCGAGGTGCTGGTCGAGCAACCCACTCGCAGCCTGTTCGCCAACCTGGCCATTGCCTCGCTGGTGACGCTGGGTTCGCTGCGCTACTTCTATGTGCGCCAGCAATGGCGGGCGCAGGTCGAGGCGCAGGCGCGTGCCAAGCTGGATGCGCTGCAGGCGCGCATCCGCCCGCATTTTCTGTTCAACGCCCTGAACACGGTCGCCACGCTGATCCCAACCCGGCCGCAGGCGGCGGAGGATGCGCTGCTGGATTTCGCCGACCTGTTCCGCGCGGCCTTGACCAGCAAGGACCGGATCAGCCTCAAGGACGAGTTGGACCTGGTTCAGCGCTATCTGGCGCTGGAGCAGCATCGGTTGGGCGACCGGCTGGCGGTTGTGTGGCAGATCGACCCGGAAGTGTCGTTGGCGGTGAGTCTGCCGGCTCTGACCTTGCAACCGCTGGTGGAGAATGCGGTGTACCACGGCATTCAGCCGCTGGAAGCCGGCGGCGAGGTGACCATCCGGCTCGACCGGCATGCGGGTTGGGTCCACATCGCGGTCGTCAACCCCCTGCCCGCGGCTCAGGGCACCCATCACGGTCTGGGCATGGCGCAGGATAATGTCCGCCAACGGCTGATTTATGCATTCGGGGACGAGGTGCGCTGGCGGGCGGGTGCCGAGGGGGGGGACTATCGGGTGGAGTTCAGGATTCCGACCGGCGGTTGACCTATGCTTTCGGCGGTGTAACCCGGTGGCAGAGCGCCCATGACAAGACGCGTGTTGATCGTTGACGACGAACCGCTGGCCCGTGAGCGGCTTGCAGGGCTGTTGGCACAAGTGGAGGGGTTCGAAATCTGTGGGGAGGCGCGTACCGGTCGGGAAGCCCTCACCATGGCCCAGGCACTGAATCCGGATGTCGTGCTCATGGATATCCGCATGCCCGACATGGACGGGCTGGCAGCGGCGAAAGCGATGGCGGAACAGACGCCCAGGCCCACGATCATCATTACCACAGCCTACGAACAGCACGCGCTGGAAGCCTTCGAGGCCTTCGCCGCGGGTTATCTGGTCAAGCCCATCCGCCGCGACCGGCTGGCCGCGGCGTTGCAGATGGCCTGCACGCCGTCGCGCGCGCAGGCCGAGCCGGCAACGCTTGAGGCGCCAACCGGCGAGCGAGGCCACATCTGCGCCCGCGTCGGTGCCAAGCTCGAGCTCATACCGGTGGACGATGTGCTGTATTTCCAGGCCGATCAAAAGTACGTCACCGTTTACCACACCCGTGGCGAGGTGGTGATCGAGGACTCTCTGCGCCGTCTGGAGGAGGACCTGGGCGACCGGTTCGTGCGGGTGCATCGCAATGCGTTGGTGTCATCCCGTCACTTGGTCGGTATCGAGCGCCTGCGCAACGGTGGGCATCAGGCGCTGCTGACCGACTCGCCGCGCAAGCCGGAAGTCAGCCGCAGGCATGTCACGCAGGTCAAGGCGTATTTAAAGGC
>CBFGWV010000152.1:0-11824 GCA_965652545.1 uncultured Candidatus Competibacteraceae bacterium | reverse complement strand
TTGAGATTGGCCAGCCCGGCCTCGAAGTCCTTGCCCACCATACTGTCCATGCTGAAGAACAAGGTCATGACCCTCATCACGTAGGGGCTGGGGCCGGTCATGGCCCAGGTGATGTGGGTGGTATCACCCTTGCCCTGCAAACTGAATTCGGCGGTGTTGTGGGCTTCGAACGGTTTGAGGAAATCCAGCTTTACCCGCAGACTCGATGGCGGTATGGATTCGATGATCTCCATACGCCCGCGGCCGACCTTCTTGTTGCCGTCCCAGGCGTAAACGGCACCGACGCCGCTGGGGGCGCCGGTGTGGGTTCGGGACATGGTGGGGTCCATGGCTTCCCAGGGCGACCAGGCGCCCCAACGGCGGAAGTCGTCGAGGTAGTCGAAGACGCGCTCGGGCGGGGCGTTGATCGTGGTCTGCCGCTGGATGCGGAAGGTGTCCGGCCGGGTGGCTGCATAACCGAGGACGGCCACGATCAGTGCGGCGATGACGGCAATCACGACGACGGCGAGCATGGAACACTCCTTTGCGACACTGGCGACGACGCACTGTAGCGTTGTTTGCTTCGCAAGGTCAGTGCAAACGGCTCCATGCCGTGACGACTGCCATCACCCCGGCGTCGGCACCCGTGGATGGGCTCCTGCGCGCAATGGGTCCGGTTGAGGCGCAAAGTTCCGGGAGTGTGCCGGCATCGGGCAATCGCCCTGAGGGCAGGGCTCCTACAGGTGCCGGGGCTTGCGGGAGGCGAGCCGCTCAGAGCCCCCGACACCTTCCTAAGGTTGAAGCTCTCGCACGGGCCGCACTTCGACGCTGCCGATGCGGGCGGCGGGGATTTTGGCCGCCAGTTCCAGGGCTTCATCGACGTGGTCGGCTTCAATCAGGTAGAAGCCGGCCAGTTGCTCCTTGGTTTCGGCGAACGGCCCGTCGGTGATGACCGTTTCACCGTTGCGCACCCGCACGGTGCTGGCGGTGCGCACCGGTTGCAGGGCTTCGGCGGCGATCATGCGCCCACTGCGCTGACAGGCCTCGGCGACGGCCAGGCATTCGGCGTCCTTGGGGCTGTCGGGGTGGTTGTGCAGGATGTTTTCGTCCGAGTAGACCAGACAGAGGTACTTCATTGGGCACTCCGTGTTGGCATGACAGGGGGGCATAGGGTTTCCAAGTAAGCGGCGAGACGTTCCAGGCATTCGCGCCAACCGCCCTCGTGCGAGTCGCGTTCGTCCACCGACCGGAACACAGCCTGCTGGAACATCAGCAGTGTCTTGCCGGCGTGTTCGGCAAAGGTCACCGTAACGAGGGTTTCGTGACTGTCTTCCTCGTCCCACGCGAAGGTGAACACCAAGCGCCGCGGTTCGACCACCTCGCGAAAGACGCCGTGCATGACGTAGTCGACACCCTCGGGCGAGCGGATGCCGATACGGTAGGCGCCGCCCGGGCGGGCGTCCATCTGCTGAAAGGGTGAGATGAAGTCCTTCGGCCCCCACCAGCGGGCCAGATGTTCGGGCCGTGTCCACACCTCGAATACCAAGCTGGGCGGGGCATCCAGCAGGCGGGTGAGGGTCAGCACACGTGCTGGCGGCGCGGCCTCGGTGCTAGGTATTGGAGCCATGCGGAGCCTCCTTGGCTTGCAGTTCGTGCAGGTAGTCTTCGAGCCGATTCAGGCTTTGCTCCCAGAACCGCCGGTACTCGTCCACCCAGGCGGCGACATCCCTCAGCGGGCCGGCCTCGAGCCGGCACGGCCGCCACTGCGCGTCGCGACTGCGTGTAATCAAGCCGGCGCGCTCGAGTACTTTCAAGTGCTTGGAGATGGCCGGCAAGGTCATGGCGAAGGGCTCGGCCAGCTCGGTGACCGCCGCCTCGCCTTGGGTCAGGCGCGCAAGAATGGCGCGCCGGGTGGGGTCGGCCAATGCGGAGAACGTGGTACTGAGGTGGTCGGGAGGCATGTCGACTTACCAGACGGTTAATAAACTCATCGGTAAATTACGGGCTTATGCCGTGCCCCGTCAAGCAACGCCCCCTGGGGTATCAGGCGTGCGCCAACAGAGGATGGTCGAGCAAGGACACCACAGCATCCACTGAAATGGCCCCCATACCGACACAACCCCGCGGAGGCCGGACAGCGTGGATGTACGTCGAATGGGTCAGTGGCGGCGAGTTGCCGAACAGGCCCAGTGCCCGGCACCCGACCGCTGCGGCCATGTTGAGCACGCCGGTGTCGTTGCCGATGTACACATCGGCACCCGCGAGCACAGCAGCGACGTCGTCCAGCGGCCAGCCGATGGCATTGACGACCGCTCTCGAGGCGTTGGCGGCGATCCGTACAGCCATCTCGCGCTCCGCCGGTCCACCGACCACGACGATCTGGCGGAACGCCGCTGGATCCAGACGGCCGATGAGTGCCGTGAAACGCTCATCGCCCCACTGTTTACGCGGATCGCTGGACCCGATCCCAAGCACCAGCCGCCCTCGCCGCGCGCCCAGTCGGGCGACGACACGAGCCCGCGCGATGTCCGAGACCGACAACCGCGGCTCGGCGGCGATCGGCCCCAGGCCAAGCCGTTGAAAGAACATGGCCGCTTTGTCTACCGGGTGGAGACGACAGTCCTCGGCTGTCAGCGGCGAAGGGTGTGTGAGCCAGCGCGCACCGGCGCCGCCGTAGCCATACCGCTGCCCAATACCCGCCAGTGCAGCGGCCAGGGCGTAGCGTCCCGACCCGTGCAGTACCCAGGCGCTGGCGAAGCGGCCCTGGCGCAGGGTCTGCGCCAGCCGCCAAAGCCCGAGCACGCCATCGTGCTGCCCGGGATTGCGCGCCAGCCAGATCACACCGGCGACCGCCGGCTCGGTTCGCAACAGCTCCTGTGCGGCCGATCGGCGCTTGGTCAGCACCCACACCGGCCTGCCCGTCCTCGCGGCCAGACACTGAATGGCCGGCAAGTGCCAGATCATGTCGCCAATACCGGGCAAGGGCTGGACCAACAACGCCGCGCCGGGCTCCGGAAGCCCCGCCCTCCCCTGCGGCAGACCCACAAATGTATCGTGCATAGCAACGTGCTGAGCGAACACGGGCAATTCGGATGATGCCCTTGGTATTGATGGTAGCTTGAGGTACGGCCCGCTCATCGACGCTGATCTGCATCAAGCCGCCGGCGCGCTGGTGGATACTGCCAAGTTGCGCTTAACTGTGGATCTTCCAGAGGCCCATGAATGGATGCGGTTATGGAGCCACTATTCGAGCTGGACATTGCCCTGCCCCGACGCGGCTCGCGCCACATCCTGCAAGCACTGCACGCGCAGTTGAAGGCAGCGGTGCTCGATGGCCGGCTGGCGTCTGGCCTGCGCCTGCCGTCCACGCGCACCCTGGCGCAAAGACTCGGGGTTTCGCGAAATACCGCGATCGCCGCCTATGATCTGCTGCTCGGCGAGGGTTACCTGGAAGCGCGCACCGGCAGCGGGACCTTTGTCGCGGCCAATGTGCCGCGCCCTCGCCAGGCAGCGCCGCGGGCATTGACGCCGGATTCGCGCCTCAACGCGTTCTGGCGCGAACAGCCCGCCCTGCTCGCCACCAGTCCGGGCCTGTCGTTTCAGTATGATCTGCGTTTGGGCCTGCCGGAGCTCGCCCATTTCGATGCCCAGTGTTGGCGTCGCCTGTCGGTCCGCGCCGTGCGCGAGCTGGCCCGCCAGCCGGCCATCTATGGGCCGGCCGCCGGACAGCCGGCCCTGCGCACGGCCATCGCCGGCCACGTGGCCTTTGCGCGGGCGGTGGCCTGCGAGCCGGATGACATCATCGTCACCGCCGGTGCGCAGCAAGCCTTCGATCTGCTGGCACGGGTTCTGGTCACCGCCGGGCGCACGGTCGTCGCGACGGAAGACCCCGGTTACCCGCCGCTGCGTATGGCCTTCGCCGCCTGCGGGGCGCGTATCGTCCCGGTGCCGGTGGACAGCGAAGGTTTGCGGGTGGATCGCTTGCCGGCCGATGTGGACGTTGTCTGCGTGACGCCGTCGCACCAGTACCCCACGGGCGTCGCACTGTCGGCGGCGCGCCGCAGCGCCCTGCTGGCGGTGGCCCGCGCCCGCAACGCGGTGGTGATCGAGGACGATTACGACGGCGAGTTCCGCTTCGGCGGCCGACCGCTGGATGCCTTGCAGACGCTGGACCGTGCCGGCTCGGTGTTCTATGTCGGCACCTTCTCCAAGAGCCTGTTCCCCGCCTTGCGCATCGGCTTCGTCGTCGCGCCGCCCTGGGCGCGGCCGGCCTTGCTGAGCGCCAGACAGCTAATGGACTGGCATGTGCCTATCCTGGCGCAGGAGACGTTGGCGGCCTTCATCGCCGAAGGCCACCTGGCGCGGCACGTGCGCAAGATGCGCAGTGTCTACGAGCAACGGCGCCGGGCCTTGCTGGCGGCCTTGGAGCGCTACGCCGGGAATCGAATCAAGCCGATCCCCGGCCTTGCCGGCCTGCACCTGGCCGCTCGGCTGGACTCGCACGATGCCGACAGGCTGGCAGCGGGCGCGGCGGCGGCCGGCATCGGTCTGGAGACGCTCAGCCGCTATGCCGACGATCCAACCAGCGTGAACGGCATTGCGATGAGCTACGGCACCATTGCCGTGGAGGCGATCGACGGTGCGATTCGGCGCCTGGCCGAATGCCTGGGAGCCTGTCGAACTTGAGCGTCCGTAACATGCAACGCGGCAATGCCGAATTGATCGCGACGCTGGCCTATGATTCCTGTACAAAAAAAGCGGGCGGGGGGCCGATCACCTGCGCGCCATAACGACAACACCGACGCCCATGGAGAATCGCCCGGATGTCCAAACCCACAAAACGGCTGCTGATCCTGGAAGACGACCTGGCCGTGGCCCAGACACTGGCCCACATGGCCGAACGCTTGGGCTTCGAGGTGAAGACGTCCGAACACGCGCACGACTTCTTCGCCACCAACCGTGCCTGGTCGCCCACCCACATCGTGGTCGACTTGGCCATGCCGGGGCTGGATGGGGTCGAGGTGCTGCAACTACTGTCGGTGGGCGGCTCACAGGCACAAGTCATCGTCACCAGCGGCATGGGACGGCAGGTCTTGGACTCAGCCAGCCGCGCAGGGGCGGCGCGGGGTCTGCGAATCCTCGGCGTGCTGCCCAAACCGTTCACCATGGCCACGCTCAGTGCCCTGTTGACCAGCGAATCGCCCGCGCATGACACCGCTCAGCCCGCCGTCGAGGAATTCGTTGCCGAAGAAACCAGCCTCGCCAATGCCCTGGCGCAGCACGAGCTGAAGCTCAAGTATCAACCCCGTATCGCCCTGGCCACCCGTGCACTGGTCGGGTTCGATGCGATGCTGCACTGGGACCACCCCTTGCTCGGCATGCTGCCGCCGGAGCGCTTTCTACCCTCGGCCGCGCGGCTGCCGCTGCTGGAAGAGCTCACCACGCTGACGGTGCGTGAGGCGCTGGAGGGCTTTAGCCGCTTCGCGGCGGGAAAAGACCTCACCCTGGGTATCGGCATCTCCGCACGCAGCCTGGAGCGCGGCGCGTTTGCCGACGACCTGGCCACCAGTTGCCGCGGACGCAAGATCGCGCCCTCGTCGGTGGTGCTCAATATCAGCGACAGCATCGAGGCCCAACACTCCACCGACGCCCTGGACACCCTCACCCGCCTGCGGGTCAAAGGCTTTCAACTGGCTATCGACGATTTCGGCACCGGCCACGCCTCGCTGCGTGAGCTCTCGCGGCTGCCGTTCTCACAAGTACGCATCGGCAAGGGCTTCGTTCAGGAGATGACCGCCTCGTCGGGCACCTACGCCGTCATCCAGTCGGTGATCGAGTTGGCGAAGACACTCAACCTCACTACCCTGGCCGAAGGTGTGGAGGATAAGCCGACCTTCGCCTTGCTGTGGAAGATCGGCTGTGACCTGGCCTTGGGCGGTGTCATCGCCCGCCCCATGGCCGACGATGCGGTCCCCGCCTGGATCGAACGCTGGTCGGCGCGCAAGCGCTGAGCGCCCGGCCATGGACGATGCGCGGATTCTCGAGGCTTGGCGGGCGAACGCCGCCCCCTGGACCGATGCGGTTCGCGCAGGCCGCATCGCCAGCCGGCGCCAGGTCACCGACCGGGCCATCATCGACGCGGTGAGCGCACAGCGGCCGCACACGGTGCTCGATGTCGGCTGCGGCGAGGGCTGGCTGGCACGGGCACTGGCCACACGAGGGATGACGGTCACCGGTATCGACGCGGTCCCTGCGCTCGTCGAACAGGCCCGCGCAGGTGGCGGCGGGGACTTCCGGGTACTGGACTACACCGCGCTGGATACCTTGGGCTCGCGATTCGATGCGGCGGTGTGCAATTTCTCCTTGCTGGGCCAACAGGCCACCGACGCGGTGGTGCGCGCCTGCGGCAGGCTGCTGGAACCCGGCGGCGTGCTGATCATCCAGACCTTGCATCCACTCATGGCATGTGGCGATGCGCCGTATGCGGACGGCTGGCGCGAAGGCTCCTGGGCCGGTATTCCAGGTGACTTCGGCGAGCCGGCACCCTGGTACTTCCGCACACTGGAGAGCTGGGTGCGGTTGGTGGACGACGCCGGTCTGAGCGTGCATGCGTTGCGCGAGCCACTGCACCCGGACACCGGCAAACCCGTGTCCCTGCTGCTGACGGCATGGCACGGCCGCACCTGATCAGGCAGGCGCGAATGTCCACCGCTGTCCGGGAATACGGACACCTCGGACGCCGTCGGTGCAGTGCATCCGCATCATCAGCCACTGTTAATGCGCATTCTTGGCGTCATCAGCCGCTGGCACGTCCTATGCTCATTCCCTGTGCCACACTCCAATAACCCGATAAGGAGGACACCCTTCATGGCAATGGCCTGCCGGCACTACGCCGTCCCTGTTTCCTTGTTGACGCTCGCCCTCGCCGCCTGCGGCGGCAGCAGCTCCGATGACCCCGGTCCGACCTACCCGCTGAACGTCCTGCCCAGTTTCATCATCGGCGATGTCAGTGTCGCCTATTACGACGGCTCGTCCGACGACTTGCTCACCGCCGGCCTGGGCGCCAGCGGTATCGCCACGGCGACCGCCCCGGCCTATGCCGACCCGCTCAACCCGACCGCGACGGAGCTGCGGCGCACGGCCATACACACCAACTACCGCGCCCTCCAGGACGTCAGCAGCGGTGGTGGCTTCGGCCGCTTGTACGGGCCGCACATCGGCCGCAACGGCGAGTTGCGCCCCAACGACGGCCGGGTGGCCGGCAGCGAGTACCTGGCCTACGCCGATGATGGCAGCGGCCAGTTCAATGTCGCGCTGATGGTGCAGATCCCCGACAGCTTCGACCCCAACCGCCCGTGCATCGTCACCGCGCCCTCGTCGGGTTCGCGCGGTATCTACGGTGCCATCGGCACGGCCGGCGAATGGGGCCTGCAAATGGGCTGCGCGGTGGCCTACACCGACAAAGGCTCCGGCACCGGCTTCCATGACCTGGATGCGGACACTGTCTACGACCTGCGCGGACGCCGTGTCGCCAACGGCAGCACTCTGACCGGCTTCAGCGCCGCGGACGACCCGGCCGCGCTGGATGCCTTCAAGGCGCAATACCCCAACCACTGGGCGGTCAAGCACGCGCACTCGCAACAGAACATGGAAGCCCACTGGGGAACCTTCGTGCTCTGGTCGGTGGAGTTCGCACTGTTCGCCATCAACGAACAGCTCGGCCCGGTCATGGACGAGGGCATGGGTGTGATCTTCACCCCGGAGAATACGCTGGTGATCGGCTCCAGCGTCTCCAACGGCGGCGGCGCCTCGCTGCGCGCACTGGAGCAGGACAGCGGCGGGCTGATCGACGGCGTGGCCGTGTCCGAACCCAACGTCCAGCCCCAGCCTGGGGTGCCGTTCGTGATCCGCCAGGGCGATGAGGCCGGCATCGATGAAAACATCCACAGCCGCAGCCTGATCGACTATTACACCGTGCTCGCGGTGTATCAGCCCTGCGCCAGCCTGGCACCGTCCAATGCCGGCGCACCGCTGAACACCATCCCACCCGCCCTGGGTGCGGAGCGCTGCGGCGCGCTGCGCGAGGCCGGTCTGCTGGAAACCAACACGGTGGATGAACAGGCCGAGGAGTCCCAAGCCTTTATCAACGGCTATGGCTTCGTACCCGAGCAGAACATCCTCCAGCCCTCGCACGTGGCCTTGCAGGTGCCGCAAAGCATCGCGGTGCTGTACGCCAATCAATATGGCAAGTACCGGGTCAGCGAGCGCTTGTGCGGCTTCGGTTACGGCGGCGTCGACGCCACCGGCGCGGTCATCCCTGTGCCCGGTGCCGCAGCGGCCGGCTTGTTCGCGGTCAGCAACGGCATACCGCCCACCAGTGCCATCGGCATCATCAATGACGAGGCTGCCGGCGGCCCCACCGGCTACCTGCAATCGGTATCCACCGAGACCGGGCGTGCGGACATGAGCTTCCACCGCTTCCTGTGCCTGCGTCAGGAAATGCCGCAGCCGCGCATCCAGGCGGGTGTGGCCGAGGTACGGGCCGATGCCGCGCTGCGTGGCAAACCGGTGGTGTTCGTGACCGGCCGGGATGACGCCATTTTGCCGATCAACCATCACTCGCGGCCGTACTACGCACTGAGTCAGTTGGCCGGGCAGACCAACACCCGCTACTACGAAGTGCCCCACGCCCAGCACCTGGATGCGCTCAACGGCCTGCCAGGCTTCGCCGAACGCTACGTGCCCTTGCACTATTACTTCCTGGAGGCATTGGACCTGGTGTACGCCAACCTGACCGAGGGCGCACCGCTGCCCCCGAGCCAGGTGGTGCCCACGACACCACGCGGCGAGGGCGCCCCCGCCCTGACCACCGCCAACGTACCGGCCATCGCCGGCAACCCGGCACCGGGGCAGTTGATCACCTTCGACGGCCAGACCCTGGCCATCCCCGACTAGGGACAGCCGCAGTTGCGAACCCGACGGCGCCCATAAGGGCGCCGTTTTTGTTTTGGTCTTTGGTGGTACAGGTGCCTCGGCTCGGGTTGTGAATACCGGCGCCAGGCCCCAGCACCAGCCGTGGAACCCAGGCACCCGTAGGAGCCCTGCCCTCAGGGCGATTGCCCGATGCACCGCCGCGCCCGAAGGTTCGGCACCAACCCGGCCGATCGCGCACAGGGGTGCGCTCCTACGGGTGCCTGGGTTCGGGCATGGGTGGTGACGCAGGGCCGCTAGCGATCAGGCAACACCGGCAGCTCCACCGCCCCACCCCGCTCCAGCCGCCCCAACTCGGCCATCATCTGCCCGGCGGTCAGTCCAAAACGCGTATCCACATCCAACCCGCCGCTGGCCAGCGCCTTGGCCGTCCATTTATTGCAGGTATTGAATGCAAAATACGTCCCGGCCCCGGTGAAAAACTCGCTGTCGCCGTACAGGCCGAAGCCCAGCGGCTCGGCATCGTCACCGGTAGCCGTATCGAAACTGGCGACGAGAAAGCGGTTCAAGCGCGCCAGATCGCCCGGCCCCAGGTCCACCGAACGCACCTCGCTATGGGGAAACTCCACCTGTGGCGACCCGTGCAAGCCCACCACATGAACCACCGTCGGCGTCGGCCAGAACACCGCACGCACGACGATGCCCGCGGTGATCTCATCGGCTTGATAAAAGGCCGCATCCCCCCAGCCCACCTCCAGCCAGCGCACCGTCGGAAACCGCGACCGCAAAACCGGCAGGTGCTCGCGCAACGGCTCGGCCGGCACCACCACGCCCGTATGCCAACCGTGGCTGACCACATGCACAGTCGCCGGTGGCGAACTCGCCGGGCCTCGATCGACGATCATCGGCACCCCGGAACACCCGGCCAGAGCCAGGACTCCGAGCACTGCCAGCCACCGCCATACTAGGCACCCGCACGGATACCGAACCGGTGCACCCACCCGCTGACATCCTCCCAACTGACGTTTCCCCCGCACAACACCAAACCCAGCACCGCGTCCGGCCCCACCCGTTCGCGCACGCGCCGCGCCGCCGGCACCAGGCAACCGGCCGCCGGCTCTACCCACACTTTGGCATCCTCGGCCAGTTGCAGCACACCGGCCACCGCATCGGCATCCGACACCCGCATGACCTCGTCCACACGGGCCTGTGTATGCGCCAGCGTGCGCGCGGTGACGAACGGTGCACCGAGTGTCGAGGAAATCGACGTGACCGTCATCGGCACCGGATGCCCCGCGGCCAACGCACGGCTCATGGCATCGGCGCCGTCAGTCTCCACCCCCCAGACACGAATACCCGGCTTCAGTGCCTTGAGTGCCGAGGCCACACCGCCGATCAACGCGCCACCGCCGATACTCACCAGTACGTCGGTGAGTGCCGGCGCATCGGCGATGAACTCCAGACCGACCGTGCCGTGGCCGGCCATGATCAACGGATCGTCAAAGGAATGAATATAGATACGTCCTTCCTGCTTGCAGACCTCGGCCTGTTCGAACGCCTGGGCGACGTCCTCGGTCAGGCGCACATCGGCACCATTGGCGCGAATCCGCGCCACCGAACTGGCCGGGGCGGTCTTGGGCATGAAGATCGTGCACGCCAACCCCATGTCACGGGCGATGGTCGATAAGGCCATACCGTGATTGCCGCCACTGACCGTGAGCAGCCCCTGAGCCCGCTCGGCCTCGCTCATGGACAGGAGTTTGTTCGTGATGCCACGCGGTTTGAAGCAGCCGGCCAGCTGCATCATCTCCAGCTTGAGCATCGTCGGTCCGCCCAGGGACTCGGACAAGCGGCGAGCGGACACCGTCGGCGTGCGGATCACCCGCCCTTCGATGGTCCGGGCGGCGGCCTGGATGGCCTCCAGTGCAAGCAGCGGCATACGGCTCTCCAGTCGATGGGGGAACCGGTAGTCTCCAGAGTCGGGCGAGGGCTGTCCAATCCGGCGGTGCGTCTTGCGCCGCTCGAGTCCGAGGAGCTTTCAGTCAGAGCGATTCGGCGCGTCCGCGAAGGCCATCGATACGCTCGGCCGCTATTGCGGCCTGGGTCCGATTTGTCACGCCCAGCTTGCGGAAGATGGCCGCGCAATGCACTTTGACAGTGTCCTCGGCCAAACTGAGCGTGAGCGCGATCTCTTTGTTTGATTTGCCGTCTTTCAGGAGATTCAGCACATCCATTTGCCGCGCGGTAAGCGCGTTGGTCGCCTCGCCATTGGCGCGCGGCGGGAGTTCATTGCCGGGGACCTCGCCCGGCGCGGAGGGGACACAGGAGGCCACCAGCAGGCGTCGCAGAGTCGAGCGGGCCAGGGTAAGGTCCCCATCCACGTCGATCAGCGCCAGGATCATGATGTCGCTATGGCGTTCCCTCAATTGCCGCGCGTTGGCCAGTTCCCGGAAGTCATACGAGCTGATGCAGACGACGATCGACTGAAACGTCGCGCCCGCCTCCAACACCTCCAAGGCGCGCTCCAGATTGGCGGTTTCGAAAACGCTCAGGTCATCGGGCATGTCGGGAATCAGGCGCTGCAATGGCAGTCCCAGACGCTCGCTGATCCCAACAGCCAGAATTCGTTGCATGACGCAGCTCCTTGCCAGACGGTAACGAGCCAGACAATCAAAGGCCGGTCAGTCCGTCTCCGAACCCGCAAATACAAAAGCCAGGATGCGCGGGAGTGCGGCGTAATATTTTGCGCTATCTGTCATATATTTTGCCGTTACTGTCAAAGCCACTGGACTGATGCGGCCCGATCAACGTCAGCGAACGGTTATACTGCCGCGCTCGAACTCCCAACACCGTGATCTCACCCCATGACGCCGACGCTCGAACTGGCCCAGCATTTGATCTGCCGCCGCTCCAT
>CBFGWV010000151.1:0-11868 GCA_965652545.1 uncultured Candidatus Competibacteraceae bacterium | reverse complement strand
GGGTGGGGCGCCCCCCGCGCCACCACGCGTTGTTAACACTTCGGGGTGCGCTCGACGGCTGCTTCCTTGCTGCGGCGGTCGGTCCCCGGGGGACCGCGCCTCCATGGGCTATTGCGGTGGCGGATCCGAGTCGATGGGTTGCCCTCCCCTGGGATGACCAACAGCCTGCTACCGAGTACGACTATGCGGTGAGCGCGAAATCCATGATCTCGTTTCGCGCATCGTAGGGGACAACGGTTATACCGGTCTCCTCGAGCATTTGGGTCGCGTGCAGGTATGCGTCGGTCCGGTCACCGTCGGCGTCTGGCCCATCCACAGCGAACAATACCTTTCTCGGAAGGACGCCACGTTTTTTCAACTCGCTGAGACGGAACACCCATGTGCCCGCATGCTCAATGATCTTGCTCGACTGATCTTGGGCAAGATGCAGTGGTTTGATGACTTTGGTCGGGCGCTGCCGCTCGTGTGCGATGAACGGGAAAGTCGCCTGGTATTGCTTGTCACCGATCTTGCCCTCGGTGAAGCGATCGGCGATTTGCACCTTTTGCAGCCAATGACGCAACCCCTGGTCCAGGGCTTGCTCGGGATACTCCTTGCGCACGAAATTCCGTTCTACATAGTGGTCAAAAAGGGTTTCCAACTGGTTCGCAGGGTTGTCTGCCAGCACGATGCGTGGTGCGCTGAAGCGGATGACGGCTTCCCGAGGGCGGATGATTTCTGCGAAAACTTCCTGCACCGATGTTGCGGCAACCGTTGTCTGTGTTGCATGGAAGCGGTTCTCGGCGAACTGCTCCCGAACCCTGTTGAGCTCGTTGCGCAGCGCTGCCAGGGCGCCCAGATAGAAGCGCGGCTGCACGTCATCAAAGAACTGGGTGATCCGGGCATAGCGACGATCCTTCAGCTTGAAACCGAAATACGGTGGTTTGGCTGCCACCAGAAGGATGCCGACATTGGCAAACTCCCCAGTTTCAACGAACGGGCTGAAGCGGATAATCGCGTATTGGCAGGGTATAGCGCTCATGGCCAAATCCAGAAGTCGTCCCGCTCGAAGTCCTTAAGGGTCTCGTAAGCGATGGTGAAATCAAAATCTACAGCTACCGTAGCCTCCGGGTCCACGAACAGCCACTCGGCCGGGACCTCGGTACAGATGGACGGCCAAGCCTCCAGGGTGCGCTGAAATCGCCGCTGGTACTGCTCGGGTAGGTAGAGGTCGCCAAAGACGGCGTTTCGCTGTCCCGCAAACGCATGATGCTGTGACAGGTCTACTCTGCTTTGGGTGTAGTCGAACGACTGATTATGATCCAGCACGATCAATGCTCTACGCTCTGGTTCCCAGAACAGGTTCGGATTTCCCCCTTTTTCGGTCAGCGTCCGGTCACCGTTGCGAACCCACCAGTCGAACACAAGCACATCCTGCTGGGTTTGCGAAGGTATGTCAGCGATCATAGCCACCGTCAGCTCGGCAATATGGCATTGCCGGGAACCAAATGCGGGACCGGCGCCCAACTGGGCGACTCCAATACCGGCGTCAAGCGCCAGGATCTCTTCCGGTACCTCGACCAAGTTGAATGGTGCGACGGGAAGCCCAAAAGTCTTCGCCAAACTGCTGACGACCCACTCACATATCTGACTGCGTCGCCCAGCACCGCAACCTTTCACGAAATAGATTTCACCATCGTCACCCCGGCAGATGAACGGGCGGGTTGCGCCCTGCTCGGCACGCCGAAGGACTTCTACGATCTGCACCGTCACAGGCAGTGCGGGCTCAAGAAAGGATTCATTGACAGATCCAAGGCACCCATGCTGAGAAATCAATCATGCGGTCCACCTCCTGCCTGTACTCGCGCCGATAGTGCGTTTGCGCATTGTTACCGCGCCCTGCGTACATGTCGATGAGGTCCAGGTCTTTGGTCTGTCTGGCGGCGGTCGATACGCACCGTGCTGCCGGCCGGCAGCGGGGGGCTCGCCTAAGGGAACCAGTGGATGGCCGGAAATGCACAATCCCCTGTCCGCCCCGGGGCTACGCTTACTCCCTATACCGATACCCGCGTCCACGAACGCGGGACGGACAGTGTCACCACTGTTTGGAGGAAGCCATGACGCACCGTTCTACCCGCCTGTGCCTGCCCTTGGTGGGCGCTCTCGCCTGCCCCCTCGTCGCGTTGGCGGCGGATCACCCGCTGGATGGGCTCTCGCCGGAGGAGATCACCGCGACGGTTTCGATCCTGAAGACGGCCGGGCGGGCGGATGAGGACAGCCGCTATGCGCTGATCGAGCTGCTTGAACCGGATAAGTCCACGGTTCTGGGCTGGTCGGCGGGCGATCCGATGCCGCGCCAGGCGACGGTGCATCTGCGAACCGACGAGGGGGTGTTCGAGGCGGTGGTGGATATCGCCGCCGAAGAGGTGGTGTCGTTCGAGCCGATGGGCGGTCAGCCGATGGTTCTGCTTGAGGAGTTCCTCGGGGCGATGGAGATGGCATTGACCGACGAGGCGTTCATTACCGCTTTGGCTAAGCGTGATCTGACACCGCAGGAGGTGTTCTGTCTGCCATTGACTGCGGGGAACTTCTTCACGGAGAACGAGCAGGGGCGTCGGATCATGAAGGTGCCCTGCTATGTAAACCCGACCGGGTCGAATTTCTACGCCAAACCCATCGAGGGGCTGTTTGCGGTGGTGGACCTGGCGGCGCAATCGGTCATGGAGGTGATCGATGAGGGTGTGGTGCCGGTCCCGCAGGACGCTTGGGGGTATACGGAGGATGAGCTCGCCGGGCGTGGCGATGGCCTACGTCCGCCCTCCAACCCGGTGAGGCTGAGCCAGCCGCATGGGGCGAACTTCACCGTGGAAGGCAGTGCCATCGCCTGGGACATGTGGCGTTTCCGCTACCGCACCGACAAGCGTCCGGGTGTTGTGCTCTCGAACATCGAGGTGAAGGACGGCGAGCGCTGGCGTTCGGTGCTCTACCAGGCGCACCTCTCAGAGGTGTTCGTTCCCTATATGGATCCGAGCGCCGGCTGGTATTGGCGCACCTATATGGACAGCGGCGAGTATGGTTTCGGCCTGTTCCTCTCGCCACTGCGCGCGGGGGTGGACTGCCCGGCGCATGCACACTTCCTGCCGGCGGTGTTGCATCAGGATGACGGTCAGCCGCTGGAGATTCCCGATGCAATCTGTGTGTTCGAGCGCAGTATCGGCGATCCGGCCTGGCGCCATTTCGAGGTGTTCGCGCAGACGCCCGATGCCTTCGTGCCTGCCGAAGGGCGGCCGGATACGCAACTGATCGTGCGGTCGGCCTCGGAGGTGGGCAACTACGACTATCTCATCGACTATGTGTTCCACCAGAACGGGCGTCTGGACATCATGGTCGGTTCGACCGGGCTGGATGCGGTCAAGGGCGTGGCCACGACGTCGATGCATGATGCCACGGCCGCCGAAGACACCCGTTACGGGACCTTGATCGCGCCTAACCTGGTGGCGCCCAACCATGATCATTTCTTCAACTTCCGCCTGGATTTCGATATCGACGGGCGGGAGAACATGTTCATGCGCACCGCGCTGGTCCCCGGTACCCCGGAGGACGGTGCGCTGCGGCGCTCGTTCTGGGTCACGCAGACCGAGCATGTGCCCTCGGAGCTGCATGGGCGTTTCCGCGTCAATCCGGAAACCCCGGCGATGTACCACGTGATGAATATGGCCGAGGAAGGACCCTTGGGCCACCACCCCGGCTACATGATCGTGCCCAACAACTCGGTGGCCTACAGCCCGCTGGATGTGGCCAACGACCCGCCGGCGATGCGCAACGGCTATATCGACTATACGTTCTGGAACACGCCGTACGCGCGTGACGAACGCTATGCCGGCGGCAAATACGCTTTCGCCAGCGACGGCTCGGACAGCCTGCCGTCCTGGGTGCAGCAGGATCGTCCGCTGGTCGATACCGACATCGTCACCTGGTACACCATGGGTTTTCACCACATCCCGCACACGGAGGACTGGCCGGTGATGTCAACGATGTGGAAAGGCATCATCCTGCGGCCGTTCAATTTCTTCCCGCACAATCCGGCGGCCGGTCTGCGCCTGCCGGCGGAGTAAGGCAGGATGCCGCGCCCACCGGCCAACCCGACGATCGCCCCCGGCGTTCTACCGGTGATCGTCGGCGGGCTGGCTGACAGCGGGCTGGACATGGTCCGACTGGCGGGCCAGTGCCCGCTGGTCGGCCAACCGCTGCCAGGTGCATTGGAATTGCGGCGTTTCGTCGATTTTCTCGAAACCGTGGGCCGGGTGGCGGGTGACCGCTTCTTCGTCTGGCGATTCGGATTTCGCCACGCGCCGATGCTGCTGCACACACAGTTCCCACACGCTGCCGAGGGCGCCACCCTGGGCGAGGTGCTGCGCCGGCTGGCCGACGGCCTGCGTGGCATCCAGACCGAAACCGACGTCCGCTTCGAGGTCGAACGCGGCATCGCCGTGTTCGCCTACCGGGTGCTCGACCCCTCGATCTGGCCGCGCTGCCGCGATGCGGAGTTCACGCTGGGTTTCGTGGCTGGAGTGGTCCGCTTCGCGCTGGGTCGCGATGTACCCCTGAGTGGCGTGCGCTTCGAGCACGACGCCCAGACCGCCGGCGGCCGTTTGGACGCGCTGGTCTGCACCACCTGCGTGTACTGCCAATGCACCAACACGCTGGCCTTGCCGGCGATGCTGCTCGAGCGTCGTGTCGACTGCGCGCCACCGCTCGGATGCCAAGGCAATGGCGTACTGGCTGCCGGTGCGGGCGAACCGGTGGGCATTGCCGACCGGGTTCGCCTGAGCATCCTGCGTCGCATCGGCTTCGAGGCCATCGACCAGGCGGCGATCGCTCATGACTGCGGCGTGTCGGTGCGCACGCTGCGCCGCTGGCTACACGAGCAAGGCAGCGACTATCGCGAACTGATCGACCAGATCCGCATGCGCTATGCGGTGGCGATGCTGCGCGGGACTTCCCTGCCCGTTCACGAGATCGCGCAGCGTCTCGACTATGAGAACATGAGCGCCTTCGCCCGCGCCTTCCGTCGCCGGGTGGGCATCTCGCCGACCGCCGCCCGGTCCGTCAATCAGGAACGGCCTCTTCTTTGGGTCGATACTTCAGCTTCTTGCGCCCGAACACGAACGGCAGGACCAAGCCGGCGATGGCCAGGACCCACAGGCTGATCGACAGCGGGCTGGCGAACAATGCGGTGACATCGCCGTCGGAGAGGTTCAAAGCCCGTCGCAGGTTGGTCTCCATGTCCGACCCCAGCAGCAACCCGAGGATGATCGGCACCAGCGAGATGTCCATCTTTCGCAACAGGTAGCCGATCAGGCCAAAGGCCACCATCAGCACGATGTCGAACACGCTGTGGCTGATGGAGTACACGCCGACGAAGGCCACCATGGCCACGATGGGCATGAGGATCCAGACCGGCACGGAAAGCAGCCGCACGAAGATGCCGACGAGGGGGAGGTTGAGCACCAACAGCACCACGTTGGCCACGTACAGCGAGGCAATCAGACCCCACACCACGTCCGGGCGTTGCGCAAACAGCAGCGGACCGGGGGTGATGTTCATCGAGATCAGCACCGCCAGCAGCACGGCGGTGGTGCCGCTGCCGGGTACGCCCAGCGAGAGCATGGGGACCAGGGCGCCGCCGGCGGCCGCGTTGTTGCCGGCCTCGGGTGCGGCCACGCCGCGCGGGTCGCCCTTGCCGAAGGTGTCGTCCTTGTTGGAGTAGCGTTTCTCGACGGTATACGAGAGAAAACTCCCAAGCGAGGCACCGGCACCGGGCAGCACCCCGGCAATGAAGCCCACCACGCTGCCGCGCAGCATGGCCCAGCCGGTGGCCAGGGACTCCTTCAGGTTGGCCGAGACTTTGCCGACGCTTACACGCACGTTCTCGCCGGCATGGGTGTTCTCCAGGAACAGCAGCAACTCGCTGATGGCAAACAGGCCAACGATGGCCACGATGAAGTCGATGCCCTCGTACATCTCCAGATGGCCGAAGGTGAAGCGCGGTACGGCGCTGCCGTGGTCCAACCCGACGGTGGAGAGCATCAAGCCGATGCAGGTCGCGATCAGGGTCTTGATCGGATTGGCGCCGGACAGGCTGGCCAACATGGAGAACGCCAGGACATAGAGCGCGAAGTACTCCGCCGGCCCGAAGCGGATGGCAAAGTCCGCCAGCAAGGGGGCGAAGATCATCAGGCCGATAGTGGCCAGGGTGGCGCCGACGAACGAGGCCACCGCGGAGATGGCCAGGGCGGATTCGGCCTTGCCCTGTTTGGCCATCGGGTAGCCGTCCAGTGTGGTGATCACCGCCGGTTCGTCGCCGGGGATGTTCATCATGATGCTGGAGATGCGCCCACCGTACATGGCCCCGTAATACACACTGGCCATGAGGATGAGCGCCGACTCGGCCGGCAGGCCCATGGTGAAGGCCAGCGGAACCAGGATGGCCACGCCGTTGGCCGGCCCCAGGCCCGGCAACGCGCCGACCAGGGTGCCGATGAAGGCCCCGAAGACGGCCAGGGCGAGGTTGGTGGGCGTGAATGCCACCGCAAACCCGCCCATCAAGAGGTTGAGGGTTTCCATGTCAGCCTCCGAAGTCCGGTGCCAGGGGCAGCGGCAGATCCAGAACCACATCGAACAGCACAAACAAGCTGATGCTGGAGATCGCCGCCATCAGTATCGATTTGCCCCAGGGCGCACCGAGCTGCCGGCCGATGACCGCCATGGCCAGGAAGGTGGCCAGCGGGAAGCCCAGGGGTTCCAGCAGAAAGGCGTAGGCCACCAGCGTGATCAGGGTCAGCGCCTGGTGCAGCAAGGTACTGCCGGTGGCCCATTGGGGGTCCGGATCGGGCTTGACGATCATCGCGATGGCCGCCGCGCCCAGCACCACGGCCAGCAGCATCGGAAAGGCCGAGGGGCCCAGCGGGTCGGTGATGAAGCCGGTGGTGAAGCCGCGTGCCTGCAGGCCGCAGCCTGCAGACAGCAGCAACAGCACCACACCGGTGATGCGGTCGCTCACGGACGATTTCACGGGATCAGACCGATTTCGCGGGACAGCTCGCGAAGGTCTTCGATCTGCTCGTCGACGAACTTCTGGAACTCTTCGCCGCCGCGGTAGAACGGCGCCAGGCCGTTGGCGACCATGGCCGCTTCCCATTCGTCCGAGGCGTACAAGGTCTTGAGACTGTCGGACCAATAGTTGAAGGCATCATCGGGGACGTCGCCGCCGACATAGAACCCGCGCCAGTTGGCGCCAACCACGTCAAAGCCCTGCTCCTTGGCGGTGGGGTAGTCGGCGAATTCGCCCGGCAGGCGCTCATCGGACAGCACCGCCAGCACGCGGATGTTGCCGGCGTCCAGTTGCCCCTTGACCTCGGAGATGTCGCCGGTGGCCGCGCCGATATGGCCGCCGATCATCTGCACGATGGCATCGCCGCCGTTGTTGTAGGAGATGTACTTGATCTTGCGCACCTCGGTGATGCCGGCTTCCTTGGCCAGCAGCAGGACCTTGAGGTGGTCCCAGCCGCCGACGGCCGAGCCGCCGCCGAAGGGCACCGACCCGGGCTCGGCCTTCAACGCCTCGACCAGATCGCCGAGACTCTGATGGGGCGAGTCGGCGGCCACGGTGATGACACCGAAATCCGCACCCAGGGCGCCGACCCAGCGCACCTGGTCCTCGGTCATGCCGGCGAACTGGTTCTGTGCCAGGCGGCTGGTGGTGGCGGTGGACGCGGCGACGATCAGGTTGGGGTCGTCGTTGCGCTTGCCGACCACATAGCCGTAGGCCACGCCACCGCCGCCGCCGGCCATGTTGGTGGTCTGCACGGGGTTGGGGACGAGCTTGAGCTCATGCAGGATCTTGCCCACCGAACGGCAGGTGAAGTCCCAGCCGCCACCGGGGTCTGCCGGTGCCAGGCATTCCACTTTGCCGGGTTCGAAGGCCATGGCTTGCGCGGTGGCCAGAACGCCGGCGAGCAGGACGACGCGACGCACGAATCGGTGCATGGTGAAACCTCCATAAATGGTTCATGGTTACCACGATGGAGGGACACGATCGAACGATGCCCGCAGGCTTGCGGGTTGGTTGCGGTGGCCGGTGAATACCGGCGTCCGGCGCGAATCGTCTCGTCTCCACCTGAATGCGAGCCCCCGTTCTGTGCGGGGGCGTACCGAAAAAGTAGCAGTGCAACCTGTCATCAACCTGTCGCCATGCGAATACTGCTGATCGAGGACACCGAAGACCTGGGCGAGGCGGTAGCCCTGCGCCTCAAACGCAGCGGACAGGCCGTGGACTGGGTGACCGACGGCGCCCGTGCCGACGCCTGGCTCAAGCAGGAGCGTTTCGATCTGGTGCTGCTGGATGTGAGCCTGCCGGGTCTGGATGGCTTCGAGGTGCTCAAGCGTCTGCGCGCCCGCGGCGACACCGTCCCGGTGCTCATGCTGACCGCGCGGGCGCAGGTGGATGATCGCGTTGGGGCGCTGGATCTGGGGGCCGACGACTATTTGGTCAAACCCTTCGACATGCGCGAGCTGGAGGCGCGTTGCCGCGCGCTGCTGCGCCGTCCCCCGGAGGCGCAGGCGCCGCGCCAGTGTGTCGGGCCGCTGGAGCTGGACTCGGTAAGCGGCGAGGTGTGGCTGGCCGGAACGCAGGTCGACCTGCCGCTGCGCGAACGGCGCCTGCTGGAGATTCTCGCCTCGGTGCCGGGGCGGCTGTGTACCAAGGCCGCGCTCGTCGACCGCCTGTTCGGGCTGGACGATGCGCCGGGGCTCAATGCCATCGAGGTGTACATCGCCCGTCTGCGCAAGCGCCTGGGCGAAAACGGCGTGCACATCCTGACCGTGCGTGGCGAGGGTTACCGGCTGGTGGTCGATGACTGAGCCGCAGCGGCCGTCCCTGCAGCGACGGCTCATCCTGCGCCTGGGGGCGGTGTGCGCGGTGGCCGCCGCGGTGCTGGTGCTGGCCGCGCGTGGCTATGGCGAACAGGCTGCGGACAAAGCGTTCGATCAGATTCTCGCCGCCTCCGCCCTGGCCATCGCCGAGCAGGTGTATGTCAGCGATGGCCGGTTGCAGGTCGATCTGCCCTACGCGTCCCTGGACATGCTGGCGTTCGCTCGCGATGACCGCGTGTTCTACGGTGTCTGGGCGCCCGACGGCTCGGCCTTGACCGGGTATGAGGACCTGCCGATACCGGCTGCACCGCCGGAGGCGGAGCCTCGCTTCTTCGATGCGCATTACCGTGGTGAAACCGTCCGTTTCGTCACCTTGGGCCGCTTATTGGCCGAGCCGGAGGCCAACGGCTGGGCGCGGGTCCAGGTGGGGCAGACGCGGGCAGAGCGCCGGGCCCTGGCCACCGATCTGGCGCTGAACGCTTTGCTGCCGATCATGATCTTCATGGCGCTGGTGGTGGTGCTGGTGTGGTTGTCCGTCCGCCGCGGTCTCAGCCCGCTGGCCCGTGTCGAGCGCGAGCTCGGCCAACGCCAGCCCAACGAACTCACGCCGCTGGCGGTCAACGCCCCCCGCGAGATCGATGCCACCGTGCAGGCCATCAACGCATTCATGGGTCGCCTTGACCGCAACCTCACGCAGATGCAGCACCTCATCGCCGATGCCGCCCACCAGTTGCGCACCCCCCTGGCGAGCCTGCGCGCCCAGGCGTCACTGGCGCTGGACGAGGACGATCCCGAGCGGCTGCGCCGCATCGTCCGTCGAATCGACCGCAATGCCGCACTGGCCGGACGCTTGACCGGCCAGCTGCTGACGCATGCCGTGGTGACCCACCGCGCCAACCTCGACCGTCGTGAGCCCTTGGATTTGTGCGCGACCGCCCGCCAGGCGGTGCGCGAGGCCGCAAGCATCGCCCAGGGGGCCGATCGGCGGATCCGCTTGCGGTTGCCGGAGACATCGATGACCCTCCACGGCGATGTGGTGGTGATCCGCGAGGCGCTGCGCAATTTGGTGGAGAACGCGTTACAGCACGGCCCGGAGGATGGGCGGGTAACGGTCTGCATCGAGCGCCGCGGCGAGGGCATCCTGTGTGCGGTGTGCGACGAGGGGCGCGGCATCGACCCGGACGATGCGCCGCGGCTGATGCAGCGTTTCGAGCGCGGCCACGATGCCGGCGCACCGGGCTCGGGCCTGGGGCTGGCAATCGTCGCGGCCATGGCCGAACAACACGGTGCCGAGGTCGCCTTCCTGCGGCGTGACGACGGTGCCTGCGTCCAACTGCTGTTTCCGGAGGCCCGATGAGCCGTCCATGGCTGCTGATGGTGCTGTTGTTGTCCGCGCTATCGGCCCGGGCCGACGAGTATCCCGCCCCAGGACCTGGCTTCGATGCGCTGTGGATTGCCGGCACCACGGACGAGTGGGCCATGGCACCGCTCATCGAGGCCTTCCAGGCTGTCCAGCCTGGAACCGCGGTGAGCTATGACGAGCGCACGACGCTGGAGCTGTACCATCGCGTCCGCGCGGCGGCCGACGCTGGCCAACCGGTGCCGGATGTCGTGATCAGCTCGGCGGCGGATTTGCAGGTCAAGCTCGCCAACGACGGGTACGCCCTGCCGTACCCGCGGCTGGCGGAAGACTGGCTGCCCGCCTGGGCGCGGTGGCGCGATCGGGTGTTCGGGTTTTCGTTCGAGCCGGTGGTCATCGCCTACGATCCGCGGGTGTTGACGGCCGAGGCGGTGCCGCGCACCCGTTTCGATCTGCTCGCCATGCTGCGAGCAGATCCTGCGCGGTTCCGCGGCCGGGTCGGCACCTATGATATCGAGGAGAGCGGCGTCGGTTATCTCATGGCGAGCCAGGACAGCCTGCGCGCCAGTACCTACGGGCGGCTCATCGAGGCCTTCGGGCGGGCACAGGTGGAGCTGGTGTGCTGCACGGGGGACTTGCTCGATGGCATCGAGTCGGGGGAGTTGGTGGTCGCCTATAACGTCCTGGGTTCGTATGCCGCGGCCCGCGTCGCCGGCGGCGCTCCGCTGGCGATCGTGGCACCGGGGGATTACACGCTGGTGCTCACCCGCGTTGCGATGATCCCGCGCACGGCGGGCAATGTGCCGGCGGCGCGGCGTTTTCTCGATTTCCTGTTCTCGCGCGATGGCCAGGCCTTGCTGACCACCCGCGCGGGGATACCGGCACTGCATCCCGATGTGGACCTTCCCGGTTCGGGGGTGGACTGGCAGCGGCGTGCCCAGGGCCCTTTGCGGCCGGTGCAACTCGGCCCCGGGTTGTTGGTGTTTCTCGATCGGCAGAAGCAGAGCCGCATGCTCGGCGAATGGCGGGCCTCGGTGCGTCCTGTGCGAGCGGGTTATCCGCCCTAGGTTCGCGGGGGGTGGTGGCTCACTTCAATGGCTCGCGCCGGTTAGGCGCCCCGGCGATACGCGACCGTTGATCGGTTTTTCGCTACCGATTGAAAAAAACCTTGCCCGCCATCTTGTTACGCGCGGCCATGTGTTCCATATTTGGCGGGCGGTGCGCCAGGAGGGCGGGCCGCGCCAAGATGTTCGGCCACGATAACGCAACATGGAGGTCACATGCGAAGCAATCTCAGCCCGCAGGAGCGGGTGCTTCTGGAAGCGTTTCTCTGTGGAGACAGGCGGTTGGACGAGTTACCGGACGAGTTACAGGACTTGGCGTTCGAGGCCCTGGCTGAAGACTCGATGCCTGCGTCCGCGTTGACCGGTTCATCCCCAAGCGCGTGCTATGCCCGCGAACGCTCGCTGTAGAGGTAATTTCCGGGTCGGCCCACGCCCCCCCAAAGCCGGCCCGGATTTTTGTTTTTCCTGACATCTGCCACCCATGCGGATCATGCTCAACGAGGCATGATCCGTACCGGTTCGGTTTCGCCG
>CBFGWV010000150.1:0-11873 GCA_965652545.1 uncultured Candidatus Competibacteraceae bacterium | reverse complement strand
GACGGCTCCCGACGGCCCTGACCCCCGGCTGCATCACGCTGATGAACGCCGCCTGCGCAAGCAGGGCGTGGTGTTCACCACTGAGCCGACGGCCGCAGGCCCGGTCACCATTGCGGTGTTCGCCGACACCTGCGGCAACTTGATTCAGATCTACCAGCTCACCGGATCAGACAGCCAATAGGGCCGCCAAATCGCGCGCGGCGGCCTGGCCTGCGGTGAGCACCAGGCCGAGGTTGCTTTGTTTGGATGACAATCCGGTGAGCGTCAAGCGGGAATTGATGCGCAAGGAAATGATGCGGCCGAGTTCGTTTTCCAGGACGACGAAGCGGCAGGTTTTCTGCCCGGACTCGCGCCCCAGGGTTTCGCAGATGGCCAGCAGGGCGCTGCTCATCGTCGCCATGCGTGCATCGGCAAACGGCGTCTGGGCGGCGGACAGCACCATGTTGCCGTCCACAGTGGCCACCAGCAGGCCCGACAGCCCGGGGGCGCGGGTCATGGCGGCCTCCAGCCGTTCGCGCGCCTTGGTGAGTTGCGGCTCGTCAAAGACCAGCCGCTGGGGCAAAGCCGCTTGTGTGGACATAGACGTGGTCACTCCGCGTTCATTTCGATACAGGTCAATAGAACATTCACCAGCAAACGCACGTCATCGGGCTTCCTGGCATCGACGCGAAACAGCGGTAGTGGCGGGGATTGTGCCTCCAGCGCACGGTGATAGGCCTCCAGCGACGGGGTGGCATTGATGTCCATGCCGGTGACGCCCACGACCACCACGCCCTCATCGACGATGTCGCGGAAGTTCTCCAGGTACATCGCCAGGTCGCTCAGTGCATCCGGACGGCGGTTGTCGATGAGTATGATCAACCCCAGCGCGTCCTCGACCAGAATGCGCCACATGAACTCGAAGCGGCGCTGGCCCGGCGTCCCGTAGAGTCGCAGCAAGGTGCCATCGCCGAGGGTGAGCTCCCCCATGTCCATGGCCACGGTGGTGGTCGCCTTGACCTCGCTCAACTCGTCGGTGGTCGGCACATCGGTACGGATGGGCGGGTACTCGCTCAGCGCTTCGATGGCCGTCGTCTTGCCCGCACCGGGCGCACCGGTGAATACGATCTTGATTTGCGACATGGGGGGCAGCGCCTACAACCCCAACCGCTCGCGGATACGCCGGATCACGCCCAGGGCCGCGGTCTCCAGACGATGCGGTGGCAAGTCGCCCGCCGTCGACGGGGCCACCGAGAGCAGCGTCAGCGCGGCCATGCCCGACAGAAAACGGCGCACCTCGATGGCGTTCACATGGGCCAGCCGCCCCAGCTCTGCGGCGGTCACGGCACGGCGGGTGAGTATGGCGGCCATCTGCAGATCGGTTTGGGTGTGGGGCAGCGAGGCCAGATCGGGCCAGCGGCTCAGGCGAACGGCCTTGTCCGGCCCAAACCATTCCGGCAACGGTGGCAGCTCGAGAACGCGGGAGAACCGCCACATGAAGGGGTCGAGCGCATGCGCCTGCCCGCCGGGGAGCTCGGCGATGGCCGATACTGTAAATCCCGACCCGCCGGCCACCGCCTTGAGAAACGCCGCGCCGTTACCGTAATAGCGGCGTTGCGACGGCTCGATGAAGACCTCGGCCCCATCAGGCGTCACCGCCCTGCACCGTGAGGCGGCGAACAGCACGCGGGCAAAGCGCTTGGGGTCTCTGTCGCCGGCCGATGCCGCGGACTTGCCCCCATCGAGCAACTGCACGGCATGCTCGAGAACACGTCGAAGATCGGCCGACTGCAGGGGCTTGTGGAGCACCAACTCGGCATCGGCCGATGCGTCCGTGGCGGCATCGCCGTACGGCACGACCAGTGCCTTGCGGCCGACGTCGGAGGGCGGCAATGGTGTGGTGGAACCGGGTTGGTCGGCATCCACCACCCAGACGTCGGCACCGCCGTCATCGGCGTAGTGCCATGTACGGCTGCACCGCAGAAGCGACACCATTGCGCGCAGGGCACGCTCGGTGGAGGGCGGCAACCCAACGGCTCTTACACTCAAATCCATCGCCATCATGTGACATCGCCCCCAACGTTTGCAACGGCCCCGGCGCACCTGCATAAAGCTCGATCGAATTCATCTTGCAAATGCTAGCGCACCGATTGACTGTCCGACAGACAACTTATTGGTATTGGATAGCATAGCGCTGTCAGGGTACGCAATGGAACGGGGAATATCACACACTGGATGTTAACGAAGCAAGCACGCCTCTTTCATTACACCTTAAACATGTCAAGCGCCATTAACTCGCTCCATACAATATCGGGCACAGCCCCACTGTGTGCAAAATTCATTTAACCGCCATTATCATTGAGCCATCGATGGCGCAAATATGACCAGAGCATCAAACGGGGCAAAAAACCAATCTCTAATAGTAATACTGGTTTCAATCGACGCCAATAGACCTAATTCGGGGACTCAGAATCTATTACCCAACCGGCGGCTGCGTGAGCGTCACACGCATGCCGCCCTCTTCGGTGCCGATCTGTACGTCAATCCCGTGCAACTGTGCGATGCGCAACACGATGGACAAGCCCAACCCACTGCCCTGCGCATCGCCGGTTTCGCCGCGGACGAATCGCTCGCCCAGGCGGGTGCGGACGGATTCGGGCAGGCCGGGGCCGGTGTCGCAGACACTCAGGCCCTCGGCGGTCATGGCCACCGTCACCGCACCGATGGTGTAACGCAGCGCGTTGTCGATCAGGTTGCGTATCAACACCCGCAGCAACAGCGGGTCCCCGCGAAACGGCGGCGTCTGCGTGCCGATGATGCGAACCCGGCCGGCCGACAGGGCTCCGAGCTCGGCGACGACGCCATGGACCAACGGCGCCAGGTCGACCGGCTCGCTGCGCGCCGGCGTCAACAGGGGGTCGACCCGAGCCAGGGTCAGTAACTGGTCCAGCAACCGGCTGCTGCGATCGATGCCCGAGAGCAAATCGTCCAGGGCCTGGCGGCGGGTGGCGGGCACCCGGCTGTCGCGGGCAAGCTCGGCGTGCAAGCGCACCGCGGCCAGCGGTGTGCGCAGCTCGTGCGCGGCATCGGCAGTGAACCGGCGCTCGCGCTCCAGTGTTGCCATCAGACGCCCGAGCAAACCGTTGAGGGCACGCACCAGCGGACGCAGCTCGCGCTCGCGCGGCTCGGCGACGGCATCCATACGGCCGGGCTCGAGCGCACTCACCTCCACGGCCAAGCGCCCCAATGGCCGCAGCCCCACACGCAGGCCCCAGGCCAGGCTCAGTGCCATCAGGGCCAGGGCGATCAGCACCGGCCACATCAGATGCTCGACAAGCTCGGCGCTGAGGTAGCCCCGCACGGTCTGCTGCTCGCCGACCACCAGGATGCGGTCGGCGAGATCCTGACGCAGCAGGCGCCACGGTGTGCCGTCGACCGTGGCCGTCACGAAACCCGGGTGATCAGGCAACGGCAAGACGGGTATCTGGCCGCTGGCCCGCATCCACGGCCGTCCGGCCCGGTCATAGGTCGTGAACGCCAACTGCCGGCGCTCGTGCAGTTCATCAGGTTCGGTCAGGCTCAGCGGTGCGGGGAAGCCGGCCGCCGGCGGTAAATCGGGCAGGCGTTGCAGCACGGTGGCCACCGCGGCCAACTGGGAATCGAACAGCTCCTCGGTTTCATCCTGGGCGATGATCACGGTGAGCACTGCGATGACCAGCCACACGGCCAGCGCGCTGCCGCCGAGCAGCAGCAGTAATCGCGCCCACAGTGAGCCGGGCGCGCTCATGGGGCACCCAACCGGTAACCGACACCGCGGACCGTCTCCACCACGGCGCTTTCGATCTTGCGCCGCAGATGGTGTACGTGAACCTCCAAAGTGTTGCTGTCGGCCCCTTCGTCCCAGCCGTACAAGGCGTCCGTCAGCGACTCGCGCGTGAGCACCCGTCCACTAGCGGCCAACAGCAGGTGCAGCAGCTTGTACTCCGCCGGTGTCAGGCGCACCGGTCGACCGCCCCAGGCCACCTCGCGCGAGGCCGGGTCCAGGGTCAGTGCGCGCCAGTGCAGCATCGGTTCGGCACGCCCTCGCGCGCGACGGGTCAATGCGCGCAGTCGGGCGGCCAGCTCAGCCAGGGCGAACGGTTTGACCAGGTAGTCGTCCGCCCCGCTGTCCAACCCCTGGACACGGTCGTCCAGGCCATCGTGCGCGGTCAGCAGCAACACCGGCGTCTCGTCCCCGGCCTGGCGGCGCAGGCGCAGCAGCTCCAGCCCCGAACGTTTGGGCAGGCCGATGTCGAGCACCACCGCGTCGAAGCCACCGACGGCCAACGCAGCGAGGCCGGCCTCGCCGTCGGTCAGCCAGTCGACGGTGAAGCCGGCCTCGATCAGGCCCGTCCGTGCGGCCGCGCCCAGTGGGCGATCGTCCTCAATCAAGAGTATCCGCACGCAGTCTCTTCCGGCCGTGGATCATGCTCATCAGCGTACCGTCCCGCAGCCAGAACTGGTGAAACATCGCGGCCAGGACATGCAGCGCCACCAGCACCTGGAGCGTGGCGGCCAAGGCTTCGTGCAGCTCTTCCACGGCCTCGGAGCCCCAGAAGCGGTCCGTCTCCTCCAGCAGGTACCCGCTGAGGCCAAGACCCGCCACCAGCGCGATCATCGCCAGGATCATCAACGCGGCCAAGGGATTGTGGCCCGGATAGGTCTCCTCGCGGCCGGCGATGAGCGCACTCATGTAGCGGTACACCCGCCCGGGCGTCGGAAACCAGCCGTCGAAACGCGCATAACGCGTTCCGACGACACCCCAGGCCAAACGCAGGGCGACCACACCGGCGGCCGTGTAGCCCAGCCACTGGTGCAAGACCTCACCCTCCTCGGTCAGGAACAGGTTGGCCAGCACCGCGCCGGCCAGCAGCCAGTGCAGCGAGCGGACCAGCGGGTCCCATACGTTGACGCCCGTGCCGTGCATGGCCGCGCGTCCTAGCCGTCGATCTCGGACTTCACCACCTCACCCGAGGCGGTGTCGTAGTAGATCTCGACCTTGCGCCCCTGGTCGTCGCGGCCGTACACCTCGTAGCAGTTGTCATCGATTTTGAAGGTCCTGATCGCGATGCCCTCGCCTTCGATGCGCGCCCGCATGTCGGCCTCGGGTATCCATTGATCCTTGGAATTGGCCGGGCAATCGGCGCCGGCGAACACAGTCGGGGCGACGAGCAGGGCAAGCACGGCAGTGGCGAGGGTTTTCATGCGGATCTCCGATGTATCAGGTGACGACGCCGTATGGCGACGGACGGAGATTTGGCCACGGCCGGCTTAAGGGCGGATTAAGAGGATGACGCTGACGCACCCGAGCGCACGACGAGGACCGAGCACGGCGCATGCTCAGCGACATGGGCGGCGATCGGCCCGATGAGGAAGTCACCGATTTCCGGTCGGTGGGAGGCCATGACGATCAGGTCCGCCTGCCGGGTCGTCGCGCATCGCACAATCTCCCGCGCGATGCTGCCGAAGCGCACCTCGTGGTCGATCGTGATGCCGCGACCTCGCAGCGGCGAGATGATGCTGCGCAACTGGCCTTCGGCGCGCGCGAGCATCGTATCGAGCTCGTAAGCCAGGCAGACGTTCTCGAACATGGCCTGCATCTCCCGCACCACGGTCATGACGACGACACGGCTTCCCTCCCGGCCAGCGATGTCCAAAGCCTCCGGCAATGCGAAGCGCCAGCTGCTCTCCTGGGCCAAGTCGATCGGTACAAGGATGACGCTGAACATGGTCCTACCCCCGCTGTATGACTGGTGGGCCGCTGCCGGCCAACAACGTGCGTCTGACGAGTGCCGCAACGCCGGCAGAGCAGACCGTGGCCAGAAGCACGATACGCCAGTCCGCCACCGCCAGCGGCGCCAAGCGCAGCAGCGGCGCGAGCGCCGGCAGTTGAACCAAGGCAACGCTCAGCAGCACGCCGGCCACAACCGCACGCGACACCCAGGCGCGCAGCCCGCTGAGCACCGCTGTCATCGCCACACCCGAACATACGAGCATCGCAATCCCCAGGGCACGCGCGTACTGGACATCGCCGGTTCGCGCGTCCACCTGGGCGTAGGCCACGCAGATGGCCGCCGCAAGCCCCAGCCCCCCGACCAGCATGGCGGCCCAGGTGCGGCGCGAGAAGAATCGCAGACTTGCGCCTCCCGGCCAGACCTTGAGGCACGAGTCCGCGGGCGAATCCTGGAAGACCAGCATCGCCGTGGGGTGAATGATCAGCTCCAACCAGACGATATGTACGGGCAGGTAGAGCAGCGGATAGCCCATCAGGGGCATCACAGCGGCGCTGACGACGAACGGGATGTGGATCATCAAAAGGTAGGCGAACGATAGCCGGAGGTTGGCGAGCAGTTGCCGCCCTTCGCCGATCGCGCGCACGATGGTTTGAAAATTGTCATCGAGCAGCACGATGGCGGCAACTTCGCGGGCGCTCTGCGTGCCCCGTTCGCCCATGGCGATCCCGATATCTGCTGCCTGCAGGGCAGGTACATCGTTGACCCCGTCGCCGGTGACCGCGACGATCTCGCCCGATCGCTGGAGCCAGCGTACCAAGGCCAGCTTCTGCGACGGCGTGGCGCGTGCCACGATCTCGACCGACGCAAACGCCGCCGGATCGTCGATGCGCTCGAGGGCATCGGCCAACACGACACGGGGCTCGTTCGCCGACAGGCCCGCATCGCGTGCAATGGCCGCGGCGGTTGAAGGATGGTCGCCGGTAACCATCACCACGCGGATGCCGGCCGAGCGGCACGCGCCGACGGCCTCGCGGACACCGTCCCGCAGCGGATCCTCCAAAGCCAATAGGCCGGCCAGCACGTAGCCCCCATCGGGCTCGGGCCCGGCGGTCGGCAGACAAGGCCGCATCGCCACAGCGATCACCTTGTGACCACCGGCCGCGAACTCGGCCACCCGTTCCATCCAGACCCGGTGGTCGGCAGCGGACAAGGTACACATCGGTAGAACCGTCTCCGGTGCACCTTTGACGAGCGCCAGTCCCTCGCCGCTCTCCTGCCGCAGGATGACGGTTTCGCGCCGTCGGTCCTCCGTAAACGGGAAGACGGCCACCCGCACGTGGGTCGGCAGGCCTCCAGCGGCGGCATACAGCGCGATATCCAGCGGGTCGTCGCTCCCCGGTCTTCCCGCCAATGCGGCCCATACGCGCAACTGTCTCTCGTCGGCCCCGTCCGCCGCCAGGCAATGGGCAACGGTCAGCTTGCCGACAGTTAAGGTACCGGTCTTGTCCGAACAGATGCAGGTCACCCGCCCGATGTTCTCCACCGCGACCGCACGCCTGACCAATGCCTGCCGCCGGGCCAGTCGGTAGACGCCGACACCGAGGAAGAACGTCAACACGACCGGAAACTCCTCTGGCAGGGCGGCCACCGCAAGCGTGACTGCGCTCACCAATGCATCGACGAGGCCATGCCCCTGTACGAATCGCACAACCCCGAGCAACACGCACAACCCGATGGCGGCAACGAGCATGACCGCCACCAGGCGCCCCAGAGCCCGTTGCAGGGGCGTGATCGCGTGGCGCCCCAGCGTGGCCGAACGGACAATCTCGCCATAGAGCGTCCCGCTACCGGTCATCACGAGGCGCATCCGGGCCTCGCCGGCCAGCAGGCGCGTCCCCGCGGAGCCCCAATGGCCCACATCGAGCGGCCGCCGCAGATCGACGCCGCCGGGCAGGGCACGCTTGTGAACCGGATACGACTCACCCGTCAGAGACGATTCGTCGATTTGAATATCGTTGCCGGCGACGAACAGGCCGTCGCCGGGAATGGCGTCGCCGGCGCGAAGCACGATGAGATCGCCCGGAACGAGCTCACGGGCCGGGCATTCCAGGACGGCGCCGTCGCGCACGACCCTGGCAACGATCGCCAAACGGCCGGCCAGGCTGTGTGTCGAGGCCCGGGTACGCCGATGCAGATAGGCATCCATCCCCGCCAGCGGCACCAATGCGATCGCCAGGACGGCGGCGTCGGTGTACTGGCCGAGTGCCGTGAACAAAGCGCCCAGCCCCACGACGAACCAGATCATCGGGTCGCGCAGGGTATCGGCCACGAGGTCCATCCAGGAGGCGCCGGACACGGGAACGATGTCGTTGAACCCGTACCGAACCAGCCGCCGCGCAGCCGCTTCCGCCGTCAGCCCGAGCGCCGCCTCCAGGGTGTCCGGACAATGGTCGGGGGGGATCGGACGATTCGCCATGATGGAGCTCGTTCGCCGTCTATCCGCCGGAGCATATCGCCTTTGGGGCCGGGCGTTTCGAACAGTGGCCGTCGCCTACATCGGCTTGGCGAGCTTGGCCATGCGCACCAGTTGCACGAACTCGCTGCGGTAGCCGAAAGCGTCGTCGCCGCGGCTGGCCAGCGCCTGCTCGATGACCGCGTCATAGGTCCATTCGTCGGTGTACTTGCCCCCGCGCAGCAGCTGCGCAAACCCGGCCACGGCGGTGGCGAAGTCGAACTCGCGCCGTTGCCAGTCGGCGCCGACAACCGTGTTGGCACTGGGCACGATGCGCTCGATCAGGCGCGACTGGTCGTCGCCGGGCAGTTTGTAGCGCAGCCGCAGCAGCGCGTACTCATCCAGCCGTGCAGGCTCGCCGGCGGCGGGCTTGGCCGTGTAGCGGCTGGCCTCGATGCGACCGCTGTCCGCACCCACGGGGGTGATCTCGTACAGTGCGGTAACCGTGTGCCCGGCGCCGATATCACCGGCATCGACGCGGTCGTTATTGAAATCCTCACGTGCCAGCGCCCGCGTCTCGTAGCCGATCAACCGGTACTCGGCCACAGTGGCCGGGTTGAAGTCGACCTGCACCTTCACGTCGTTGGCAATGGGAAACAGCGACGAGCGCGCCTCGGTCACCAACACCTTGCGCGCCTCCCCGAGGGTGTCGATATAGGCCGCGATGCCATTGCCGTTCTGCGCCAGTGTCTGCATGAGCTGGTCGTAGTAGTTGCCCTCGCCGAAGCCCAGCACGGACAGGTAAATGCCCGTCTCGCGCTTGCGCTGGACGTACGCCTTGAGCGCCTCGGGGTCGGCGATGCCGACGTTGAAGTCGCCATCGGTGGCCAACAGGATGCGGTTGACCGCCTTGGGGTCGGCGTTCTGCTCGGCCAGGCGGTAAGCCAGGTCGAGCCCCTCGGCCCCGGCGGTCGACCCGCCGGCCTCCAGCCGGTCCAGGGCGGCGAGGATGGCCGTCTTGTCGGAGGCCGGCGTCGGCTCCAGCACCGTACCGGCCGCGCCGGCGTAGACCACCAGGGCGACGGTGTCCTCGGCACCCAGTTGATCGACCAGCAAGCCGATGGCGCGCTTGACCAGCGGCAGCTTGTCGTCGGAGGCCATGGACCCGGAGACGTCGATCAGAAATACCAGGTTGGAGCGCGGCCGCTGGTCGACCTCGTAACCCTTGATGCCGATCTGCAGCAGCTTGTTGCCCGGCCGCCAGGGCGAGTCGCCGACGAACACGTGAGTGGCGAAAGGCTCGCGCCGCGACGCAGGGGCGGGATACGCGTAGTCGAAGTAGTTGACGAACTCCTCGATGCGCACCGCGTCGGCCGGCGGCAGGATGCCGTCGTTCAATCGCCGCCTGACGAAGCTGTATGAGGCGGTATCCACATCGACCGAGAAGGTCGAAACCGGCGCCTCATCGACCCGCTTGACCGGGTTGGTTTCGATGGGCTCGAAACGCTCGCGATTCTCAGCGCTCGCCGCCGGTGGCGCCCACTGGGCGGACGGCTCCGGTGCCACCGCCATGACCGAGGCCGGGTACACCGGAGCCGGCATGTCCGATGAGGGTGTAAGCCCGCAGGCGGACAAGCCGAGACAAAAGCCTGCGACGGCGATGATTTTGCGATGCGCCATGATCTTCCCTGCTGCCTCGTCGAACCCGGTGGACGTCCGGTCGCGGCATCATACCCGCCTTAAGCCGCTCTTAAGCTCGTCCCGCCAGCATGGCGCCCAAGCACTCGGCTTCGGACGACCGACCCCATGCAGAACGGCCTCGACTGTTTCGACACCCCCTCGACCGGCGCGCCGCTGCGCTGCATCGACGCGGGTCATCCACTGCGCGGATCGCTGGAGCGCTTCATCGCCCATCGGTTTGCCGAAGACCACGGCGCCCGGCTGACGAGCTTCATGCCCGACTTGCTCGGCGCGTGCCATAACGGCGACTGGGTCGCCGCGGCCGGTATGCGTCTGGCGGCCGCATCGACGTTGTTCCTCGAGCGCTATCTCGATACCCCGGTCGAGCATGCGCTGGGGGCGGCGCTCGGCCACCGGGTGAGGCGCGCCGATGTGGTCGAGGTGGGCAACCTCGCCGCCGCCACCCACGGCGGCGCGCGGCGCCTGATCATCGCTGTCACCCACGCCTTGGCCGGTGCCGGCCTGCGCTGGGTCGTGTTCACCGGCACACCGACGCTGATCAACAGCTTCCGGCGGCTGGGCCTGGCGCCGATGCCGCTGGCCGTTGCACGCGCCGAACGCATGGGCGATGCCCTGGCCGACTGGGGGCGCTACTACGACCGGCGACCGATGGTCATGGGCGGCGACATCCGCGCTGGCCACGCGACGCTGAGGCAAATGGGGCTGGTGCGCGGCGCCGGGCACGGTGTCCTGCATGTCGCCTGAGCACGTCCTGGCCGCCTTGCCGGCCACCGCCGGCGTGTCCGACGGCACCCGGCATCTGCGGGGCGAGGCGCTGCACGTGGCCATCGACCGACGGGCTCGCGCACTGACGCGAGGCGGCGTGCGCACACTGGCTCTGGCGGGCGACAACGGCATCGACTGGGTGCTGTGGGACCTGGCCGCACTGGTGGCCGGTGTCGTCTGCGTGCCGGTGCCGGGCTTTTTTTCGCCACAACAAACCGGACACCTGCTGCAAAGCAGTGGTGCCGACACCTGCCTGATCGCCGACGACAGCGCTGCGGTGCCGGAGGAGCGCCTGGCGGCCGCGGCCCGGCCGGCACCCGCCGCGGTCGCGCTGCCGCCCACGACGGCACGAATTACCTTTACCTCGGGGACGACCGGTCAGCCGCGCGGCGTCTGCCTGGATGCCCAGGGGCAGCTTGCGGTGGCGCAAAGCCTGGCCACTGTGCTCGCACCGTTGGGCATCCGGCGTCACTTGGTCGTGCTGCCGCTGGCGGTGCTGCTGGAGAACATCGCCGGGGTGTATGCGCCATTGCTCGCCGGTGCGCAGGTCATGCTGCGGCCGCTGGCGGCGCTCGGCTGGCGCGGCAGCAGCGCGTTGGATGTGCGGTGTCTGCTGCGCCAGATCGACGCCTGCGGCGCCGAAAGTCTCATCACGCTGCCGCAGATGGTCGCCGGTTTGGTTGCGGCGTTGAACCATGGCGAGCCGAGGCCGAGGACGCTTCGCTTTGTCGCGGTAGGCGGCGGCCGGGTGGCGCCCGACATGCTGGCGCGTGCCCGCGGGCTCGGTCTTCCGGTCTATGAGGGCTACGGCTTGTCCGAGTGCGCCTCGGTCGTCTGCCTGAATCATCCGGGGGCTGACCGACCCGGCACCGTGGGGGCGCCGCTGGCGCACGCGTCGGTACGCATCGACCGGCACGCCGCCATCCACGTGCGCCGCGCCGGTTTCCTCGGTTATCTGGATGCACCGGCCAGCGGCGAGTGGGTGGACACCGGCGACCTGGGTCACTGGGACGGTCATCACCTGGTCATCCACGGCCGCCGCAAGCACCAGTTCGTCACCGCTTACGGGCGCAACGTCAACCCTGAGTGGGTGGAGGCCGAGCTCTGTGCCCAGCCGGGCATCGCGCAGGCCTGGGTGCACGGCGAAGCCATGCCGGTCAATGCCGCCGTGCTGGTGCCCACCGACCCGGATCTGCCGGATG
>CBFGWV010000149.1:0-12017 GCA_965652545.1 uncultured Candidatus Competibacteraceae bacterium | reverse complement strand
GTGCCGGCCGGGGGCGTTTGGGTGCATGCCGTATCGGTCGGCGAGTCGAGGGTCGCGGCCGATCTGATCCGGCGTTTGCAGGCCGACGGCATGAGCGGTCCTTATCTGGTCACCACGGTGACGCCCACTGGTGCCGCCACTGTCAGCGAGCTCTTGGGTGAGGAGGTTATCCACCGCTACCTGCCGCTGGATCGGCCGGCATGGATGCGTCGTGCCCTTGAGGCTGCCCGGCCGCGTATGCTGGTGCTGATGGAGACCGAGATCTGGCCCAATCTGATCACCTTGGCCGGGTGTCCGGTTATCTTGGTCAATGCCCGTCTGTCCCGCCGCTCGGCACGTGGCTATAGTCGGGTCAATCGCTGGTTCAAGGATGTCTGGCCGCGGTTGTGGATTGCCGCCCAGACGCGCGCCGACGCCCGCCGCTTTGCGGTCCTTGGCGTACCGCGCAGCCAGATCACCATTACCGGCAACCTCAAGTACGACCAGTCGCCACCCGACGCCAGCCTGGAACAGGCACAGGCGCTGCGCCACGCCTGGGGCGTCGAGCGCCCGGTGTGGATCGCCGCCAGTACGCACGAAGGCGAGGAACCGGCCGTGCTCGCGGCGTTCAAGCGGCTGCGCGTCGATCACCCGGATCTTCTCCTGGTGCTGGTGCCCCGTCATCCCGATCGCTTTGATCGTGTGGCAGCGCTATGTCGCGACGCAGGGTGGTCCACCGCGCGGCGGGGGCGGGGTGACAGTCCAGACAGAAATACCGCCATCTATCTGGGCGATACCCTGGGTGATATGTGGACGCTGTACGCTGCGTCCGATATCGCTTTCGTGGGCGGCAGTCTGGCGCCGGTGGGCGGGCACAATGTGTTGGAACCGGCGCGGCTTGGAAAGCCCGTGGTCTTCGGCCCGAATATGCACAATTTCCACGAGGCCGGGCGGCTTCTCCTGCGTGCAGGTGGTGCCGTGCGCATCCAACACGGTACCGAGCTCGAAGGCGTGTTGGAGACGCTGCTGTCCGACAGGGCCACACGCCGGCAGATAGGCGCACATGCCCGCCTGTGCGTTGGCGGCGGCGGTGGTGCCCTGAGCCGAACCCGCGATTGGCTACAGGTAGCGTTGTCGCGGTGATGCGACAATTGTTGCATAAGTGATGTACATGCCGGGCAAATAAACAACTAAAATAACTTGTTGATTTTATTTATCTATTTAGGAAATAGAAATTACCAATCGCAACCGTATGGAAAGTTTCGACCTATCGTCGTATAACTCCTGTCAAACACACCTCGACAGTCGATGGTATCGCTCATCGAAGGTCATAAAGGGAGATTCGTCATGACTGTTATCGCGAAGACCGTGCTGGCTGCAGCGGTGGCGTTGGGGTCCTTGGGTGCACCGGACAGCACGCCGAAGGACATCCGCGGGCTGGACTCGCCCCCCTTGCAGCAGAAGGATGTGACGCGGTCGATCGCCGCCGGCGGTTTGATCGCGATGCATGATCTGTTCAGCCCGTCGGTACACATGCCGGCGCTCGAACCACTGGACAATCCCGCTCTCGGCGGTCTGGCCGCCCGGCATCACTCGATGAGCCGGATCGGGAGCTTGGCCGCCGTATCGCAGATCGACCCCATTTTCGGCGACGGTAGTTTGCGTGAGTTCGGTGCCAGCCAATCCAGCCAGATCGCTGGCGGCGAGCCTTCCGACGCCTTGCCCGCCCTTCAGTAAACAGCCCACCGTTCCTTTCAGTCAGGGTTTCGTGCGGCTACGAACGAAGAGCTTTTACGGGTTGGCCAAATTGTAGGCTTGATTGCTGGCCAGCGAGAGTTGATAGCGGCTCAATCCCTGCGCGATGCGGTCCATGGCGTCGGCGGCACGCACATAGCCCCCTTGCGTGGCCAGGTTCAGGTATACGTGCGCCTTGATCGGGTCCGGCGGGGTGCCCCGTCCGTCGCGGTACATCAGGCCCAGTGCGTAGTTCGCCATGGGTTCACCCTGGCGGGCCGCGCGCAATATCCAGTCCAGAGCGGCGGATTCGTCGCGGGGCACACCCTGGCCCAGCCCGAGCATCACGCCCAGGGCCAACTGGGCGGCGCGGTGGCCGGATTGCGCCGCCGCCTCGTACCAGCGTGCCGCCTCCAAGGGGTTGGCTGCGACGCCGCGACCGCCCTGCAGGAAAACCGCGTAGCTGAACTGCGCCTCGGCAAGACCTTGACGGGCTGCCTGCTCCAGCCAGCGCGCCGCTTCGGCATCGTCTTGCGCGTTTTCTGTGCCTTTTGCCAAGGCGACGGCCAGGTCGTACTGCGCCTCTACATCGCCCCGCTGCGCCGCATCGCGCAACCAGTCCAGCACGCCGGTAGTGGAGTCCAGTGCCGTTGTGGCGGTGCCCGGTTGGGCGACCGCCCGGCGCGCCAGCACCAGACGGGCTTCGGCATGTCCCTGGGTGGCGGCCATCGATAGCCAACGTTCGCCGGTCACCGGATCGGCCGAGGCCCCACGGCCCTCGAGCAACATGCGGCCGGCGATGAACTGGGCGTCCATCGAGCCTTGCTCAGCGGCACGGGTGTACCAGAACAACGCCTCCGCCGGGTCTTCGAGGCCACTGGTTCCCTGGTCGTAAATGCGCGCCAGGGCCATCTGGGCATCCACCTGCCCTTGTTCGGCGGCCAGGCGGTACCAATGCGTCGCTTGGCGGATGTCCTGGTTGACTCCCAAACCCTCCGCGTAGCGCTTGCCCAGGTGCCATTGCGCGCGTGCATCGCCTGCCGTGGCCGGTGCGCCGAGCAACTGGGTGACGCCGGCCGCATCGCGACCGGAAAGACCGCCGTCCGCGTACATGAGGGCCAGTGCGGTCTGTGCCGGAAGGTGGCCGCTGTTGGCGGCGGCCTCGAACCAGCGGGCGGCGAGGGCGGGGTCTTTGGGTACACCGTCACCCGCGGCAAGCAGCTCGCCCAGGTGGTACTGGGCCAGGGCTACGCCCTGTTCTGCGGCCTGTTGCAGCCAGGGCGCCGCGGCAGCTGGATCGCGGGCGATGCCCCGCCCTTCCGCGAGCAGAATGCCCAGCGCCACCATGGCTTGCACATGGCCTTGCTGGGCCGCGGCGCGGAACCAGCGTGCCGCGGTTACCGGATCGGCGTCGACGCCGCGGCCGGTCACATAGCGCACGGCCAGATTGTTCTGCGCATCGGCATGACCGCTTTCCGCAGCGCGCTGGTACCAATGGGCGGCCTTGGCGTCGTCGCGGACGATACCTGCGCCATTGGCATAGCGCGCAGCGATCTCGAACTGGGCATCGACATTGCCGCCACCGGCCGCGGCTTCCAACAGGCGGACACCCTCGGCGACATCGGGCGCGACCCCGTCACCGTTGATCAGTCGCTGGGCCAGGCCGTACTGAGCTTTTACGCTGCCGCGCTCCGCCGCTCGCCGGAACCAGCGGACCGCCTCGCGCAGGTCCTGGTCCACGCCGCGGCCTTCGGCCAGCAGGGTGCCATATTCGGCCTGCGCCTCGGCATTGCCCTTCTCGGCGGCGCGGCGAAACCACGTCGCGGCTTTGCGATCGCTTTGGGTGATTCCCTGCCCGTTGAGGTACAGCAGGCCCAACTGGTATTGAGCGGCGGGATCGCCTTGCTCAGCCCATTGAAAATACTCGTCGAAGGCCTTGCCATAGTCACCGCGCTGGCGTGCGGAGTCGGCTGCGCTGCCGCTGGGTCGGGTGTCGCCGTAATGCCACACGCCGTTCTCGTCCTGCCATTTGACCTGCGCGAAGGCGCTCGTGCAGAGCGTGATGCCCAGGAGGAGGGCCAGGCGCCGGGGCGAACCGGTCATGACAGTCAGGCCACGTCCGCCGCCGGCAGGATCTGCTGGTCCAGCAGCGGCGTGATCTGGTCGGCCGGTTTGGGTCGGCTGAAGAAATACCCCTGGGCGCCGTGGCAGCCCTGGCTGCGGACGAGCTCCAGCGTTTCGCGGTTCTCGACGCCTTCGGCGATGACCTCCAGACCGAAGCTGCGCCCAAGGGCGATTACGGTCTGGACGATGGCGTAATCGTCGGCATCGTGCAGTGCGTCCTGAATGAACGACTTGTCGATCTTCAGTGCATGCAGGGGGAAGTGCTTGAGGTTGTTCAGGGAGGAGAAGCCGATGCCGAAATCGTCCAGCGCGGTGCGGATGCCCAGGTCGCGGAAGCCGCGCAGGTTGCTGATGACCGAGCCGGTGTCCAGCGAGTTGACGCTTTCGGTGATCTCGATGCCCAGGCGCTCGGCGGGCAGGCCGGTATCCTCCAGCACGCGCTTGATCCTCGATATCAGCTCTTGCTGTTGAAACTGACGACGGGACAGGTTGACGTAGGTGACCAGTTCCGTGTGTCCGGCGTCCATCCAGGCCCGAGCCTGCTCGCAGGCGGCGCGCATGACCCAATTGCCGACCGCCAGGATCAGGCCGGTTTCTTCCGCCAGCGGGAGAAACTCGTTGGGCGTCAGCAGCCCGCGCCGGGGGTGGTTCCAGCGTAGCAAAGCCTCGGTGCCCGAGATCCGGCCGGTGCGCAGATCGACTTGAGGCTGGTAGTAGAGCTCGAAATCGCCTTGCTCCAAGGAGCGGCGCAGGTCTTGCTCCATATCCAAGCGCTGCTGGACATGCACATCCATGGCCGGATTGAACAACTGGTAATTGCGCCGACCCATATCCTTGGCCCGGTACATCGCCGTATCGGCATTCTTCACCAGGGTGGCGACATCGTCGCCATCCTGCGGATAGAAGCTGATGCCGATGCTGGTGCCGACGTAGAAGTCGTGCTCCTCGACCTGAATCGTGGTCTCGAGGGCATTGAGGATCTTCTGTGCCACCCAGCAGGCGTCCTGGATGTCGTTGATCCGCGGCAGCAGCAGGGTGAACTCGTCGCCGCCGAAACGGGCGAACACATCGTCCGCGCGGATGCAGGTGGATACCCGCTGGGCGACCGCTTGCAGCAGCCGGTCGCCGATCACGTGTCCCAGGCTGTCATTGATGTTCTTGAAGTTGTCCAGGTCCAGGAATAGCACGGCCACGGAATGTCCGGCGGCGTCCGCAACGGCCATGGCCTGTTCGAGCTTGCTGTTGAACATCACCCGATTGGGCAGGTGGGTCAGCGGATCGAAGTACACCATGCGGCGCATCTTGTCGGCGTTGGCACGGCGCTCAGTGACGTTTTCGATGGTCACGATGAAGCTGCCGGCATGGGCTGCCGGTTCGTTTACCGGTGCCATCGCGAGGTTCACCCACACCGGAAGCGGTTCGCCGGTGATCAACTGCGTCTCCAGCGAAAAGCCGGTGGCCTCGCGGGTGGCGGCGGCCATGTGCAGTGCGAGATCTTCCGAGGTGGCCATCTCCTGCAGCGTCTTGTTCAGCAACTGACCGCTGTCAGCGCCCAGCAAGTGGCAAAGATGGTCGTTGACCAGCAGAAAGCGGCCGTTGGCATCGATCTGCCCGATACCTACGGGCGCCTGATTGAGGATGGCGCGAAAGCGCACCTCGTCATCGGCGATCTGTTTGAGATTGGATTGGCGAAGTACGCGCTCCCGGTACAGCGACAATGCCACCCGCAGCCGGCCAAAGAGCTCGATTTCGTTGAGCGGCTTGTGGATGAAGTCCACTGCGCCGGAATCGAAGCTCTTGATCAACGCCTCATTCTGGCGGAACGCCGCGCCGGTGACGACGATCACCGGGATGTGCCTGGTCTTGGGGGAGGCGGCAATACGGCGGCAGACCTCGTAGCCGTCCATATCGGGCATCATCAGGTCCAGCAACACCACGCCGACATCGTCGCGTTGATCGAGGATTTCCAACGCCTCTTGTCCACGCTCGGCCAGAACCACCGATTCGTAGCCCTCGCCCAGCAGCAGCGCCTCCATGAGGACCAGGTTGTCACGCACATCGTCCACGACCAGTATGGTCGTGGCCAGCATGTCCGTAGCCGCCGAGGCGGTCGATTCAGGCGGCATGTGCGCTCCCCAACGCATGCTCCAGGACTTCCCGCAGACGCCCCTCCAGGGTGTCGTCGCCCTTCTGGATGACTTGGACGACGCGCATCTCCAGTTCGCGTCGTTCGGCGGCGGTCAGTTGCTTGGCGGTCACCACAACGACCGGCAGGTTCATCAGACGACGATCGGTGCGCAGCACACGCAGGAACGTCAAGCCGTCCATCTCCGGCATCATCAGGTCGAGGAAGATCAGGTCGGGCTCGAAATCGTTGAGCACCTGAAGCGCTTCCTTGCCGTTGCCGGCGGTGCGGATCTCTCCGACCTCGTCCACCAGCAGACTCTTGAACAGGTCCTGCACCTCGGGATTGTCGTCCACCACCAGGATGCGGCCGGAACGCGACCCTGACAAGGTGCGGCGCAGTATGGCCAGCAGATCGTCCTGGGCGATGGGCTTGGTCAGTGCGTCCATGGCACCGAGCACCAGCGCACGTCGGCGGTCGGCGACGATGGAGATGATGACGACCGGAATCTCCGCGAGCTTGGCATCGGCTTTGAGCCGGCGCAGTACCTCCCAGCCGTCGATGCCCGGCATCATCAGGTCCAGCGTGATCAGGTCGGGGTGATGTCGCCGTGCCAGTTCCACGACTTGCTCCCCGTCGCCGACGGGGATGGGCGTGCCGCCCATCTCACGGATGTAGTTGGCCATCAGTTCGCGTGCGTCGGGGTCGTCGTCCACCACCAGTACGGTACGGCTGCCCGGCTTCAAGGCGCCCGGCGGCAGCACCGGGTAGATCAAGGGCTCGTCGACCGATGTCGGTTTGGCCGCTGGTGCCAGTGGGGCGGCCGCATTGCGCGGCAGGTGCACATTGAACGAACTGCCTTTGCCTTCCTCGCTGGTCACGTCGATCCGCCCGCCAAGCATCTCGACGATGGAGCGCGTGATGGTAAGGCCCAGGCCGGTGCCGCCGTATTTGCGTGTGGTCCCGCTGTCGGCCTGACGGAAGGGCTCGAAGATCGCATCGAGCTTGTCGGCTGGAATGCCGATGCCGGTGTCCTTGACGCTGAGATTGGCGCTGCCATCCTCTGAGGCGGTGACGATCAAGCGGACGCCGCCGCTCTCGGTAAACTTCAACGCGTTGCCGATGAGGTTGATGAGCACCTGGCGCAATTTGTCGCCGTCGGTTTCCAGCTCCGGAAGGTCCTCGGGCATCTCCAGGGTCAGGGTCAGCCCGCGGGCGTCGGCCTGGGCCTGCAGCATGTCGATGGTCTCGCGCGCCAGGGAGGCCACCGACAACGGGCGGAACTCCAGGTCCATCCGCCCGGCCTCGATCTTGGACAAATCGAGAATGTCGTTGATCAGCCCCAGCAGGTGTTTGCCGTTGCGGTTGATCCGCTCGACATAGCCCAGGTCTTTGTCATTGAGCGTCTTCTCGCGGTTTTTCTGCAGCACGCTGGAGAAGCCGATGATGGAGTTCAACGGGGTGCGCAGTTCGTGGCTCATGTTGGCGACGAACTCGCTGCGCAGGCGGTCGGACTCCAACAGCTCCTGGTTGGCCTGCTCCAGGCGCAGCGCCTGCTGCTGCACGGTCTTGTAGGTCAGTGCATTGGAGAGCGAGCTGCCCAGTGCATCCACGGCGTTCTGCAGCAGCCGTTGGCGTCCCTCGTCCGGGGTTGCAGGGAAGCCCAGCACCAGGACGCCGAGGGCGCGATTTTGGAACAGGATGGGCACGCCCAGCACCGCGCGCAGATGGATGGTGGCCAGCCCCAGGTTGACCGACGGAAAGGCCTGAGGGTCGATGGGGTCAATGAGAATATCCGCTCGCCGAGCCAGGACCTCTCCCGGCAGGCCGTCATCCGGCGCGCCGGTGACCAGGCGCTTGAGCGCGGTCCGGTCTACGCCCGCTTCGGTGAGCTTGATCAGCTTGCCGGTGGTGTCCTCGCGCACGTACAACTGGCCGAGGATGGCGCCGGTGTTGCGCAACAGGAAGTCCAGGCCCTTGGTGGCGATGGTGTTGGTGTCGACGGTGTTCAGCGATTCGAGAAAGTCGCCAAAGCCGGCCTGGCGTTGATACTCGGCAGTCAGTTGCTGGTGTTGGGTCTCCAACTGAGCCCGGTTGGCCTCGAGCTCCGCCTGCTGGTGCTCCAACTGGGTGACTGCGCTGTCAATGCGTTCGGCCATGCTGTTGATGGACGAGGCGAGTAGGCCGATCGCATCGCGCTCGATTTCGTTGGAGCGGGTTTTGTAATCCCCGCCGCCGATGGCTTCGGCGACCTCCGCGAGACGCTTCAGGCGCATGGTCATGCGCCGGATCATGATCATGCCCACGATGAGCACGATCAGGGCCAGCCCGATACCCGCCGACTGCAAGTATTCCTTGCCTTCGGTGACGAACTGCGGCAACACGGTGACCAGGATGACCAAGCCCAGCAACGCCAGCAGCGTCCAGGTCATCGTGCGCATGCGGAAGGTGTCACCCGCCATGGCCATCAGGCACCGCGCTCGGCAATCAGGCGTTCGATGGGGTCGATGAGGCTGGAGTCATCGAGGATGGGCTTGCTCACGTAGGCGTCGAAACCGGCGGCCAGGAAGCGTTCCTGGTCGCCTTTCATCGCGTGCGATGTCAGCGCGATGGCCGGCGTATCCTTAAGTGCCGGCCGGGTGCGGATCTTGCGTAGCAGCTCGACACCGTCCATCCCCGGCAGGGATATGTCGCAAAGGATGATGTCCGGCGGCTCTCCGCCCTGCTCCAGGATCTGCAAGGCCTCGAAGCCATCGACACAAGCCTCGACGTCGTATACGGCGTCCAGGAATGCGAAGACCAGATCTCGGTTATCGGAGTTGTCCTCTACCAGAAGGATGCGTTTCATGGTGGGATTGTGACCTCGGCATGCGCGGTGTGGGCGACTTCGCTGTCGTTACGGGCTCCGGTCCTGCGTTGGATGCGGCACATCATCGATGCAGGACGCCCCATGGTAATCGATTACCAACCGTCACCCGAAGTCTAGCAGCCGTGTCGGCTTATCTAGGTACCGTGACGGCCAGCGTGTCCTTGACTGCCTCCATGACCACGAAACTGCGCGAGTCGCGCACCCCGGGCAAGGTCTGCAACAGTTGGCCGAGCAGATCGCGGTAGGCGTGGATATCGGCGATGCGAACCTTCAGCAGGTAGTCGAAATTTCCCGAGACCAGATGACAGGCTTGGACTTGCGGCAGGGTGCGTACGGCGCGGCGGAACTGGTCAAAGATATCCGGCGAGGTGTAATCGAGGCTGATTTCGACGAACACGGTCATTCCGGAGCCCAGGCGTACGGCGTCCAACTGGGCGTGGTAGCCGAGGATATAGCCGTCCTTCTCCAGCCGGCGCACCCGTTCGATGCACGGCGAGGTGGACAGGCCGACCGCCTGGGCCAGGTCGACGAAGGCCAGCCGGCCCTGTTCTTGCAAGGTGCGCAGGATGGCGCGATCGATGCGATCCAGTGAACGGCGTCGGGGTGTCTCGTTGCTGTCCATAGATTTTCTTGGGCAGGATTTAATTGGCCCATTTTTTTCTGGATGATTTTTTAAATCAACAAACATTCCCGTGAAATCTATCTTAGATTTCGCTGAAATTCTCAAGTGACGGCGCGCATGGCGCCGACGGACGCTTTCGTTAAGGTGTGCATATGAACGTAGTGGTTCTGGGCAGTGGCGTGACCGGTGTATCGGCGGCGTATTTCCTGGCGCAGGCCGGGCATCAGGTCACCGTGGTCGACCGTCAGAACGGGCCGGCGCTGGAGACGAGTTTCGCCAACGCCGGCGAGGTGTCGCCCGGCTATGCGGCGCCGTGGGCGGCGCCGGGCATACCGGCGAAGGCTATCAAGTGGATGCTGCAGAAGCACTCCCCGCTGGTCGTGCGTCCGAGGGTGGACCCGGTGATGTGGAGCTGGATGTGGCAGATGCTCGCCAACTGCACCCTGCCGGCCTACAAGATCAACAAGACCCGTATGTCCGGCATCGCCCACTACAGCCGTGAGGTGCTCATCGCGCTGCGCGCCGAGACCGGTATCCACTACGACGAGCGCAGCCGCGGCACCTTGCAGATGTTCCGTACCCAGCAGGGTGTGGATGCCGCGGGCAAGGATATCGAACTGCTCAAGTCCTACGGGGTGCCCTTCGAGGTGCTGGACCGCGAGGGCTGTATCCGCCAGGAGCCCGCCCTGCGCCACGTGCGCGAGAAAGTGGCCGGCGGGTTGTTGCTGCCCAACGATGAGACCGGCGACTGCTTCAAATTCACCAATGCCTTGGCGGAGCTCGCCAAGGGGTTGGGCGTGACGTTCCGCTTCGGCGTGTCGATCAACGGCTTGTACCTGGACGGGGACCGCCTCGATGGTGTGGATACCTCAGAGGGCAAGCTCACCGCCGATGCTTATGTCGTGAGCCTGGGCAGCTACTCGCCGCTGCTGCTCAAACCCGCGGGGGTGGACCTGCCGATCTTCCCGGTGAAGGGGTATTCGCTGACCGTTCCGATCACCGACCCCGACGGTGCGCCGGAATCCACCATGATGGACGAGGCCCACAAGGTGGCGGTGACCCGGCTGGGGGACCGTATCCGCGCCGCCGGCACGGCGGAGCTGACCGGCTACGACCTGAGCCTGCGCGGTTCGCGCTGCGACACCATCAAGCATGTGGTCGGGGACTTGTTCCCGCGTGGCGGTGATCTGTCCAAGGCCGAGTACTGGACAGGCCTGCGGCCGATGACGCCGGACGGCACGCCCATCATCGGCCGCACCCGCTACAGCAATCTGTTCCTGAACACCGGCCACGGCACGCTGGGATGGACCATGGGTCCGGGCTCCGGAAAGCTGATTGCCGATGTGGTGTCGGGCCGCGAGCCGGATATCGACATGAGCGGTCTGGGTCTGGAGCGTTACGCCGGCAAGGCGGCTTGATCCGTGCGTCCGGCCACGGCGACGATCGATCGCGAGGCCATTCGCCACAACCTCGGCCGGGTCCGCGCGCTGGCGCCGGACAGCCGCGTGGTGGCGGTGGTCAAGAGCAACGGCTACGGGCACGGTGCGCAGCGCATCCTGCCGGCACTCGACGATGCGGATCTGCTGGGCGTGGCCTGTATCGAGGAGGCGCTGGCCTTGCGCGAGGCCGGTGCGCGCCAGGCCATCGTGTTGCTGGAGGGGGTGTTCCACGCCGATGAACTGGCGCTATGCGCGACGCATGATTTCCAGATCGCGGTGCATTCGCCCGAGCAGATCGCAATGCTCCGCGATGGGCGGGTGCAGCGTGCGCTGACGGTGTGGCTGAAGCTGGATTCGGGCATGGGGCGCTTAGGGTTTCTGCCGGCGGACCTCGCGGCGGCCTGGTCGGCGTTGAATGCGCTGGATTCAGTCTGGGAGCTGCGCCTGATGAGCCATTTTGCCAACGCGGATGACCCGGGGGATGCGCAGACGCGGGCGCAGATGACGTTGGCGGACCGCGCGTTCCGCGGGTTGTCGGCGCCGCGGTCGTTGTGTAATTCGGCCGGTGTGTTGGCATGGCCGCGGGCGCATGCGGATTGGGTTCGCCCGGGGGTGATGTTGTATGGGATTTCGCCGATGGTGGGGCGTACGGGGGCGGATGAGAATCTGCGCCCGGCGATGACGGTGCGCAGTGCGTTGATTTCGGTGAAGACGCATGCTGCCGGCGCGATGATCGGCTATGGGGGGACGTTTACGTGCCCGGAGTCGATGCCGGTGGGGATTGTGGCGATGGGATACGGCGATGGGTATCCGCGCCATGCAGGGACGGGTACGCCGATTCTGGTAAACGGGGTGCGGACGCAACTGGTGGGGCGTGTGTCGATGGACATGCTGGCGGTCGATCTGCGGCCGGTGGCGGGTGCGCGGGTGGGGGATGCGGTGACGCTTTGGGGGGATGGATTGCCGATCGAGCATGTGGCGACGGCGGCGGATACGATTGCGTATGAGTTGGTTTGTGGGGTGACGGCGCGGGTGCATGTGCAGGTGGTGGGATAGCCTGCCTGTGGTTGGTGGTTGGTGGTTGGTGGTTGGTGGTTGGTGGTTGGTGGTTGGTGGTTGGTGGTT
>CBFGWV010000148.1:0-12152 GCA_965652545.1 uncultured Candidatus Competibacteraceae bacterium | reverse complement strand
CCCAGCGGTGGATAGCGGGCTGCAATCGAACCTCCCCTCCCCCCTCGCGGGGGAGGGGCCGGGGGAGAGGGGGCGCCCGAGCAGCCACCAATAACGAGAACATCGCATGACGCAAGACCAACCGCTGTATCTCGAAGACCTCACCGTCGGCCGCCGCTTCGTCACCGGCAGCAAGACGGTCGACGACGAGTTGATCATGAGCTTCGCCCGCGACTACGACCCGCAGCCCTTCCATACCAATCCGGCCGCCGCTGAGAGCACGTTTTTCCGCGGCCTGGCGGCCAGCGGTTGGCACACCACTGCCTTGACGATGGGGCTGGTCGTGCGGTCGATGGACGTGGTCAATGGTTTGGTGGGCATGGGCGTCGAGCGGGTGAGCTGGCCCAATCCACTGCGCCCGGGGGATACCATTACCGTGCATATCGAGGTGCTGGAGAACCGGCCGTCGAACTCCAAGCCCGGCTGGGGTGTCGTCAAGGTTCTTTGGCGCACGGTCAACCAGCATGGCCTGACCGTCGCCGAAGTGGTTCCGTTGATGTGGGTACAGGCCCGCAGTGGAGAGACGCAATGAGTACACCGGCTGCCGTGACCCTCGTGGACGTCGGTCCGCGCGATGGGTTGCAGAACGAGAAAACCCACGTGTCGACCGCGGTGAAGGTGGAGCTCATCCACCGCTTGGCCGCCGCCGGCGTGCCGGTGATCGAGGCCGGGGCGTTCGTCTCGCCCAAATGGGTGCCGCAGATGGCCGACAGCGGCGAGGTGCTTACCGCCGTGGTCCGCGTGCCCGGCGTGCGCTATCCGGTGCTCGCGCCCAATCTCAAAGGCTACGAGGCCGCGCGTGCCGCCGGTGCCGACGAGGTGGCCGTGTTCGCGGCGGCCTCGGAGGCCTTCAGCCAGCGCAACATCAATTGCTCGATCGACGAGAGCCTGGAGCGTTTCCGGCCCGTGCTGGAGCAGGCGGCAGAGGACGGCGTCGCGGTGCGTGGCTACGTCTCCTGCGTGCTCGGCTGTCCCTACCAGGGCGAGGTCGACCCCAAGGACGTCGCCCGCGTCTCGGCCGCACTGTATGAGATGGGCTGCTTCGAGGTGTCGCTGGGCGACACCATCGGGGTGGGCACACCCGACAAGGCCCGGCGCATGGTCGCCACGGTGGCCGAGCACGTCCCCATCGACAAGCTCGCCGCCCACTTCCACGACACCTATGGCCAAGCTCTGGCCAATCTGTACGCCGTGCTCCAGGACGGTATCGCGGTGATCGACAGCTCCGTCTCCGGCCTCGGCGGATGCCCGTACGCCAAAGGGGCCAGCGGCAACGTCGCCAGTGAGGACGTGGTGTACATGCTCGAAGGCATGGGCATCGCCACCGGCATCGACCTGGATGGGCTGATCGACGCCGGCCGGTTCATCAGCGCCCAGCTCGATCGCCCCACCGGCTCACGGGTGGCGCGCGCGAGGGGTGGGTGAAACGTTGTCAGGTGTGGTTAGCTTGCCTGTTGACGCTGCCCCCTGGGATCGCCGAGTTGTACTCGGCAGCCGGCCAGCGGCCGGCCGTTTGAGAACGGCCAGTGCTCTTCACTGACCATGATACGCACTCGATGCCCGGTGCCGATTGGCCGAGCTTCGCTCGGCTGCCGAGTACAACTCGGCGATCCCAGGGGCGGCAGATCCGGCTTCAGTATCCCGAGGCGTTCCATTGTCCCCCTCGATCGTCGTACGCTGTTGCACTGCCACAATCTCAAGTACGCTAGCGTATAGCCATGAACAACCCTGAATTCGACCCGCCCTCGCCGTGCATCGGCGTGTGCATGATGAATCCCGCCACACAGCTGTGCGAAGGCTGCTACCGCACCATCGACGAGATCGCCGATTGGTGGGACCTCAACGGGGCAGCCAAGCAAACTGTCATCGAATCCTGCGCGGACCGGCAATTCCGCATTCTGGATGGGACATACTTCGACTGATGCCTTTACCCGAGACGACCGTATCCCGCACCCCGCTGCACGAGCGCAAGATCCGCCTGCAAGGCTTTGAGCGCGCCGATGGGCTGTGGGATATCGAAGCCTGGATGGAAGACACCAAGCGCTACGGATTCGCCAACCAGGATCGCGGCGGCTGGATTGCCGCGGGCGAACCGCTGCACGGCATGGGGCTGCGCGTCACGCTGGACGATGGCATGACCGTGCGCGAGGTCGTCGCGGTCACCGACCATGGGCCATACACAGCCTGCCCCGGAGCGACGCCCAACTACCAGCGCCTGGTCGGCGAGCGGGTCGGCCCCGGATGGCGCAAGCGCGTGCGGCAGATATTCGCCGGTGCCGGCGGGTGCACGCACTTGACCGAGTTGCTCGATAGCGTTGCGACGGTTGCCATCCAGACCATCATGTCGCGCCGCTACCATCGCGGCGACTTCGACGGTGCCAAGGGTCGTTCGCCGCTGATCAACACCTGCCATGCCTACGCCAGCGACGGTGCCGTGGTCGCGCGCGAGTGGCCAGACCAGTACACCGGCCCACGGACGGCCGTCGACACCCCGAAAACCGACAAAACGCCATGACTGATCTGCCGCTGGCTGGAATCCGCGTTCTCGACTTGACCCGTTTGCTGCCCGGTCCACTGGCGACGCAGCAATTGGCGGACCTGGGTGCGGAGGTGATCAAGATCGACGACACCGGGCGCGGCGACGATGCCCAGCGCCTGGGTGCGGCACCGGACGACGGTGGGCCGGCCTGGTTGTACCGCATCTGCAACCGCGGCAAGCGCAGCATCTGTCTGGACCTGAAGCACAGCGACGGGCGCGCGGCCTTCCTGCGCCTGGCCGAGACGGCGCACATTGTCGTCGAGGGCTTCCGCCCGGGTGTGGTGGCCCGCCTGGGTGTGGACTTCGAGGCGGTGCGTGCGGTGCGGCCGGATGTCGTCTACTGCGCCATATCCGGCTACGGCCAGACCGGCCCATGGGCCGGTTATGCCGGGCACGATCTCAACTACCAGGCGATGAGCGGCGTGCTTGCCGCGTCGGGGCCGGCGGGCGGCCCGCCGGGGATACCGGCGTTCCAGATCGGCGACTTGCTCGGCGGCACCCAGACCGCCGTCTCCGCCATGCTGGCCGCCGTGCTGGGTGCCCAGCGGACCGGCCAGGGGCGCTACCTGGATGTGGCCATGACCGACGGGGTGCGCAGCCAGGCGGTGTTCCCCCGCATCGCCGCCCTGGCCGGCGAGCGGCACGCACCGGGCGACGACCTGCTCACCGGCGGGATGCCCTGCTATGCCGTGTATGCCTGCGCGGACGGGCGGTACCTCGCCGTGGCCGCCCTGGAGCCCAAGTTCTGGTCCATCCTCTGCGAGGTCATCGGGCGCCCCGATCTGCTGCCACGGCACTACGACCCCACGGCGCGGGCCGAACTGGCCGCCGTGCTGGCACGCGACACCCGTGATGCCTGGGCCGCCCGCTTCGAGCCGGCCGACTGCTGTGTCACCCCGGTGCTGGAGCCCGCCGAAGCCCTCATCCACCCACAGGCCGCTGCCCGTGGCGATGGGCTGGGCCCGCCGCCCTATCCCGTGCCGGGGCTGGCCGCGCACCACGCCGACTGGACTGCGCCCGGTGCCGATACGCTGGCGGTACTCGATGAGATTGGCCTGGACGCGGCCGGCCTGTGCCTGCGCGGCGCCGCACGGCAGGCCGGCGCCGAGGCATGAGCGGCTACTACGACATCATTGGCGATATCCACGGCTACGGCGACGCCCTGGAGGGCTTGCTGACGACCCTGGACTACCGCCGCACCGGTGCGGTGTGGCGCCATCCCACACGCACCGCCGTGTTCGTCGGCGACCTCATCGATCGCGGCCCGCACCAGCGCCGTGTGGTCGACACCGTACGCGCCATGGTCGAAGACGGCGCGGCGTATTGCATTCTCGGCAACCACGAGTACAACGCCCTCGCGTGGGCCACCGAACGCGCCGACGGACGCGGCCATCTGCGCGAACACCACGATCGCCACCACCGCCAACACCGTGCATTTCTTGACGCCTATGCCGGGGATGCTCAGGCCTACCGCCAGGCCCTGGCCTGGTTCATGCGCCTGCCGCTGTGGCTGGACCTGGGGCCGCTGCGCATCGTGCACGCCTGCTGGGACGCCGCCACCCTGGAGGCCCTGGCCCCGGCACTGACCCCCAAGCGCACGCTTACGGAACACAGCCTGCACGCAGGTGCCGACGAGTCCACCGCCACCTTCCGCCACCTGGAGACGGTGCTCAAGGGGCCGGAGATGCGCCTACCCGAGGGCGTCGTCTATCACGACGGCGAAGGCACGCGGCGCTCGCGCATGCGGGTGCGCTGGTGGGAGCGCGGCCCGCACACACTGCGCACCGCCGGCATGGTCCCGCACGCGGTCGCCCAATCCCTGCCGCCGGACCGGCGGGTCGACTTGCCGGTGGAGCCTTACGCCGCCGAGGCTCCGCCGGTGTTCTTCGGGCACTACTGGCTGTCCGGGCCACCGGCGCCGCTCACGGTCAATGCCGTGTGCACCGACTACAGCGTCGCCGGCGGCGGCCTGCTCGCGGCTTACCGCTGGGACGGAGGCGCCGTACAAGCAGACGGATTCGTCGCAGTGAATCAGCGGGGTGTACCGGTGTAAACAGGTTGAGCCACCCCCTGGGATCGGCGGCGCTGATCCCTCTACCGCAGCCGCATCGGCGTCATCGAGCGCAGTACGTTGTCTTTACGAATGAACTCGTGCTGCAACGCCGCCCCGATGTGCACCATCAGGAGCAACACGAACAACACTGCGCCACCAATGTGTACGCCGACCAGGGTGCGGCCGAGGGCTTTGTTCTGCTCGATCACCGGCCCGATCTCCGTCCACCAGAACGGCACCGGCTCGCCGTAGGCACTGACCATGACGATGCCTATGATCGGCATGGTGAACAGCAGCAGGTAGAGCAGGATATGCGAGGCATGCGCTGCCTTGACTTGCCAGCCCGGTAGATCGGGCGGTAGCGGCGGATGGGCGTGCGTCAGCCGCCAGACCAGGCGCAGGACGGCCAGGATCAGGATCGTGATGCCTAGGCTCGTGTGCGCCCAGAACAATACCTCACGCAGGTGCAAAGTCGGCTCCTTGTAGGGCGTGGCCACCATCCACACGCCGATACCGAGCTGGGCGAAGACGGCCAGGGCGATCAGCCAGTGGAAGAGCTGTTGCAACGGGTGCCAGCGGTTGGGCATTGAGGCGGTCCTTTTCGTCATTCTTTGAGGCAATTCTGGACGACGGCGGGTGATCGTGCATGGGTGGGATCGCATCGGCAGTTACCCGACGCTGCCTTTCCTGGGATCACCGCATCCGGGGAACAGCACCCCCTGGGATCGCCGAGTTGTACTCGGCAGCCGAGCGAAGCTCGGCCCGTTCTCCCTCTTTGGCAACGACGCGAATGCCTGTAACGGCGATCAGCTTCAAACAGGAGGCCGGCTTTCAGCCGGCTGCCGAGTACAACTCGGCGATCCCAGGGGCGGCCGCTCCCAGGGGGCAACTGATTCCGAGCGCTCGACGCGCTCAATCCCCCGCCAGCAAAGCCAGCAGCCCATCCTCGTCCAGCACCGGCACGCCCAGTTCCTCCGCCTTCGCCAGTTTGGAGCCGGCCTCGGTGCCGGCGATGACATAACTGGTTTTCTTGGACACGCTGCCGGTGACTTTGCCGCCCAGGGCCTGGAGCCTGGCCTTGGCCTCGTCGCGGGTGAGGCTGGCGAGGGTGCCGGTGAGGACGAAAGTCTGGCCGGCCAGGCGGTCGTCGCCGGTGGCCTGGGGTTCGAGGTCCGTCCAGTGCACACCGCAGGCCTTCAATTCATCGATGACTTTGCGGTTGTGGTCCTCGTGGAGGAAGGCGAGGATGGACTCGGCCACGATGGGGCCGACGTCAGGCACAGCCTGCAGGCCGTCCAGGTCGGCGGCCATCAAGGCCTCCAGCGAGCCGAAGTGATTGGCGAGCGTCTGTGCCGTGGACTCGCCCACATTGGGGATGCCCAGCCCATAGAGAAACCGCGCCAAGGTGGTCGACTTGCTGGTCTCCAGCGCGGCGAGCAGGTTCTCGGCGGATTTCACCGCCATGCGCTCCAGCCCCGTCCACTGCTCCAGCGTCAGCTTGAACAAGTCCGCCGGGCTGTGGACCAAGTCGCGCGCCACCAGTTGGTCGATGAGCTTCTCGCCGAGGCCGTCGACATCCAGGGCACGGCGCGAGGCAAAGTGACGCAAGGCCTCCTTGCGCTGGGCTGCGCACACCAGGCCGCCGGTGCAGCGGGCGACCGCCTCGCCCTCCGGCCGGACCACTTCCGAGCCGCACACCGGGCACTCGGTCGGCATGACGAACTCGCGCGCATCGGCCGGCCGCTGGTCCTGCACCACCGCCACCACCTCGGGGATGACATCGCCGGCACGGCGCACGATGACGGTGTCGCCGATGCGCACATCCTTGCGGCGGATCTCGTCCTCGTTGTGCAAGGTGGCGTTGGTGACCGTCACGCCACCGACGAACACCGGCTCCAGCCGCGCCACCGGAGTGAGCGCCCCGGTGCGTCCGACCTGGATCTCGATATTGAGCAGCTTGGTGGTCTGTTCCTGGGCCGGGTACTTGTGGGCGACGGCCCAGCGCGGCGCGCGCGAGACGAAGCCGAGCTCGCGCTGCAGCGCCAGGTCGTCGACCTTGTACACGACCCCATCGATGTCGAAGGACAGCGCGTCGCGGATGCCGCCCACGAACCGGTAATAGGCCAGGCAGCCGGCCGCACCGCGCACGACGTCACGGTAGATGCGTTTGTCGGCTTTGTCGTCGCCACCGGCGGCCTGGGCGCGGGGCGAGAGCACCGGCAGGCCCCAATCGGCCAAACGGTCGAGCACCGCCGAGTGGCGGCCGGGCAAATCGCCCCCCTCCACCAGTCCCACGGAATAGGTATAGAACGACAGCCGCCGGCTGGCGGTGATGCGCGAATCCAGCTGGCGCAAGGCGCCGGCAGCGGCATTGCGCGGGTTGACGAAGCTCTTGCCGCCGGACTCGCGCTGGCGCTGATTGAGAGCCTCGAAATCGCGCCGGCGCATGAACACCTCGCCGCGCACCTCCAGCACCGGTGGCCAGCCCTCCCCCTTGAGGCGTATGGGGATGACCGGAATGGTCTTGAGGTTTTCGGTGATTTCCTCGCCGGTTACGCCATCGCCGCGGGTGGCGCCGCGCACCAGCTCGCCATCGCGGTACAACAAGCTGACCGCCAACCCATCGAGCTTGGGCTCCACGGCATAGTCGATGTCGGCCTCGCGCTCCAGGCGGTCCTTGAGGCGTTGGTCGAAATCGACCACCTCCTGGTCGTCGAAGGCGTTGCCCAGGGACAGCATGGGCCGCTCGTGGGTGACGGTGGCAAACTCCGGCAGCGGGGCGGCGCCCACGCGCTGGGTCGGCGAATCGGGCGTCACGAGTTCCGGGTGGGCGGCTTCCAGGTCCTGAAGCTCGCGCAGCAGCTTGTCATACTCGGCGTCGGTGACTTCCGGGTCGTCGAGGATGTAATAGCGGTAGTTGTGGTAATCCAGCGCTTTGCGCAGTTCATCGATACGGGCGACAACCTCACTCACGGCTCGTCACCCTCGCGGCAGTCGCGCTCGAAACGTGCCGCCTCGGCACGGAAGCGCCACAGGCCATCGCGATCGAGCCGGTTGCGCTCGACATCGCACAGATTGCCGCCCAGCCCGCGGGCAAGCTGGTTGGCGACGGAGATCATCAAGTCCACCGAGACCATCTCGCGGCTGGGGCCGGGCAGGTTCATGAACAGCAACAGGCCGGGGGTGCGCAAGTCGCCGACGGTTTCCAGGTGGAAGGTTCCCGGTTCGCGCAAGTGGGCGATGCTGAAGACGATCTTGCCGCCGCGGTCGGTGTCGGTCAGGCAGTCGAGCACACCGCTGCGGCTGAGCTTGAGGTCCAGGTCGCGGGCGGCCTCGAGGATGTCGATACCCTCGAAGAAATGCCCCTCGGGCGCCATGATGGTCATCAGCACGGTGCGGGTGGGGCCGTCGTAGGCCTCGACGCCGTCGGCCGCGGCCAGGCGCCGGTCCTCGGCATCGCGCTCGCCGACGATACGTCGCACCGGGCCGATCTCCACGTCCACCAGACGCATGCTGTCCAGTGGGTCGCGACTGGCCGGCGCCACGTCCTCGTGCGCGCCCCGCGCAAGCGGATCGCCGGCATCGGGGCTCATGATCGGCTCGTTCTCCAGCGAGCGCGAGGCTCGCCGCCTGCGCAGCTCGTCGATACCCACGCGTATCCGCGAGCGGATACCCCATAGGTAAATGGCCGCGATGATCAGCGCGCCGATGATGGTGAGCAGTATCCGCAACTCGTCCATTCCACTCTCGCCTTAGGCTGTCGCCAGCTCCACGGCCTGGTCCACGTCCACCGAGACCAGGCGAGAGACACCCGGCTCGTGCATGGTGACACCGGCCAGATGCCGCGCCACTTCCATCGTGGCTTTGTTATGGGTGATGAAGATGAACTGCACCTTGTCGGACATCTCCTTGAGCAAGGCGCCGAAACGCCCCACATTGGCCTCGTCCAGCGGCGCATCCACCTCATCCAGCATACAGAAGGGTGCCGGGTTCAACTGGAATATGGCAAACACCAGCGCCACCGCGGTCAAGGCCTTCTCACCACCCGACAAAAGGTGGATGTTACCAATGCGCTTCCCCGGTGGCCTAGCCATGATCGCAACGCCGGCATCCAGTGGGTCTTCGCCGGTAAGCGCCAGATGCGCCTCGCCTCCGCCGAACAGGCGTGGGAACAACCGTCCCATGTCCTCGTTGACCTTCTCGAAGGTCTCCCTGAAACGCCCACGGGTTTCGCGGTCGATCTTGCGGATGGCCTCCTCCAGGGTGGCCAGCGCGGTGTTCAAGTCCACATCCTGGGCATCCAGGTAGGCCTTGCGCTCGGCCAGGGTATCGAACTCCTCGATGGCCGCCAGGTTGATCGCCCCCAGGCGTTGAAGCCGGCGCCCGACCGCCTCCAGGCGCTGCTCGCGGGTGGCCAGATCGGTGTCCTGCAGCGTCGGCAGCACCTCGGTCACCGGCGTGCCCGACTCTTCGGCTTGCTCGGCCACACCCTGGGCGCGGACACGGGCCTCGCCCCAGGCCAGGCGCATGCGCTCGAGCTCGCTGCCGGCAGCCTGCATGGCCTGGGCCACGGCCTTCAGGGCGTGCTCGACCTCGCGCTGGGCGTCGATATGGCCGGCCAGTATGTTGCGCTGGAGCGCCAACTCGCGTTCGCAGTCCTGCTGTCGTGCCAGGGCCGTCTGCAAAGCCGTGTCCAGGTCGGCCTCCGGTGCATCGACGCGGTGCATGTCGCCGAGCAGGCGCTCGCGCCGCTCCAGACGGTGCGCATGGTCGGCGGACAGACGTTCGACCGCTTGGGTCAGGGCCTGGGCGCGCCCGGCCAGTTGGGTATGACGCACCTCCAGCGCCTGCGTCTCGCGCCGCCCGGCATCGGCCGCCGCACGAGTATCGGCCAGGCGCTGGCGGCTGGCCTCGCGCGCGATCTCCAGGCGGGCGTGGTCGGCGGTGAGCTGCTCCAACCCCTCCAACAGCACCTCCAGACGCAGCCGGCAGGCTTCCAGCTCCTCGACGGCCTGGACGCGGTTGGCGCGCAGTTCGGACTGTTCCGCCTCGATCGCCTCGCGCCGCGCCAGGGCCTCGCCGTAGCGGGCCTCCAAGGCGCGCAGCTCCCCATCCAGCCGCGCCAGATCGCGCTGGGCGCTTTGAGCGTCCGCGCGTCGCTGCTGGCGCTGGTCCTCCAGCGCGCCGCGGCGGCCGCGATCGGCCTCGGCGGCGTCGTCCAGACCGGCCACGGCGGTCTCGTCGTCTTCGATGCGCACGGCCAGCTCGCGCAGCCGCTGGGCGCGCTCGATGATGCCGTCACGCGCCTCGCCGGCCGAACCGGCCTGCCACCAATCGGCACCCATCCATACACCCTCGGGGGTAACCAGGGACTCTCCCGGCCCGAGGCTGGCCCGCTCGGCCAGGGCGGTGGCCAGGTCGCCCACGCAGCGCACGCCGTGCACCCAGGCCGCCGGCAGTGGGCCGTGTGCCCGCGCGGCGAGCTCGCTGCCGGCAGCCGTGGCCGCGGGGGCAACGCCGTATACACGCTCCGGCGCACCGGTCGGGTCGTCGGGTTCGGTCGCGCTCACCCGGGCGCGCAGGCGATCGCCCAGCACTGCCTCCACCGCGCGGGCCCAGTCCGGCTCCACACGCAGCACGCTGGCCAGCACCGGCGCGTCGTCCAGGCCGTGCCGGCCCAGCCAGGCCTTGATTGGCCCATCGCCGCCCAGGGCGGCGTCCTGCAAGGTCTGCAATGACGCCTGCTGGCCGCGAGCGGCCTCCAGGCGGGCCCGGCGATCGTTAAGCTCGCGCTGGCGGTTGCGCTCGGTCTCGGTGAGGTCGGCCAGCGACTGCTCGCAAGCGGCCAGCTGCGCCTCGGCTTCGTCGGCCACCGCCTCGGCCTCGGCGAAGCGCTCGCGCGTCAGGGCAAGTGCGTCACTGTCCGTGGCATCGACAAGCCCATCCAGATCCACCCGCAAGCGCTCCAGGCGACGGTCGTCATTGAGAATCTGGCGCTCGATCTGGGTGATGGTGTGGCGTTCGCGCTCGGCCTCCGCCTGGCGCGTGGCGGTGTCTCGGCTGACCCGCTCCCAATTGCGCTGGGTCTCGTGGTGCCCGGCCTCGGCCGCCTCCAGGGCGTTCTCGGACTCCTCCAGCCGCTCGCGCGCCTCGGCCAGGGACGGCGCCAGCGTCGCCAGTTCGTCAGACACCTGGGCCAGCGCCTCACGGTCGGCCTCAAGGTCGGTGCTGACGCGGGCGAGTTGGCTGTCGAGCTCATCGAGCTCGCGCGTCTGGCGGGCCTTGAGATCGGCCTGGGCGGCCTGGGTCTGCTCCAGGCGGGCAACCTCGGCCGCGGCCTGGTAGAACAAGGCCTGTGCCCGGTCCACCGCAGCCTGGGCGTCGTGCTGGGCCTCGCGCAGGTCCTCGCGCTGCGCATCCAGAGCGGTCTGGCGCTGGCGTTCGCCCTCTTGGGCGGTTTCGGCGCGGGTGATGTCCAGCTCAATCCGCTGTGCATCCTGTTGGTGCGCCTGCCAGCGCAGGGCGAACAGCTCGCCGCGCAGGGTGCGCTCCTCGGCCTTGAGGACTTTGTACTGCTCGGCGGCTTCGGCCTGGCGCTTGAGGTGCGTCAGTTGCTTGTCCAGCTCCTGGCGCAGGTCGGCCAGGCGGGCGAGGTTCTCGCGGGTCTGGGCGATTCGCTGGGCGGTTTCGCGGCGCCGCTCCTTGTATTTGGAGATGCCGGCGGCCTCCTCCAGGAACACGCGCAGTTCCTCGGGCTTGGCCTCGATGACGCGGCTGATCATGCCTTGTTCGATGATCGCGTAGCTGCGCGGCCCCAGACCGGTGCCGAGAAAGATGTCTGTGATGTCGCGCCGCCGGCAGCGGGTACCGTTGAGGTAGTACTGCGATTGGCCGTCGCGATTGAGCACGCGGCGGATTTCGATTTCGCGGTACGCCGCCCAGGCGCCGCCCAGCGTACCGTCGGCGTTGTCGAAGGTCAGTTCGATGCTCGCCTGCCCCACCGGCTTGCGGCTGGCCGAGCCGGAAAAGATGACATCGGCCATCGAGTCGCCGCGCAGTTGGCGGGCGGAGGATTCGCCCATCACCCAGCGCACCGCGTCGATGACGTTGGACTTGCCGCAGCCATTGGGCCCGACCACGCCGACCAGGTTGCTGGGCAAGGTCAGCGTGGTGGGGTCGACGAAGGATTTGAATCCGGCGAGTTTGATGCGGCTCAAACGCACCGAGAGCTCCCCGCGCGGGCGATCCGCCCCCCTGGGATCGCCGAGTTGTACTCGGCAGCCGGCCAAGGGCCGGCCGACTGCAAGGTAAAGTGCCACGTATTGGCACCGACACAGAAGGCAGTGCTCGTCGCAGCCATGGCCGAGTGTCGCTCGGCTGCCGAGTACAACTCGGCGATCCCAGGGGGTGCCGTATGACAGCTGCGTGCTGGGTATAGGGCTGTGGCGCATCGCTCAAGGAAAAGAGCCGACACGCGCGGGACACCACGCAAACTGTGGTCTTGGGTAATAATCGTCAGCG
>CBFGWV010000147.1:0-12176 GCA_965652545.1 uncultured Candidatus Competibacteraceae bacterium | reverse complement strand
ACCCGCTGGAGATGCACAACCTGCTGGTGTTCAATGCCGCTTTTCCGACCGTCGTCCCCTCGGCCGCGCTGCCTGAGGGTATGAAGCTCGATCCGGATGAGATCGCCGAGCAGGCGCAACGGCTTCGCGGCCAGTTGGAGGCTGCAGAAGCGCAGATGCTGACACCGGTCGCACCGGTGGTCGCGATGGAGGCCCAAGGCGTGGCTTGATGCACCTTGCTTGGCCCGCATGTCGGTCGATGACGCCGGCATGCGGGCTGTTTCCCCAGCGTCACAGGGCGTTCAGGCGCCCTGCCGCTTGTCCAGAAAAGAAACTGCCCGTACGTAGGTGGCCAATGCCTTTCCGTCCAGCAGCTTGATGTGTACGACACCCTCCGAGCGACCGGACATTCGAACACCATCCATCGTGAAGGTCTCAATCCACGCGGTAGCGACAACGGCGCTCTGCCCATCCTCCGATATCTGAATGTCCAGGATCTCACCGTCGAAGTCATAATCTTGGTACTGCTTGCCAAAGGCATACAGCCACACTCGATACTCTACGAGCGTCAGCTTCAGCTCGATTCCGCCGAACTCTTCCGGCATGGCGAGCTCCAGCCGGGCATCGTCGCTGTAATTGGAAAGTAGCGACTCGAAATCAAGCCGGTTGGCGGCATCGCTCATCGCCCGGTATTGCGATCTAAGCACCTCCTCTGTCAAGCGATCCATGGCCTGTACGACCGGCGAGAGCATGAGACAACACACGACAAGCAGGTAGCGCAGCATGATGGGTCACTCAGTCAGGTTCAAACGTCTTGCCGCAATGCGGGCAGGTGGTCACGACATGCCGGTGACGACGCAGCTCGGCAGTGAAGTTGGCCCCCAGGATACCCGCCGGCAGGGCGAACATCCCGATACCCAGGACGGCGATGACCGCACCGATGATGCGCCCGAGGGCGGTCACCGGCACCACATCGCCGTAGCCGACGGTGGTCAGGGTCACGATGGCCCACCACATGGCCGCCGGAATGTCCGGAAATTTTTCCGGCTGGGCCTGATGTTCGACCACGTACATGAGCGAGGCGGACAACAGCACCAGCACAGCCATGAGGATAACCGCCATGCCCAGTTCCTCGCGCGAGCGGTGCCACACTCGGGCGAACAGGCGTAGCGAGGTCCAATAGCGTCCGAGCTTGAACAACAGCAGCAGGCGCAGGGCGCGCAATGCGCGCAGGTCGCTGCCGGTCGCCCCGGCCAGCGCGATCCAGAACGGCAGGATGACGATCAGGTCCACCAAAGCCAGCGGGGTGAGTGCATAGCGCAGGCGACCGAGAATGGGGCGCCGATAATCCCGCTTCGCCGTGCATGACCACAGCCACGCCACGTACTCGATGCTGAACACGATGGCCGAGAACAGCGCAAAGCCTTCCAGGAACGTACTGTAGTGCCGGGTGACATCGCTCATCGACCCCAACACGGCGGCCAGCACGTTGGCCAGGATCATCGCGACCAGGGCGACGTCGACCGCATGGCTGAAGCGGTCACGCGCCTCTCCCATATCGAGCACAGCCCAGGTTCGCTGGCGCCAGCGGCGCAGCATCCGGCGGCGCAAGGCACTCACGGGCGGCCGCCCTCGGCAATAGGGGCGATGCAGCACTCACGGAAAGGTTCAGCAGGCATCGGGGAGTCACGGTGCATTTTGGCCCGGCATTCACATGCTTTAACAACGGGATAGCTGAGATTGAGTATTCTTTTCGGAGGTCTCGTACGCTTCGAACGAGCACCTTCCAAAGGACTATAAAAACGATGATGCCACGAAACCGGTCTGCTGGATTTACCCTCATCGAGCTGATGATCGTCACGGCGATCATCGGCATTCTCGCGGCCATTGCGATACCCGCTTACATGAGCTTCGTTGCACGCAGCCAGGTTACCGAGGCGTTCTCCGTGGTCGGCCCAGTACAAAAGGCGATTGCCGAGCACCTGTTCGGCACCTTGCCGCCGATGACACCGAATCAGTACGGCAACGCCGGCGGCACAAAGCTGGTCGGCAGCATCAGCCACGATGCCACCGGCTTGATCGCGATCCAGATGCGCAACAGCAGTCCGGTATCGATGCTGATCCAGGGCATGGTGATCCACATGGAGCCGGTCGTCGTCGGCGGGCCAAGCTCGCTGCACTGGCGCTGCTACCCCGCCGACCCGGGCGATGCGCGTTACCTGCCCGGCTCTTGCCGATAAGCCCGCGAGTCAATCGGCCGGCACTGTCCGTTCGGCCGCCCATTCGCGCAATGCCTCGATACGCTCGGCCATGACCACGGACAGCGGCCGGGTGCGCATGAGCTCGCTCATCAAGGCATCCTGGCTCAGGCCCGTCTCTTTCGCGGAGTACAAGCCGGACACGACGGCTTGTTCGATTTCGGCACCTGAAAAACCCTCGCTGGCGTCGGCGAGCGCAACCAGATCGAAGCGGTCGGGATTGAGGCTGCGCTTTTTCAGGTGAATGGCGAATATCTGCGCGCGGATATCATCGCTGGGCAGGTCGACGAAAAAGATCTCGTCGAACCGCCCCTTGCGCACCAACTCCGGCGGCAGGGCGGAGATGTCATTGGCAGTGGCCACCAGAAACACCGGGTCTTTGTTCTCAGACAGCCAGGTGAGCAAGGTGCCGAGCACCCGGCGCGAGACGCCGCTGTCGCTGGTGTCGGTGGCGATGCCTTTTTCGATCTCGTCGATCCACAGCACGCATGGGGCCATGATGCGCGCGGTTTCCAGGGACTCGCGCAGATTGCGCTCGGTCTCACCGTGGAACTTGTTGTACAGCGCGCCCATGTCCAGGCGCAGCAGCGGCACCTCCCACACACCGGCGCAGGCGCGCGCCGCCAGGCTTTTGCCGCTGCCCTGCACGCCGAGCAGTAACACGCCCTTGGGGGGATCGATCGACTTGTCCCCCTTGCCCGCAAACACATCGCGGCGCTGCTCCAGCCAGTGACGCAAGTGCTTCAACCCGCCGACATCGGCAAAGCTGGCCGTGTCGTATTCAAACGCCAGCACGCCCTCGCGGTTGAGCAACTGGTACTTGATACGCATGGCCTCGGCGACATCGTCGCGGGTGATGGCGCCGTTGTTGAAGATCAACGTGCGCGCCACCCGCCGCGCCTCGCGATGCGACAAGCCGGCCAGGTTGCGCACCAGTTGCGAGAACGTCTCCGCCTCGGTGCGCACCCGTTGCCCGGGATGAGCGTCCGACCAGGCGCGGGCCTCGTCGCGCACGATGGCTTCCAATTGCGTGGTATCGGGCAGCGCCAGCGACACCCGCGCCGTGTACGGCTCCAGCTCCGGTGGCAACTCGATATGATGGCTGACCAGCACCAGGGTCTGGCGAGTGTCGGCATGGCCGATCGCAATGTCCTTGAGCAGGCGAACATGCAATGGATCGTCCATGAACGGATGCAGATCGAGCATCAGATACAAGCCCGCATGGCGCGAAGAGCGGATATGGCCGAGCACGTCGGCGGGCTTGATATTGAACCGCTGCGCGGCCGACTGGGTGTCCAGCCGGGCCAGGCCGTCGGTCAGCGTCCAGCGGAACACCGCGCTCATCAGGCGCTTGCCCAGGCGCTGGACCATCTCCTGGATACGCGGCTCGTCCGTCGATTCGACCACAAGAATCGGGGTCTGGGCCCGGATCAATAATTCAAGATCGTGTTCGTCGTTCATCTCGTGGCCCCCGGCGTTGTCGAGCTCTGCAATCGGCCGTGGTGCGACATATGGACACATCGGTCTTTCAGTGCCGCCCGCGGTATCATCGTTGTGCCCTGCAGCATAACCTGACAGGAAACTGAACCGGACCGGATGCTGCCGGTCGCAAGGGGTGGCCAAGCCAGACGTCACCCTCTAAGCGGAGCACGCCATGGATCTCGACCCCGTCCTGCTCTCACGCATCCAGTTCGGATTCGTGATTTCCTTCCACATCATATTCCCTGCCTTCACCATCGGGCTGGCCGCCTACATTGCCGTGCTCGAAGGCCTGTGGCTGAGCAGACGCGACGAAGTGTATGTCCGTTTGTCTCAATTCTGGACGCGAATCTTCGCCGTGTCCTTCGGCATGGGTGTGGTGTCGGGCATCGTCATGTCCTACCAGTTCGGCACCAACTGGAGCGAGCTGTCCGTAGTGGCCGGCAATGTGCTCGGTCCCCTGCTGGGCTATGAGGTCATGACCGCCTTCTTTCTCGAGGCGACGTTTCTGGGCGTGTTGTTGTTCGGGCGCGGACGGGTGCCCGATTGGATGCATTTTCTCTCCGCTTGCGCGGTCTCCGTGGGCACGCTGATGTCCGCATTCTGGATTCTCTCGGCCAACAGCTGGATGCACACCCCAGTGGGAGTGGAGCTGCGCGATGGCGTACTGCATGTCACCGACTGGTGGGCGGTGGTGTTCAACCCGTCCTTCCCCTACCGCCTTGCACATATGGTCACTGCCACCTTCCTGACCACCGCCTTCGTGGTCGTGGGAGTGAGCGCCTGGCACCTGCGCCAAGGGCGCCATACCGACGAGGCCCGCAAAGCCTTTTCCATGGGCCTGGGCTTGATCGTCCTCTTGGCGCCCGCACAAATCGTCATCGGCGACCTGCACGGTTTGAACACCCTGGAGCACCAACCGGCCAAGATTGCCGCCATGGAGGGGCATTGGGAAACCCGCGCCGGGGCGCCGATGATCATCTTCGCCCTGACCGATGAGGCGAACGAGACCAACCACTACGAACTGGCAATTCCCAAGCTCGGCAGCCTCATTCTCACCCATGACTGGAACGGCACCGTGCGGGGGCTGAAGGACTGGGCGCCCGAGGACCGGCCGCCGGTGGCGCCGGTGTTCTGGTCGTTCCGGGTCATGGTTGCCATCGGGCTGCTGATGCTGGCGGTGGGGGTGACCAGCGTCTACCTGCGGCTGCGTGGCCGGCTCCACGATACCGGTTGGTTCCTGCGCCTGACCCAATGGTGCACGCCCATCGGCTTCATCGCCATTCTGGCCGGCTGGTTCACCACCGAGATCGGTCGCCAGCCCTGGGTAGCCTACGGGCTGATGCGTACTACCGATGCGGCCTCACCGTCGATCACCGGCACCCAGGTGCTCACCTCGCTGATCACCTTCGCCGTGGTCTACGCCATCGTCTTCGGCTTCGGCATCTATTACCTGATCAAACTCGTGCGCAAGGGTCCCCAGCCGTTCCGGCAACCCGGGACGCTGCACCCGGCGAATCGCCCACTGGGCTACCCGGAAACCCAGGAGGAGCACTCATGACCCTGGACCTGTCACTGGTGTGGGCGGCCGTCATCGGCTTCGCCGTGTTCATGTACGTGATGCTCGATGGCTTCGATCTTGGTCTGGGCGTGCTCTTTCCCTTCGCCCCAGGCGATGCCGACCGCGACGTGATGATGAACTCCGTCGCCCCGGTGTGGGATGGCAATGAAACTTGGCTGGTGCTCGGCGGCGTCGGCCTGCTGGCCGCTTTCCCCAAGGCGTATGCGGCCTTGTTGCCGGCCTTGTACCTGCCGGTGCTGCTGATGCTCATCGCCTTGATCTTCCGCGGGGTAGCATTCGAGTTTCGCTTCAAGGCCCACACCTCACGCTGGGTATGGGATGTCGCATTCGCCGGCGGGTCGCTTGCCGCAACCTTCGCCCAGGGACTGGTGCTGGGGGCATTCGTTCGCGGCATCGCACTGGAGGATGGCCGCTTCGTCGGTGGCCCGTGGGATTGGCTCGGGCCGTTCCCCATCTTCGTCGGCCTGGCATTGGTGGTCGGCTACGCCCTGCTGGGCGCCTGCTGGCTCATCCTGCGTACCGAAGGACCGCTGCAGGAGTGGGCCTTCGACTGTGCACGGGTCCTGGCAATCGGTTTGCTACTGGCCATTGCGGCGGTCAGCGCCTGGACGCCCCTGGCTGACACCAGCATCGCCGCGCGCTGGTTCTCCTGGCCAAACCCGGTGGTGCTGTGGCCGGTGCCGGTGTTGACCGCCATCCTGGCCTGGGCGTTGCTCAGTGCTCTGGCACGCCGGCGGGAGATCATGCCATTCGTAGCCACCCTGGGCCTCTTTGCCCTGGCGTACCTGGGGCTGGGCATTAGCCTGTTTCCCCAGATCGTGCCGCCCAGTCTGTCCATATGGGAAGCCGCCGCCGCGCCCAACTCACAGGCCTTCGCACTGGTGGGCGTGGGGGTGATGATCCCTGTGGTGCTGGTGTACACGGTGTACGTGTACTGGGTGTTTCGCGGCAAGATGCGCCATGGCGAGGGTTATCACTGAGCCCGGCATTCGCCGCTCGACGTCTATGCCTATAGCGGGCAGCGCATGGTTGCCCGCGTGCGCGCCCGCGCACTGACGTACCTCTTCGTCGTTATCCCTCCCTAAGGACAATTCCATTTCCGACTGCCCCCATGCCGTGAAAGCATGAACGGTCTTCATACTTTAGTCATTTTTTCTACCACTAATGGGCTAAAAATCAGTGTTTCCTCGTAGTGCTAATGACTTATTTTTGAAATAAATGTCATTTTTTCTGCAGATGGCGTCGTTTGCAGAAAAGTTATCCATGCGCAAAAGTCATCCCCAAGGGCTGCTGCAACGGTAGCCCTAGATCTTCGACCGGCGGGCTCGCGGCCGACCAGCCTACGAGCCGGCTCATAGGCCGGCTGCGACAGAGGCGGCACATCGTGCCTTTCGCAACCGGAAATGGAGACAAAAATAAGGAGGGGACTGTGAATATAAAAATTAATATGGATAGCCGGAGGAGGTTGCAATAATGATTACCGACGTCCGGTCGTCATACTTTCTTCAGGACAATCCATTACAGCAAAACACACCGTTTCAATCCCCTTCGCCAGTACGGTTCGAGGATATTGAACCCGAAGAGCCCCCTCCCGAAGACGAATTATCCGAAGAACCCACATTCTTTTACGATGACAACCCGGGCGAGGCCATCGAACCGGACGATGAAACAATCGACGCCACGACCACAGCGTATACCGAACTGCAAGAGGCTCTGGACTCCGGCGACAGTGGCCGAATAGACGAGAAAAGAGAAGCCTATACCGAAGCGATTATGACCGAGCTCGCCGGCTCCTATCGAAACGGCGACGGTTCGATGCCCGGTTACACCGTATTGCTCAATGACCCGCAAAAGCTTCATATCGCCACTGAACAGATGATGCAGAACCACAAGGACGAGGAAGGATTCGACCCCGGTTTTGGTTCATCCGTCAATGCCACCATCATTATCAAACAAGCTGAATACGCCCAACGCTCCGCAAGCGATGACGTGTCCGAAGTCGATGCGGCAATGGCGGCATTGAGCCGGGCGGGCACGGCACTGGAAACCGTCCCCGACCCCGACGGCCGGGTGCGCGAGGCGGTCCTCAACCACCCCGCGATACGCGAGCATGTCCGTGTCGTGGCGGACAAGGGCCGCGAGGAAGGCGAAGGCATGGACCTGTGGTTCGGCCTGGAGAATGTCATCGGCCAGAGTGGCGACGGCAAGACGCTGGAGTTTGCCGCCGACAAGATCACCGAATTGGGCCGTACCTCGCCGGACATAGCCCGCTTGCTTGCGGAGGCCATGCTCGGCGACCCCGACAACCCGGCCGACAATACCTTGCTGGCAGAGATCGCCGATGTTGATGTCACCTCCAAAGACACCTACGAGCGTCTCGGGCGCATCGTCACGGCGCTGGAGGGTAGCGCTGAATCGCGGCCGACCCTTGATAAAATCAAAAACGCTTTTGCTGAGCGTCTGCGCAGTGAGTCGCCCGACGATGACGACAGCCTGGGTATCGAGGCGCTGGATTTCGACGATAGCGCGCTGTCGGGGACGTTCTTCTACGATCTGATCGACCATTTCAACAGCGGCAGCGACAAGGACCCCGTCCTGGCCGGCCGGATTCGCGACGAGCTCACCGAGGCCGGGCAGCCGGCCGTGCGACCGGTGGATGGGAGCACCACCACCGGGACCGGCACCTTGCAACCACCGCAGGATCTCATCGATGCCAGCGACGAGGCGTATCGGCACTACGTAGAGGTCAAGAACGGTGGCAATCCACAGGAGACGGCCCGCGCACTGAGCAACTGGCACGGCGCCCTGGCCAACGAGGTCAACCAGACCGCCGCCCAGTATCGCGCCATGAATCCGCAGTTGGCGGAGGCCACCGCACGGGATATGGCCATCCGGCAGGTCACCGAGACCCACCATCCCGACCAGGACAAGACCGAGCTCACCACCGCCACCCGCGCCGCCGTGGTGATCGATGCCGCCTTGGGGGCCGGGTCGGATGCCAAGTCCGACACTGACGCGCATACCCAACGCTTGCAGGCTTTGGCCAACGGCAATGAAACCGGTGTCGGCGGTCTGTCCTTGTATGCATCGGACCCGGCGGTTTTCGAGCAGGTCATGAGCGACCCGCGTGTCCAGAACATGGTGGACAATGCGCTGGAGGCGATGCCGCAAGCGCCCGAGGACGCCATCGCCTATCTGGCGGGGCTGGCCAACGCCAGCAGCCGTGCGCCGGCGCTTGCCGCGCATATCGCCGATAAGTCACTGCCCGAGTTGAAGGCCGCCATTGCCGCCCTGCCCGGCCAGACGGACAATCCGCAGCAGGTCATGCAGAACCTGTCCACCATCGCCTCATCGGTGCGGCATACGGGCGATGGCACCAATGTGGTGGACCCGGACGCCGAGCCCAGCGCCCCGGCAGCGCCGGACGCACAGCGGATCATCGACGAGATCGCCACGGCGTTCGCACCGGTGCTGCCGACCCTCGTCAACGAATCGCCGCAGCCCATACCCACACCGGGCCCCTCGCCCACCCCATCGGGCACCACTACGACCACCACACCGCAGAGCGGCACCAATCAGCAGATCGGGGCCGCGGTCGAGAGCATGGTCGGCGGCCAGGGCACCGACCCGACGCTAATGCTGCGCATCGCCGAGCTGTCCGACGATACGGCACTCCAAGAGACGATCAATGGCAGCGTCGCCGCGGGGGTGGATCGATTCTTCAGCCAGAGCATGCCAGAGGCCATGGACGAGGCCAGCGAATCGATCGAGGCGCTGACCTACCTCAACATGAACTTCGGCGGCCTGCTCGATATGAGCGACCCGCAGACCGCCGAGCGCTACACCAACTACGTCAACCGCTACTACGAGGACAATCCTGAGGTTGGCGAAAAGGCCGAACGGCTGGAGCGTTATTCGACCAATGCCGCGAAGATTCTCACCGCCACGGTCGAGAACCGCGACCAGCTTGCCGCGACTGGCGACACGGACACGATCGACAACGCCGTGGAGACCTTCCTCGGGGATGAGCGCAACGTCCTGGCATTGGAAAACTCCCCCGGTGCCATCGACTATCTGGCGCGGGCAACTGAAAAGACGGAGATCGACTGGAGCGAGACCCTGGCGGCGGCCTTTGCCAAGAACATGCGTGCGGCGTTCCACCGCTTCGGATCGGTGGCGACCAAGAAAACCGCGGTCAACGCGGCACGCCTGGCACGGCAAGGGGACCTCACCCAGGCCGAGAAGCTATTCGCCGACTTCAAGCTGGCGCGCTTCGGTCTCAACGACAAACTCTACAGTCAAGCCGATTTCGCCGAAGCCGGCGGAAAGCTCTTGCGGATCAATTATGCCCAAGAGGACGTGAACGCCGCCGTTGCCCTGCTGGACACCGCAACCGACCCTGCGGATGTGAAACTTGCGCAGCAGATGCTCGACGAGGCGACCAAGGAGCTCGACAAGGCACTGGCGGAGAAGCCGAAAATCCCCTTGAGCTGGGATACCACGACGGGCCGCGGCCTGGGCATGCGCGGTACAGGCGTCGGTCTGCTGCTGGTGGGCATGTTCGCGGCGATGAACTCGAACGACATGAGCACGTTCGACAAAATCGTCCAGATCGGCTTTGGGACCGCAGGCACCACCCAGAACGTTGCACTGATCGCGGCGATGAATACCCGCGGACGCGCCACCGATCCGGCCATCGTCGAGAAGCTCAGCTCCCGCGTCTCTGCACTCGATACCCTCGGCGATCGGATGATCATCCTCGGGGCCGTGCTCGGCGGCATGTCGATGGTCAAAGACGCCCAGAACGGCGACTGGGTCATGTTCGGCATCGACAGCCTGGCCACCACCAGTAGTATCGCCGCCTTCTGGGGCACTCAGTCGTGGATGGGCGGCGGTGCCACCCGGCTGGGCTTGGCGATGTCGCGCTTCGGCCTGTGGGGCACACTGGCCGCCGCGGTGCTGGTGGGCGGCTATATGGGCTACCAGCAATACCAGGCGGTGCAGAATGCCAACCGTTTCGAAAATGAGGACACCGAGCGCTTCCTGCGCGAGGTGGTCGGCATCGACGGCAGCGAGGACCACGACCTGGCCTTCGAGCTGCGCAACTCCACGAAAGACGGCTTTGGTGCCGGCCCGATGCTGCAGGCGGCAGCCCGACATGCGGGCTGGGACTTGAGCAAACCTGAGGATTTGGCGGCCTACAAGCGGTACTTGAACAGCCTCAGCGAGGAGCAGATGGGGGCGTTCGTTCGCGGTACCCACGAGGCCATAGACGGGCTTAACCTAACCGTCCATCCCTCGATGGAGGACGTCGATGGGTACGGCACGCAGTCAAGCTTCCAGAGTTATCTCAAGCGCCACGGCGTGCCCTTGCCGCCGACGCGGCTGTACGCCCATGAGATACCGGAACCCGAGCCCGAGCCCGAGCCGGCACCCACCGTCGAGGTCGCGCCCTGGCGCACCGGCCACCCGACCCGCGACACTCTGTGGGGAATCGCCGGCGCCAATCTCGATACGGTGCTCACCGATGAGCAGAAGCGCGAGATCAACCAGCGCTACATGACCGTGGACGAGGTCATTCAGGAGTACGCACTGGAGGAACTGGCCCGCCTCAACCCGGACAAGGCATTCGATCTGGCGCGGATGGACGGTGTGGCCACCGGAGCCGGTGACCCGGATTACCTGGAGCCGGGATGGACGATCACCGTCGGCAGACCGGAGCTGCACTCCTAACGGCCGGCCGCGAGAGGGTGTCTGCGCAGACACCCTCTCGGGCGGGCTGTCACGCCAGGCTCAGACGCACGTCCACATTGCCACGTGTGGCGTGGGAGTATGGGCAGACGATGTGGGCCTTGTCCACCAGAGACTGGGCGATGTCTTTGTCCAGCCCGGGCAGGTCGACCGACAAAGCTACATCCAGCCCGAAGCCCTGGCCATCGTCCCGCGGACCGACGCCGACAGTCGCGGTCACCTGGGCGTCCTCGGGCACGCGCACCTTCTCCTTGCCTGCGACGAACTTGATGGCGCCGAGAAAACAGGCCGAATAACCGGCGGCAAACAACTGCTCGGGATTGGTGGCCTCGCCACCGGGGCCGCCGAGCGCCTTGGGTGTCTTCAAGGCGACGTCCAGGATACCGTCTGCGCTGCGGGCGCGTCCGTCACGTCCGCCGGTGGCGGTGGCCTGGGTCTGGTAGGCGATCTGCATGGTCATTTCCTCGCATCACATGGGGTGTGAGGCGTACTATGCCGATAGTTTAGTTTGTGTGCAAATTATTTTTGCACAAACCTTATGTGCGTTGACGCAATCGCCGATCCGGCGCACCGTTTTCTGTAGAACGAACCAGCCAGCACAGGACCGGCGATGAACGATGATTTATTGAGCCTCGATAACCAGTTGTGTTTCGCCGTGTACTCCACGGCCCTGGCGTTCAATCGCCTGTACCGGCCCCTGCTGGAGCCCTTGGGGCTGACCTACCCGCAATACTTGGTCATGCTCGCCTTGTGGGAACACGACGATGTCATGGTCGGTGAGTTGTGCGAGCGGCTGATGCTGGATGCGGCCACCGTCTCGCCGCTGCTCAAGCGCTTGGAAACCGCCGGCCACATCAGCCGCACACGCGATGCGCGCGACGAGCGCCGGGTGCGGATCCGGCTGACCGGCTCGGGCCGCGAGCTACGTGCGCAAGCGCAGTGCGTACCGGAGCAACTGCTGTGCGCAACCGATCTGGCGATCGAGGATATGGTCCAGTTGCGGGATGCGGTGCTGCGCCTGAGAACCACCGTCCGCAAGGCGGTGGAGGCGCGCGAACCGGGCTGACACGACATGTAGAAACTATGAAGAGCTGCCTGGGCTACCCTCCCGATTTTGGCGACCAAAC
>CBFGWV010000146.1:0-12224 GCA_965652545.1 uncultured Candidatus Competibacteraceae bacterium | reverse complement strand
TCCCCCCCTCTCCCCAACCCCTCTCCCGCCAGGGGAGAGGGGCTTTGAGGGTGGCCGTCGTACTCCGCCGCAGCGATCGAACCCGGCGCATGACTAAGAACGGCGAACGACTCCCCTCCCCCCTCGCGGGGGAGGGGCCGGGGGAGAGGGGGTCGACCGCCGCGGCGGAGACGGCGAGTCTGGCGGTGCAACCGGGCATCCCCCCCTCTCCCCAACCCCTCTCCCGCCAGGGGAGAGGGGCTTTGAGGGTGGCTATCGATACCGTATCAATCCTCCAGCGACGGCAGCTCACGACGGAACAGCCCGGCCTCGATTTGCGCTTCGCTGGCGCCCAGCTCCCGCGCGGCTTGGTGACCGGCGTACACCGCCGCGGCGATCAGCCCGGGGGCATGGCAATCGCCAATGGCGCGCACGCTCCGGGCACCGGCGGTATCGCCCAGGGCCAGCAGCAAAGTCTCGTCCGGCTGACGCTCGGTGACGAGGACGACAGCGTCCATCTCCAGCGACTCACTCACGCCGGTGTAACTGCAGGCCAGCACCACGCCGCCGTCGGCCAGGGCCTCGAGCCGTCGGTTGAGATGGATGGCCACGCCGAGCTCGGCCAGCCGGCAATGCGCCCGCCCCTGCTCCAGCGAGTTGACCAGCCATTGCGAGACCATCGCTGCCGGGGTTGCGTAGTGCACTTGGCAGCCGGCCTGAACCAGGCGCTCGGCGAGCACGCCGCCGAGGTAGGCGTAATCATCGTCGTAGACCAGCACACGGCCGACGGGCAGACGCCCGGCCATGATGTCGTCGGGGGTGTAGACGCGATTCAAGCCCAGGCCACCGTGCGGTTGGCCAGCCGTGGCGTCGCTGGGCTTGTGGACACGGTCGTCAGGCAGCCCATCGAGCGGACGACGACGGGTGCGGCCGATGCCGTCGGCCCGCCAGCGGCTGCCGGTGGCGATGAACACATGGTCGGCGCCCAGCTCCAGGACCTGTACAGCGTCCAGGTGGCTGCCCAGGTAGATGTCCACGTTGGCCATCTGGCGCAGCTGCCGCTCGCGCCAGTCGGCCACCCGGGCGTAGCTGCCCAGGCCCGGCAGGCGGGCTTCGCGGCGGGCGCGGCCACCGAGTTCGTCGCCGGCCTCGGCCAGGGTGACGTGGTACCCGCGACGGGCCAGTTGCAGCGCGCATTCCAGGCCGGCGGGGCCGGCGCCCACCACCAGGCAGGTGCCTTCATCGCGTTTGGGCTCGATGCGTTCGGGGTGCCAGCCGCGTCGCCACTCCTCGCCCATGGTGGGGTTCTGGGTACAACGGATGGGCACGCAGCGATTGTCGCCGGTGACGCAGACGTTGCAGCCGATGCACTCGCGAATCTCATCGATACGGCCGCTGCGAATCTTCTCAGGTAGGAACGGATCGGCAATCGACGGCCGGGCGGCGCCGATGAGGTCCATCACTCCGCGGCGGATCTGCGAGACCATGGCATCGGGCGAGGTAAAGCGCCCGACCCCGACCACCGGCTTGGTCGTGAGCGATTTGACGAAGGCGGTGTACGGCTCCTGATAGCCCTCGTTGGGCGCAAAGCGGTAGGTCTGCGAGTCGTTGGCCCAGCCGGAGACGTTCACATCCCACAGGTCGGGCAACTCGGCCAGCATGCCGACCACGTCACGCGCCTCGCCGGCGCTGCTCAGCCCCTCCTCGCCCAGCAATTCGTCGACGGCGAAGCGAAAGGCGATGGCACAGTCGTGGCCGACGGCGTCTTTGGCGTCTTCGATGAGCTCGCGGGTCAGGCGGATGCGGTTTTCCAGGCTGCCACCGTAGGCGTCGCTGCGGGTGTTGTAGCGCGGCAGCAGGAAGTGCTGGGTCAGCGTCATGTTGTGGCCAGCATAGACGTAAATGACGTCGAAACCGGCGTCGCGGGCGCGCAGCACGGCATCCCGGTGCCAGCGGCGGAAGTCGCGAATATCGCGCAAGCTCATGCCACGGGCCTGCACCGGGTCGTCGCCGTCGACGATCATGTGCACCGGCGCCAGCGGGGCGATGCGGGTAAACAGGTTGGCGGAGTGAAACCCGTTGTGCACCAGCTCCACCGCCGCCAGGGCGCCGTGCGCGTGCACGGCATCGGTCATCAGACGCAGCGCGGGGATGTCACGCGCATCCCACAGCCGCTGCTCGCTGGCCGGGGCAATGTCCGAGGTGGGGTGGATTTCGGTCTCTTCGGTGCTGACCACCGCCCAACCGCCCTCGGCCTTGATGCCGCGCATGGCGGCGTGGGCGCGCGGGCGCAGATGGCCCATGCCGCAGCAGTGCGGCACCTGGTAAAAACGGTTGCGGGCGATTTTCGGCCCGATGCGGACCGGCTCGAAGAGAATGTCGTAGCTTGTCATGATGTATGGCCCCCGAGGGCTGCGTTGCTGGCGCAGCCTACGGGTCCATACGGTACTGCATGTCGGCCAGGCGGACGATCAGTTCGCGTGGGCCGAGCGGTGGTGGTGAATACGCCCCGCGCTGTCGTGCGAGCGGCGGAACAACCCGCTGAGTTTGCGGGCGCCGGTCACCAGGTAGTGGCGGATCATCTCGGCGCGCAGGCGCTGGCCTTCGGCGATGGCCTTGCGCACGTCCTCGTCCGAGTAGCGGGGGATCATGTCGAGTTCAGGGATTCGATGCGTCATCTGCGCTCTCCTCGTGCGCGCCGTGACATGGCGCTTGTTGCGTTGCACAATAGCGCAACCCCCCACTGGCATACAGGGGGTGACGGGACTAGCACTTGTGACGAATCGGCACAGATAAAACAACAGCATGGAAAACGTCAGCCAGATGACTGTGTTTCTCCGCTCGGTGGAGGACGGCAGCTTTTCCGCCGCCGCCCGGTCGCTGGACATGACCCCGTCGGCGGTCAGCAAACAGATCACCCGGCTGGAGCAACGTCTCGGCGTGCGCCTGCTCAACCGCTCCACCCGTCACCTGTCCCTGACCGAAGAAGGCCACGCCTACTACGAGCGCGCCAGCCGCATCGCGGCGGACATCGCCGAGGCCGAGGCCATGGTCAGCACCTTGGGCGGGCAGGTGCAGGGCGTGCTGCACGCCAGCGCCACCGTGGCTTTCGCCAAGGCCTATCTGCTGCCCCTGCTGCCGGCCTTCCTCAAACGCTACCCGGCGCTGAAGCTCTCATTGGAGGTCACCGACCGGCGCGTGGACCTGGTCGAGGAAGGCGTGGACGTGGCCATCCGCTTTGCCGAACAGGTCGAGGACAGCTCGGTCGTCGCCCGGCGACTTGCCACCAATACCCGCGTGGTCTGTGCATCGCCGGAGTACCTGGCCACCTACGGCACCCCGCGCACCCCCGAGGACCTCGCTGGCCACAACTGCCTGCGCCTGTCGACGGTTTCGCGCTGGAACGACTGGGAATTCGAGGATGCCAACGGCGTGCACACCGTGCACGTGAAGGGCAATTTCGAGACCAACAGCGCCGATGCCATCTACAAGGCCACGCTCGAGGGCCTGGGCATCGCCCGGCTGGCGACCTACCTGGTCGGCGAGGACATTCGCGCCGGCCGTCTGGTCCGTTTGCTGTCCGAGTACAAAGCGCCCAAGACCGACCTGCTGGCGATCTACCCCAACCGCAAGCACCTGGCGCCCAAGGTGCGGGTGTTCGTGGATTTCCTGGCCCAGCAGTTTGGTGGCGTGCCGCCGTGGGAGCGTGGCGGCAGGGCTTGAGGCCGCTGCCGGTGGCCACTTGAGCCGATGGCCATGGGAGCGCCGCCCTGGGATCGCCGAGTTGTACTCGGCAGCCGAGCGAAGCTCGGCCGTTTCTCCTGGCGCCAGCGACAACGCAAACGTTCAAGGCGGTCTCCAGCCTTGAGCGAGATGGCCGGCCGTTGGCCGGCTGCCGAGTACAACTCGGCGATCCCAGGGGTGACCCCCTTCAGGACCGGCGTAAGCGTCAGCCCGGGCTCTTGCCCCGCACCGGGGCCACCTGCCCGCCCTGATCGGTATCGAAGTACACCCCCCAATTACCACGCGAGCGCTCCTGCACATAGCGTTGCAGCAGGCTGCGCTCGGGCTCCACCACCAGCCGGTCCCAGGGGATGTCCCCACTGGCGAAGAACCGCGCGTTGTCGGCCACGCCCTGGCGGGCGGTGACGTCGGCGCGAAAATACAACGTCGTGCGCTGCCCATCGGGCGCGTCGATGACCGAGTACAGGAACGAGGTCCCGGCGTCGACGCCATAGCGACCGAGCACCTGTTTGAGCGCCTGGCGGTGGCCGCCCTTGCCCGAGAGTGGCGCCGCCGGCAGGCGCCAGCCCTCGCCCTCGCGCACCAACAGCAGGTTGCCCATGTCATCGGCGATGCTGCCGACCACGATGTGCTGCGGGGCCGCCGCCTCCAGCGCATCCTCACCCAGGCCGAACTTCACGTAATGGCCGCGGTAATAGCCCAGCGGCAGCCCGGCGGCGTAGTGCAGCCCCAGCACCCGGCCGAAAATCACTAAATGATCGCCGCCGTCCACCACCTGGGTGCGCGCGCAGTCCACCCAACTCAACGCGCCTTCGATCAACGGCGAGCCGCCGGGGCTCAGGCGATACCCCACCTGTGCGAAGCGGTCCTCCACCCGTGAGGCGAAAACATCCGACACCTCGCGCTGCCAGTCCCCCAGGATGTTCACTGCGAAACCGCGGCCGTTGGCGAACACCGGCGCCCCTTCGGCCCCGCGTGTCATGCAGAACAGGACCAGTGGCGGGTCCAGCGACACCGAGGTGAACGAGTTGGCGGTAAATCCCCAGGGACGCCCGGCATCGTCCACCGTGGTAACCACGGTGACGCCGGTCAGAAACGTCCCAAAGACATCGCGCAGGGCACGGGGGTCGAGAGCGGTGGCGTGTTCGCTGTGTTCGTTCATGGCCACCAGTCTACTGCGTCGCGCCGACGACGCGCTTGTCCGGTGACGGCAGGCGGCGTACAGACGGGCCGGCCATGGCCCGCATTACTGTGTCCAGATGGCCGTCCGCCGCCTGCCCGCGGGCGCGCAGCAGCCAATAGCCCAGGCCCGGCGTCAGCACCGGGCCGGGCAGCCGGACCAGCGCCCCGGCCGCCAGCGCGCTCTGCGCCAGCGGCAGTGAGGCCAACAGCACGCCGGCACCGGCCTCCGCGGCCGCCAGGGCGGTGACGAAGGAGTCGAACCGGTACGCCGCCGCCGGCACCGCCGCCTCGCCGCTGCGGCTCACCCACTCCGCCCAACCGACCCGCGGCCCGCGCACCGCAAGCACGGGCAGGCCTCGCCAATCGGCCGGGTCCATACCGTCGATCAACGCGGGGCTGGCCACCGGCGCCAGGGCCTCGTCGAACAAGCGGATACCGTCGCGATCGGGCCAGCGCCCCGCACCGAAGCGCGCCTCCAGGTCGGCGCCGACGGTGGCGTAATCCGCCTCGCGGTAGATGGCGGCGATATCCAGCGCCAACCCCGGCTGCTCGCGCCGCAGCACGCTGAGCCGTGGCGCCAGCCACAACGTGGCCACAGAGGCCGGCGCGGCCAACGTGATCTTGCGCACGCGGTAGCGCCCGAACAAATCGCCGGTGCAACGGGCCAACTCGCCCAGGGCGGCGTTCACATGCACCAGGTAGGCATCGCCCTCGGCGGTGAGCTGGACACCGCGGGCCTGGCGCTGGAACAAGGCCACGCCCAACCAGGCCTCGAGCTTGCGGATGCGCTGGCTCACCGCAGCCTGAGTGAGGTGCAGCTCCTCCGCCGCGGCCGTGAAGTTGGCCAGGCGGCCGGCCGCCTCGAACACTTTCAGCCATTCCAGCGGAGGCAGCGATGGGGTCGTCGTCATAGGCCTGCCATAAGCAACGCGGGGTCTCACCCGGCAAAAACATTGTTAGTCATTGGAGCCTGCCAAAGCCACAGTGCACGAGAGAGGTTCTGAACGAGAGACGCCAATGACGACATTGACCGAGGTGACGATGTGCGACGGGGGCCATGTGCTGCGCGTGCATTGGCACGATGGTGCGCAGGCGCGCTTCCACGCCATCTGGTTGCGTGACAACGCCCAGGACGCCGCGACCCGCGCACCGGCCAACGGGCAGCGGCTGATCGCCATCGGCGATATCCCCGCGCAGACCTGGGTCGCCGATGCCGACCTCACCGCCGAGGGCGGGGTCCGGGTGCACTTTGCACCGGAGAACAAGACCGTCGAATTCACCGCCGCGTGGCTGCGCCAACGCTGCTACGACCGCCCCGCCGACACCCGCCGCGGCCGCCTGCCCGCGGGCGTGCAAACCTGGGACGGGGCCTTCGGCGAGGGGCTGCCGCGGGCGGCCTACGAGGCGCTGATGGACGACCCCGAAGCGCTACGCGCGTGGCTGGCCGGTGTGGCCCGGTATGGCGTCGGCCGCGTCCACGGCGGACCGTTGGCTTCCGGCAGCCTGACACGCCTGATCGGGCGCTTCGGCTTTGTGCGCGAAACCCACTACGGCCGTTGGTTCGAGGTGAAAACCGAGGTCGAGCCGGTCAACCTCGCCTACACTCGCGCCGGCTTGCAGGCGCACACCGACAACCCCTACCGTGACCCGGTCCCGACGCTGCAACTGCTGTACTGCCTGCAGAACGATGCCGAAGGCGGCGAGTCGCTCATCGTGGACGGTTTCCATGCGGTGCAACTGCTGGCCAGGGAGGACCCGACGGCCTTCGAGCTGCTGTCGCGCTACTGCGCGCGCTTCGAGTACCACGCGCCGGGGGCGGCACATCTGCAAGCGCGCCGGCCGATGATCGAGCTTGCCCCCGATGGCGAGCTCATCGCCGTGCGCTTCAACAACCGCTCGCTGGCGGCGGTGACGGACGTGCCGTTCGAGCACATGGCCGACTACTACAGCGCCTACCGCCGCCTCGCGGCCATCATCGAGCGGCCCGCACTGGCGGTGCGCTTCAAACTGGCGCCCGGCGATGCCTTTCTGGTGGACAACACCCGCGTGCTGCACGCACGCACCGCCTACACCGCCGCCGGCACGCGCTGGTTGCAAGGCTGCTATGCCGACCGCGACGGGCTGCTGTCCACTTTGGCACTGTTGAACGAGGCCCGCGAATGACCCAGCCACCGCTGACCCGCCAGACCATCGTTGCGTTCATCGCCGAGATTTTCGAGCGCCGCGGCGCCGACTCCTACCTGGGCGAGGACGTGACCATGTCGCAGCACATGCTCCAGTGCGCGCAACTGGCCGAACAGGCCGGTGCGGACGATGCACTCATCGCCGCTGCGCTGCTGCACGACATCGGCCACTACACCAGTGAATTCCCGTCCGAGCTCGCGCTGACCCTGGACAACCGACACGACCGGGCCGGCGCCGCCGTCCTCGCGCCGTTCTTCCCCGAGCGGGTGGTCGCCTGCGTACGTCACCACGTGGCCGCCAAGCGTTACCTGTGCGCCCGCGAACCGGGTTATCACGCCCGCTTGTCCGCGGCCTCGCAGCAGACGCTGGCCTTGCAGGGCGGGCCGATGACCGCCGACGAGGCCGATGCCTTCGCCCGCCTGGCGACGTTCGACGCCATCGTCCAGGTACGGCGCTGGGACGAGGCGGCCAAAGACCCGGCCGTGCAAACGCCGCCGTTTGCGCACTACGCGGCCTGCCTGGAACGGATACTGGGGGCGCTGTAACGACAGGCGGCCGTACCCTCGATCATCACCCTGTCGTCAAAGGCAACCAATCTGGCGAAGTGCGCAAAATATCCGCGTCTGCGCCGGATTAGAGTCGCCTGTGCAAAACATGAGACACAAATCACATTCGTTATGAGTAGTGTCCGATTTGCTTTTCAGGCAACGCTGATCAGGACGTCGCTTGCACTAATAAAAGCCCGCGCAACAGCGAGGTCATAACAATGAACACCACTATTAAAGTTGCCGCAGCGCTAGTTGCAAACGTCCTGCTCGTCCTGGTATTGGCCGTCGCTACACAGCCTTGGTTCAGCGCCGATTCGCCCGGCGCCATTTCGCCCGCCAGGGCGCAGCAGACCAGCCGTCCGGCCACTGTTCAGGTTGCCGCGGCCACACCGACCGTCGCACCCGCACCGGCCCCAAGGCCTGTCACCGCACCGGTACAAGCCCCAATACCTGCGCCGGCGCCCATCGTTGCCGCCGCCGCAAACGCGCCGTTGACGCTCGTCTCCTGGGGTGGCTCCTACCAGGATGCCGAACGCCAGGTGTTCTTCGACCCCTACGCCAAGGCCTACAACGTCTCGTACCAGGAAGACGCCTTCAACGGCTCCATGAGCGAGATCCGCGAGGCCTATGCCGCCGGCAAGACCTGGGACGTGCTGGAGGTTGAGTTCTCGGACATGCTCCGCGGCTGCGAGGAAGGCATTTGGCAGCGCATCGACTGGAACCGCATCACCCATAAGAACGACCTGCTGCCCTCGGGCATCGCCGACTGCGGCGTCGGCTTCATCGTGTGGTCGTTCGTGCTGGTCTACAACACCCAGACCGCCGCCCGTCCGCCGGTATCGTGGGCGGACATGTGGAACATCGACAGCATCCCCGGCAAGCGCGGACTGCGCGACAAAGCCCAGTGGTCATTGGAGCTTGCATTGATGGCCGATGGCGTCGCGGTGAGCGATGTGTACAACGTACTGTCCACACCGCAGGGCGTAGACCGCGCTTTTGCCAAGCTCGATCAGATCAAACCCCATGTGGTGTGGTGGAAGGACGGCGTCACGCCGGTGGAGATGCTGACCAACGACGGCGTGGTAATGATGAATGGCTACAACGGCCGCGCATCCAATGCCATTGACGAAGGCATGCCGATCAGCATCGTCTGGAACAACGTGATTTACACCCTGGACTTCTGGGTGGTCCGCAATAACACGCACAATCTCGACCGCGCCTACGACTTCATCAACTTCGCCATGACACCCGAGGTGATTGCGGAGTTTCCGCGCCATTTCCCCTATGGCCCGGTCAACACGAAAGCGATTCCCCTGGTGGACCAGACCCTGTTGAGCGACCTGCCCACCGCGCCGCAGAACCTTCGCTTCGGTCTGCTCACGGGCGCGGAGTTCTGGAACCGCAACAGCGAAGCGCTGGAAGCACGGTTCCAGCAGTGGCGGACCTTGTAACCTCTCCCCGCGGTTCCACTACCATCCCTTCCCGGGGCCGCGGCTTTTTTACACCTTACGGTTTGGCCTCATGCCGAACCGGCCCGCGGATGATTCCATAGCCGCCGGGGCAGTCCACGCGGGGCCCGCACGCCGTTACACTGCGGGTCCTGGCAAGGATCACCCCCACATGAGCAAACGCATTCTCATCCTCTATACCGGCGGCACCATCGGCATGCGCCGCACCGACGCAGGCTACGTGCCCGAGCCGGGCCTGGACCGCCTGCTGACCGGCCGCCTGCCGCCCGAGGGCATGCCCGCCTTCGAGGTGCTGGAGTACGAGCGGCTGATCGACTCGGCCAATATCCAGCCGGACGACTGGCAGCGCATCGGCACCGACATCGCCGCCCGCTATGACGACTTCGACGGTTTCGTGGTGCTGCACGGCACCGACACCATGGCCTACACGGCCTCCAGCCTGTCCTTCATGCTGCAAGGCCTGGACAAGCCGGTGATCGTCACCGGCTCGCAAATCCCCATGCGCGAGCTGCGCAACGACGCCCACAACAACCTGCTGACGGCGCTGCTGCTGGCGGCGGATTATGCGATTCCCGAGGTGTGCCTGTATTTCAACGGGCACTTGCTGCGCGGCAACCGCAGCACCAAGGCCAAGGCTGAGGACTTCGACGCCTTCGCATCGCCCAATCACCCCATGCTGGGCGAGGTGGGCATTCATATCAGCGTGCACCACGATGCGGTCTTCCGCAGCCCGCGGCCGCGCGACTTCCAGACGCCGGACTACAGCGACCCGCAGGTGGGTGTGGTGCGTCTGTTTCCCGGCATCACGACCGGGTTCCTGGAGGCGGTACTGGCGCAGCCGCTGCGTGGGTTGGTGATCCAGGGCTACGGCGTCGGCAATGCGCCGGTCGCCTTGCCGGGCTTTCTCCAGGCCCTGGGCCGCGCGGCGGATCGCGGTGTGGTCATCGTCGATGTCACCCAATGCCAGCAAGGTCACGTGGACCTGACTCAGTATGCCGCCGGCTCCGCCCTGGTTCAGGCCGGCGTGGTGTCGGGCTTTGATATGACGGTGGAGGCGGCGCTGACCAAGCTGGTCCACCTCACCGCCCTGGACCTGCCGGCCGATGCGGTCCGTGCGCACATGGCGACGAATCTCGCCGGCGAGCTCACCCCGGGCTGAACAGACCTGACAGCAGCAGCACGGGCAGCAGTCCGCACGCGAGCACAGTCTGGCCGGTGATCAGCGCCGCCATCAGGACGTGGTCGCCACCCATCTGGCGCGCCAGCACATAGCCCGATGGCGCGGTGGGCATGGCGTTGAGCAACACCACCACCGCGGTGACCGCCGGCCCCAGCCCGAGCAGCGCGCAGAACACCGCCGCGCTGACCGGGATGATCAAAAACTTGACCACCGAAGCGGCCACGAACGGCACGACCGCCGGCATCCGTGCTTCCACCCGCGCCAGCGCGGCGCCCACGGCCATCACTCCCAGCGGTAGCGCGGCCCCGCCCAGGGTGGCGGCCAGCCGGCCCAGACCGGGCGGCAACCCCACGCCGGTGACCTGTAGCAAGCCGCCCAGCGCACAGGCCATGAGCAAGGGGTTCTGGAGCAACTGCTTGGCCACCAGCGCCGGCCGTGGCCGGCCATCGCCGACACACAGGGCGAATGCGGTGACGCAGATGACGTTGATGGTGGCGATCATCACGCCGATGGACAGCGCGGCGATGGCCAGCCCCTGTGGGCCGTACAACGGCGCCACCAGCGACAAGCCCACGTAGGTGTTGAAGCGGACCCCGCCCTGCACCACCGAGGTGAACGACGCCCCATCCAGCGGCAGGCGGCCACGCAGCAGCGTCAGCACCACCACGGCCGTGGCCAGAGTCAGCACGATGGCCAGGGCGATACGCCCCACCGGCAGCGTCCCGGCATCCAGCCCGGCGAGTTCCTTGACGATGAGTGCCGGCATCAGCAGGTAATACGAGAGCTTCTCGGCATACGTCCAGAAACCGTCCTGCATCAGATGCCGGCGGCGACTGAGAAAGCCGATCATGAGCAGCCCCAGAACGGGTACCAGGGCGTCCAGCAATGTACTGATGGGCATGATGTACGGGCCGGCGGGCAGTGTGGGATGACCCGTGCCACGGTAGTTCAGGCGGCCTGGAAACAGAAATTAATGTTCGGAACGATGCGCTTGAGAAAAATTAATGAGCATCGATCAGCGCGAGCAGCAAGGCGGCCACCTGATCGGTGCGCGCGTGCGACTGGCGCTCCAGCAGCCCCACCCGCCGCGACAACTGCGGCCGCCCAAAGGGCAACTGGCGCACCGGCATCAGGTTGGGCAAGTCCATGATCGGGTGCCGTGGAATCACCGCCACGCCCAGCCCATGCCCCACCATGACCCAAATGGCCTCCAGTGAATCCAGCTCCATGCCGTCGCGCGGCTGGATACCGCGGCGCCGCAACTCCGCATCGATGATCTGCCCGGCCCAGGCCGTGCGCTCGAAGCGGATGAACGGCAAGGCCGTCAACACGTCGGCATCGGTCTGCCCCGGCGTATCGTGGGGTGCCACGACAAACAGCGGCTCGTTGACCACCGGGTGCCAGACCAGGTCGGCCGCCGGCGGCACCAGCGGCTCGGTAATCAGGGCAGCATCCAGCTCACCGGCGGCCACCGCGGGCGACAAGTCGGCCGACAGGCCGCTGCGCACATGCACGTTCAACTGCGGATGACGGTTACGCAGCGCGCGCAGCGCCGGTGGCAACACACTGGTCACCGTCGTATGCACCGCCCCCAGATGCAACTCGCCGGCCAATGCGCTCTGCGTATCGAGGTCGCTGCCCAGACGCTGGTGCAGGGCCAGCACCGTCCGCGCACGCTCGACGACGATGCGACCATGACGCGTCAACACCGGGTAGCGCCCGCTGCGGTCGAACAAGGCCACGCCCAGGCTGTCTTCCAGGGCTTTCATCTGCAGGCTGACGGCCGACTGGGTCAGGCCGATGGCGTCGGCCGCAACAGAGAAGCCGCCGCGATCGGCAATGGCGACGAGAGTGCGCAGGTGTCGGAGGGACATCGGCCGACAGCCCTCTACACCGGCGTCGTTTCGTTGAGCAAGCCTTTCAAGCGCTGCACCTCGT
>CBFGWV010000145.1:0-12245 GCA_965652545.1 uncultured Candidatus Competibacteraceae bacterium | reverse complement strand
ACAGTCTCAAGTCCGACAGCCTCCTAACCACCGGCGGCAATGCCGGCGTACCCGTCAACCGTGGGTCAAGATGCTGGATTGATCAAATAGATGTGAGTGATACTCCCCATTCATGAAACAAATACCCAACCCGCCGGACCCCCACCTGGAGCGGTTTTCCCGCGAACTGGACTGGAATCTGCTGCGCACCTTCGTGGCCATCGTCCAGGAGAACAGCATCTCGCGCGCCGCCAGCCGCCTCGGTCTTGCACAGCCCTCGGTGACTCAGGCGCTCAAGCGTCTGGAGCGTCAGTTGGGCAAACGCCTGGTCGATCGCGGGCACGGTGTATTCCGCATCACCCAGACGGGCGAGACGCTGTACCGCGAATGCGCACAGATTTACGGCAGCATCAGCCGCCTCGGGGTGTTGATCAGCGAGGTCGAAGACCGGGTGCGCGGGCATGTGGCGCTGGCCGCGGCCTCCCATGTGCAGACGCCGATCCTCGACACGGCGCTGGCCACCTTCGCACGCCGCTATCCGGAGGTGACCTTCAGCATCGATGTGCTCACCAGCACCGAAGTCGCCCAGGCCGTCCTGCAGAAGCGGGCCAGCCTCGGTCTGGCGCTGGTGCGGCATACGGTGGCCGAGCTCAACTATCGCTGGGTCTACCGGGAGCGTTTCGGGTTCTACTGCGGGCCGCCCCATCCGCTGTTCGGCCAGCCAAATGTCTCCCTGGCCGACTTGGTGGGGCTGCCGACCGTCTCCTTCCGCACCGATATGGTCGACGACGTGCTGCGCCCGGTGGCCTTGTGGCGTGCGCGGGCGGAGCTGGAAACCCGCATCGTGGCCAGCTCCAACAACCTGGAAGAGGTCCGCCGCCTGGTCATGGCCGGTATCGGTATCGCCCCCTTGCCCATCCACGTCATGCAACCGGACGTCGAGGCCGGACGGTTGTGGCGCCTGCCGCCTCACGATGGCGATAACCCACCGACCGTCTCGGTACATCGCGTCATCCACCCCACCGCCCACTTGAGTCAGGCAGAGCAGTTGTTCATCACTCACCTGGACGAGGCGATCGAGGCGGTGCCGGAGGCGAGAAGGCATTACTGAAGTTTTAAGTTTTAAGTTTTACTAGATGGTGCGTGGGCGTGATGGGAGGACGCCCACTTAAAACTTTAAACTTAAAACCTAAAACTCACGCCTCAGCGTGCTTGACACCCTGTCCACCCACCGCCTGCGCTACCGGACAAGCCTGCCCTGTTCACTCTGGGCCGGCTACGGCACAGTCGCGCTCATCGAGATAGGGGGAGACGACGATGAGCCATACGTTTTACGTCAACGGCGCCGGCAAGGTCAGCCTGGCACCGACGCTGACCGGCACCGGCCTGGCCGATATCGTCTTCACCGACGACTCGCCCAAACCCGCCGGCGGGGAGTGGCCACGGGGTACCAGTTATGCCTACCTCGACAAGCGCTCGGTGCGGCCGGTGGAAGTGGAGTACGACGGCAAAGACTTCAGTGCCCGCATTTTTGCCGCCTCCTGCCCGGACGATTACACCCTGGGCTTGAAGCTGGTGGAAACCGTGGCCCGCGCCAGCGGCGCACTCATCGAGCCGGAAGATGGCGAGGCCCAGAACGCCGACGTGCTGGCCCGCAATTACGGGCGGGACTGGATCAAGGAACACTGCCTGACCACCTTGCGCATGGTCATCGGCAATTATCTGAAGGACAAAGACGGCGTCATGCAACTGATGGGCACGCGGGCCGAGCTCAAGGCCGGCAAGCGCTTTCTGGAGCCAATGCTGGCCGACACCTCAAACTTTGCACGCACCTTCTTCGACCGCTTCCGCCGGTTGAATTACATCGATCAGGAGGACGTCTTCATGGCTTCGCTGATCGTACTGTCCGACAAGGACAGCGGCCGCGAGGCGCGTATTGCCGTCTACAGCGAAGCCGTGCCGACGGTGTTGGCGGCAAAAGCCGATGCCATCGTGCTGCGGCCGGACACATTGATGCGCCCGGAGGCCGAGGACGAGCCACAGTTGATGATCGCCGTCGATACGCTGGCGGCATTGATGGATGGGCAAGGCTACTGGCTCAGCGAACACTTGTATTTCGCCCCCGGGCTGGATCAGGCCGGCTTCACCGCACTCATGGACCGTGCCAGATCCCACGCCATCACCGATCTCTTCGCCGTGGCCAAGCCGGTGGAGGCGGAAGAAACGACCACGACAAGCCCCTTTTCATCGGACCAGTGGCGCGACCTGCTGCGGGCACCATTGCTGGTGTTCGCCGTCGTCGCCGGTGCCGACGGCACGATTGACAAAAAGGAAATACGGAAATTCCAGGAGCAATTGCTCGCCGCCGCCACCGGCCATCAAGGCCTGATGCGCGAGTTGATCACCGCACTGCTGGCCGACATGGAAGCCCAGACCCGCGCCGTACTGGGGGGCGAGGTGGAGCCCGTGGAGGCCTTGAAACGGGTTGCCGCCGCGCTCGATGGCAGGCTGCCGGCGGATGAGGCGCAGGCGGTCAAGATCGAGCTGCTGAGGATGGGCAAGGGCATCGCCGAGGCCTCCGGCGGGTTCTTCGGCTTCGGCAGCAAGATCAGCAAGGCCGAAAAACAGGCCCTGGCAGCCCTGGTGATATTGCTGAATCTGGAGATACCCGGAAGCGGACATTGACCGTGGGGCGCGTGCGCAATAAGATACCGGGCTTTTCTACGGCCAGCAGCACTGCCAGCCCTTAGAGTTTTGTGGAGAACCAACAATGTACGCTGTCATCAAGACCGGCGGCAAACAGTACCGCGTTAGCCCGGGTCAGAAGCTGCGGGTCGAGAAGATCGAAGTCGCTCCCGGCGAGAGCGTGTCCTTCGACGAGGTGCTGCTGATTGCCGATGGCGATAATGTCACCGTCGGCGCCCCCCGCGTCGAAGGCGGCCAGGTTACTGCCACCGTCAAGTCACAGGGCCGCGCGGACAAGATTCATATCGTCAAATTCCGCCGCCGCAAGCACCATCGCAAGCAGATGGGCCACCGCCAGTATTTCACCGAGGTCGAGATCACCGGCATCACCGGTGCCTGATCCGGGTTTGATCGTTTAAGGAGTTCGTGTCATGGCACACAAAAAGGCAGGCGGCAGTAGCCGCAACGGTCGCGATTCAGAATCCAAACGCCTGGGCGTCAAGCGCTTCGGCGGCCAGGTCGTGATCGCCGGCAACATCCTGGTCCGCCAGCGCGGTACCCGCTTCCATCCGGGAGCAAACGTCGGCCTGGGCAAGGATCACACCTTGTTCGCCAAGGCGGACGGAACGGTCACGTTCGAAACCAAAGGGCCCCAGGGCCGCAAGTTCGTGAGCGTCGTCCCGGCCGAGTGAATCGGCATTCGGACACCGTGCAACGAATCGCCGAAAAAAGCCCCGTCACGAACGGGGCTTTTTTGTGTCCGACGCAAGAGACGCCGTCTCCATTCGGTGTTGAGGAAAGCAGATCATGCAGTTCGTCGATGAAGTCACCATCCGCGTGGAGGCCGGCGACGGCGGTAATGGCGCCGTCAGCTTCCGCCGCGAAAAATACATCCCCTTTGGCGGCCCGGACGGCGGCGACGGCGGCGACGGCGGCAGCGTGTACCTGGTGGCCGACCCCGAACTCAACACGCTGGCCGACTACCGCTATACGCGGGTGTTCCGCGCCGAGCGCGGCGAGAACGGTCGCGGCGACAACTGCACCGGCGCCTCCGGCAGCGACCGCGACGTCGTGGTGCCGGTGGGCACCATGGTCCGTGACGCCGACACCCAGGAGCTCATCGGCGACCTGGTGAGCCCGGGACAGCGTCTGCTGGTCGCCAAAGGCGGGTTCCACGGGCTGGGAAACACACGTTACAAATCCAGCACCAACCGAGCCCCGCGCCAAAACAAACCCGGCACCCCGGGCGAGCATCGCAACCTCCATCTCGAGCTCAAGGTCATTGCCGATGTCGGCCTGCTCGGGCTGCCCAATGCCGGCAAGAGCACATTGATCCGCGCCGTATCGGCCGCCCGCCCCAAGGTTGCGAACTACCCGTTCACCACCTTGCATCCTAACCTGGGCGTGGTCAGCGCCGGCCCCTTGCGCAGCTTCGTCATGGCCGACATCCCCGGGCTGATCGAGGGCGCGGCGGAAGGTGCCGGCCTGGGTATCAAGTTCCTGCGCCACCTGGCGCGCACGCGCCTGTTGCTGCACCTGGTCGACGTTTCGCCGTACAGCGACAGCGGCGACCCGGTGGCCGACGCGCGGACCATCATCGAGGAGCTGGCCAAGTACAGCCCCGAACTGGTCGCCAAACCGCGCTGGCTGGTGCTCAACAAGCTGGACCTGGTCGACGAGGACGAGCGCGAGGAACGGGTTCGAAGCATCGTCGACGCGCTGGGCTGGGACGGCCCGGTGTACCGCATCGCGGCGCTGGCCAAGACCGGCACCGATGCGCTGGTCCAGGCAGTGATGAACCATGTGGAAAGCACCGCCCGACCCGAGGCACCGGCGGACGAAGAGGACGAGGACACGCCATGAGCCCGAAGAGCCGCCAGCAGTTGGGCGCCAGCCGCCGCTGGGTGGTGAAGATCGGCAGCGCCATGGTCACCAACGACGGGTTGGGGCTGGATATACCGGCCATCGAGGCCTGGGTGGCGCAGCTTGCGGCCCTGCGCGCGCAAGGCCGCGAGATCCTGCTGGTGTCATCCGGGGCCGTGGCCGAGGGTATGCGCCGCCTGGGCTGGAACAAACGCCCCACCGCCTTGTATGAGCTCCAGGCGGCCGCCGCCGTGGGGCAGATGGGTCTGGCCCAAGCCTATGAAGTCGCATTCCAGCGTCATGGCATCCGTACGGCCCAGATTCTCCTGACACATGAGGACGCCGCCGACCGCAAGCGCTACCTGAATGTCCGCAGCACCTTGCGCACCCTGCTGCGCCTGGGTGTCGTGCCGGTGGTCAATGAGAACGACACGGTGGCCTTCGACGAGATCCGCTTCGGCGATAACGACAGCCTGGGCGCGCTGGTGGCCAACTTGGTGGAGACCGAGCTGTACGTCATCCTGACCGACCAGCAAGGGTTGTTCGATCAGGACCCGCGCGGCAACCCGGATGCGACGCTGATCGGCGAGGCCCATGCGGGCGACCCGGCGCTGGAGGTCATCGCCGGCGGCGGCAGTGGCCGTCTGGGCCGCGGCGGCATGCTGACCAAGGTTCGCGCTGCCGGCAAGGCCGCCCGTTCGGGCGCGACCACGCTGATCGCCTGGGGCCGCGAGCCTGAGGTCCTCTCCCGCATCGCCGCCGGTGAGCCGCTGGGCACGGCCTTGCATCCGAGCCAGGGGCCGGTGGTCGCACGCAAGCAGTGGCTGGCCGGTCAACTCCAGGTGCGCGGTACGTTGACGATCGATGCCGGTGCCGTGGAAGTGCTGCGCCGCGCCGGTCGCAGCCTGCTACCGGTGGGCGTCACCGCCGTCGCGGGCCGCTTCAACCGCGGCGAGCTCGTCTCCTGCGTGGGACCGGACGGCGCTGAAGTCGCGCGCGGGCTGGTCAACTATGCCGCAGAAGAGGCCGCCCGCATCGCCCGGCAACCCAGCGAAAAGATCCAGGGCATTCTCGGGTATGTGGACGAGCCGGAGCTGATCCACCGGGACAATCTGGTGGTTCTTTAGGTTTTCGAAAGGCGGGAACCTAGGCAGAGATGTAGGATGGGTTGAGCGCAGCGATACCCATCGGTGGGGGCCGCCGCCTACGTCGACGAGGTTCGACGCGGTGATGGAATGCGCCACCGCTGAGAGCGGACTGGCTTCGAAGAACGTTGCACGATGGGTATCGCTGCGCTCAACCCATCCTACATTGGGTAAATTTGCAAGAAAAAAGCCGGCTATGAGCCGGCTTTTTTGAGACTGCTTGCGAGCTGTGTATCAGGCAGCCATCGCCTTGATGCGGGCGCTCAGGCGGCTCTTGTGCCGGGCAGCCTTGTTCGGGTGGATCAGACCCTTGCGGGCCGTGCGATCCAGCAGCGGCATGGCCGCCTTGAACGCCGACTCGGCCTGGGCCTTGTCGCCCGCCTGGATGGCCTTGAGCACCTTCTTGACATAGGTGCGCATCATGGAACGGTAGCTGGCATTACGTTGGCGATGAACTTCCGCCTGACGGACGCGCTTTCTCGCTTGCGCGGTATTGGCCAAGGTCTTACTCCTGAAACTGGTACTGTGCCGGGCCTCGCCTCGCACAGACAAACGAGGGGGCATGAAAAAAGGCGAGTATCTTTAGCGGTTTCCGGCCTTTTGTCAATGCTGCCTTAAGTTTTAAGTTTTAAGTTTAACGTTTTAAGTGAGGGCCGCGTGGCGCCTATGGCGGACAGCGCCAGGAGCGGTACACCTAGCCGGAATCCAGAACGCGCCAGCCTAAAACTTAAAACCTAAAACTTAAAACCATCCTGTCCAGTATCATCGCCAGCCAGCCAACGCCGCGGAGACGTCCCGCTTGAGTCGCGCCCTGTTGAAGTCCACCGCCGTGGTCAGCGGCATGACCCAGATCTCCCGCGTGCTGGGGTTGATACGGGATGTGGTCTTCGCCCGCGTGTTCGGCGTGGAGGCGGCGACCGACGCGTTCTTCGTCGCCTTCCGCATTCCCAACTTCCTGCGCCGCCTGTTCGCCGAGGGTGGGTTTGCACCCTCGTTCGTGCCGGTGCTGGCCGAGTACCGCGCCAGCGGGGATCAGGCGGCCCTGAAGCGCCTGATCGACGAGGTGTTCGGCACCTTGGGCGTCATCGTCATGGTGATCACCGCGCTGGGCATGCTGGCTGCGCCACTGGTGGTCATGGTCTTCGCACCGAAATACTACCTGGAAGACCCGGGCAACTTCGCCCTCACCACCGAATTGCTGCGTATTACCTTTCCCTACCTGTTCTTCATCTCTATGACCGCCTGTGCCGGCGGCATTCTCAATAGCTACAGCCGCTTCGCCGTCCCGGCACTGACCCCGGTCCTGCTCAACCTCATCATGATTGCGGCGGCTTTGTTTGCCGCGCCGTGGTTCGCCGAGCCGGTCATGGCCCTGGCGTGGGCGGTGTTCGTCGCCGGCATCGTGCAGTTGCTGTTTCAGATTCCGTTCCTGATGCAGCTGGGCTTCCTGCCACGCCCGCGGTGGGGCTGGCGCAGCCCCGGCGTGAAGAAGATCCTGAGGCTCATGCTGCCGACCTTGTTCGGCACCTCGGTAGCCCAGGTGAACGTGCTGGTCAACACCATCCTGGCGACCTTCCTGGCCACCGGGAGCGTGTCCTGGCTCTACTATGCCGACAGGCTCATGGAGTTTCCCCAGGGCCTGCTTGGCGTAGCCTTGGGCACGGTATTGCTGCCCACCTTGTCCAGGGAATTCGCCGGTGGCGATACCGACGGCTTTTCGGCCACGCTGGACTGGGCCTTGCGCATCGGGCTGATACTGGGCCTGCCGGCGGCGGTCGGCATCGGCGTGCTTGCCGAACCGCTGATGATGACGCTGTTCCGCTACGACGCCTTTACCGTCAACGATGCCGCCCAAGCGGGCAAGGCCCTTACGGCCTATTCGCTGGGGCTGTTGGGGTTTCTGGGGGTCAAGATCCTGGCGCCGGGGTTCTTCGCCCGCCAGGACACCGTCACGCCCGTGCGTATCGGCATTTTGGCCGTGGCCACCAACATCGTCCTCAGCCTGCTGTTGGTCTGGCCCTTGGCCCATGCCGGGCTTGCACTGGCCACCGGTATGGCGGCCTGCCTGAATGCCTCCCTGCTCTATCTCACCCTGCGCCGACGCGGCACCTTCGTACCACAGCCCGGCTGGGGACGTTTCCTGTTGCGCGTCGGCCTGGCCAATGCCGTGATGGGCACCGGCCTGTGGGCGGCCAGCGGCCGACTCGACACCTGGGCACAACTGGGCGTCCTGGACCGTGTCGGCTGGCTGACGACCCTGGTCGTCGGGGGGGCTGCGATCTACCTCACGATGCTTCTGGCTACCGGCTTGCGGCCACGCCATTTGCTGCGGCGCAACTGACGACTGGCATAAGCCCCCGTCACGCTTATAATGGCGGGCTCGCGTTGACAAGACCTGCCCATCCATGCAACTGATTCGGGGCCTGCACAATCTGTGTCCGCCCGCCCGGGGCGCTGCTGTCACCATAGGTGCCTTCGATGGCGTGCACCTGGGGCATCAGGCCGTGGTCGGGCAATTGCGCGAGGCCGCGCGGCGGCAGGGGCTGGCCAGCGTGTTGATTACGTTCGAGCCGCTGCCGGCAGAATACTTTGCCGGCAGCGATGCGCCGGCGCGTATCACGCGGTTGCGCGACCGGCTGCCGCTGCTGGCGGGCCTGGGCCTGGATGCCGTCGCGGTGTTGCGGTTCGATGCCACGTTGGCCGCGCTGGCGCCAGAGTCGTTCGTCGACCGCGTGCTGCTCCGTGGTCTCGGCACACGCGCGATCATCGTGGGGGACGATTTCCGCTTCGGCTACAAGGCCGCCGGAGACTATGCCTTGCTGGAGCGCCTGGGGCAGGACACCGGCTTTACGGTGACCCGCCAGGCCACGTTCGAGCTGGACGGCCAACGGGTCAGCAGCAGCCGCGTGCGACAAGCGCTGGCGCAGGGGGATTTCGCACTGGCGCGGCGGCTGCTGGGGCGGCCGTTCACGATCTCCGGTACGGTCGCCCATGGCGACCGCCTGGGCCGGACCATCGGGTTTCCGACGGCCAACATTCGCCTGGGGCACTATGCGGCCCCAGTCAACGGCGTGTTCGCCGTGCGGGTCGGCGGGGTCGCGGAGCAGCCCGTGGCGGGCATGGCCAATGTCGGCATGCGCCCCACCGTAGCCGGCAAGGAGCGCCGCCTGGAAGTACATTTGTTTGATTTTTCCGCCGACATTTATGGCCGCAAGGTCACCGTGGAATTTGTCAGCGCCCTGCGCCCCGAACAGCGGTTCGAGTCGCTGAATGCGTTGAAGGCGCAGATCGCCCGCGACGAGATCGATGCCCGCGCCGCCCTGGCGTCCACCACGCCCTTGTGACTCAACAGGCCCAGAGGATTTTCCGTGGCTGATTATAAGGACACGCTGAACCTACCCCAGACCGAGTTCCCGATGCGCGGCAACCTGCCGACGCGGGAGCCGGAAACCCTCCAGCAATGGGAGGACATGGGGTTGTACGCCAAGCAGCGCGAGCACTTCCGCGGCCGGCCCAAGTTCGTGCTGCACGACGGTCCACCCTACGCCAACGGCGACATCCACATCGGCCATGTGGTCAACAAGGTGCTCAAGGACATCATCGTCAAGTCCCGCTCCATGGCGGGCTTCGATGCACCCTATGTGCCCGGTTGGGACTGTCACGGCCTGCCCATCGAGCTGGTCGTCGAGCGTAAGGTCGGCAAGGTGGGCGAGACCCTCGATGCACGCGCCTTCCGTGCCGAGTGCCGCAAGTTCGCCCACCAGCAGATCGACAACCAGCGCAAGGATTTCAAGCGTCTGGGCGTGCTTGGCGACTGGGACAACCCCTACCTCACCATGAACCCGCGCACCGAGGCGGACATCGTCCGTGCGCTCTCGCGCATCATCGACAACGGTCATCTGCATCGTGGCGAGAAGCCTGTCCACTGGTGCGTGGACTGCGGCTCGGCCATGGCCGAGGCGGAAGTTGAGTACGAGGACAAAACCTCGCTGGCGATCGACGCCCGCTTCGAGGTGGTCGACGACGAGCAGCTCATGGCCCGCTGCCGTCATGTCAACGGCCACGAGGGGACCGGACCGGTGTCCGTGGTGATCTGGACCACCACGCCCTGGACCCTGCCGGCCAACCAAGCCGTCGCCGTCAATGCGGAACTGGAATACGCCGTGCTCCAGGTCGAGTCGGACCGAGGTGCGGAGCGCCTGATCGTCGCCGAGGAGCTCATCAAAGCCACGATGGACCGCTGGTCCATCCAGCAGTACAAGGTCGTGGCCTATTGCCAGGGCAAGGACCTGGAGGGCCTGCTGCTCAAGCACCCGTTCTATGACCGGGAGGTGCCCCTGATCCTGGGTGATCACGTCACCACGGAGGCCGGTACAGGCTGCGTGCACACCGCCCCCGCCCACGGTCAGGACGATTACACGGTCGGCAGCCGCTACCGCCTGCCACTGAAGAACCCGGTCGGGCCCGACGGACGGTTCTACGATGACACGCCCCTGGTCGGGGGCTTGAGCGTGCGCAACAGCGATGACCGTATCGTCGAGCTGCTCAAGGGCCACGGCGCCCTGCTGCATGCCGAGCGGTTCCGCCATAGCTATCCGCATTGCTGGCGGCACAAAACGCCGATCATCTTCCGCTCCACACCGCAGTGGTTCATCTCGATGGACCAGAAAGGTCTGCGCGATCAGGCCCTGGAGAACATCAAACGCCTGCAATTCACGCCCGGCTGGGGCGAGGCCCGGCTGCGCGGGATGATCGAAAACCGGCCCGATTGGTGCATCTCGCGTCAGCGCTACTGGGGCGTGCCCATCGCCTTGTTCATCCATGCGCGTAGCGGGCAAATTCACCCGGACACGGCCAACCTCATGGAGCAGGTCGCCCAGCGGATCGAAACCAACGGTGTGGACGCCTGGTACGACCTCGACCCGGCTGAGTTGCTGGGCGCCGACGCGGCCGATTACATCAAGGTTACCGACACGCTGGACGTGTGGTTCGACTCCGGCACGACGCACTTTTCGGTGCTCGAAAGCCGGGATGAACTGCGCTTCCCCGCCGACCTTTATCTTGAAGGCTCCGACCAGCACCGCGGCTGGTTCCAGTCCTCGCTGCTGACCTCGGTGGCCATGCGCGGTGTCGCGCCATACAAAGGCTTGCTCACCCACGGGTTCACCGTCGATGAGAAGGGCCGCAAGATGTCCAAGTCCCTGGGCAACGTCATCGCGCCGCAGAAGGTCATCGATGCCATGGGTGTCGATGTGCTGCGCCTGTGGGTGGCGTCGACCGACTACCGTGGCGAAATCGGCGTCTCCGACACCATTCTCAAGCGCACCGCCGACTCCTACCGACGCATGCGCAACACCGCCCGCTTCCTGCTGGCCAACCTGTCCGGCTTCGACCCGGCCACCGACACCCTGGCACCGGCCGACATGCTGCCGCTGGACCGCTGGGCGGTGGCACGAGCCGCGCAGATCCAGGCGGATGTGGAGCAAGCCTACGACGAGTACCTGTTCCATGTGATCTATCAAAAGGTCCACAACTTCTGCGCCGTGGACCTGGGCGCGTTTTACCTGGATGTCATCAAGGACCGCCAATACACCTGCGCCCGCGACAGCCGCGCCCGCCGCTCTGCGCAAACGGCGCTCTACCACATCCTCGAAGCCCTGGTGCGCTGGCTGGCACCGATCCTGAGCTTCACCACCGAAGAGATCTGGCGGCATATGCCGGGCGAGCGGGCGGAGTCCGTGTTCCTGGGAACCTGGTACGAGGGTTTGTTCCCGCTGGGTGCCGACGATCGCTTCGACATGGGTTTCTGGGACAGCTTGCTCGCCGTGCGCGAAACCGTCGCCAAGGAGCTCGAGAAGCTCCGTGTCGCCGGTGGCATCGGCGGCTCCTTGGATGCGGAGATCGACCTCTACTGCGACGGCGCACTGCGCGACCGGCTGGGGCAACTCGAGGACGAACTGCGTTTCGCCCTCATCACCTCATACGCGCGGGTACACCCCATGGCCGATCGCCCTGACGGCATGGGCACGACCATCGACCTGGACGGACAGGCGCTCGTGCTGGTCGTCGGCGCCAGCGGACACGCCAAATGCGTGCGCTGCTGGCATCACCGCGAAGACGTCGGCCGGGTGACCGAGCACCCCGAGCTGTGCACCCGCTGTGTCGAAAACGTCACTTTGCCGGCGGGCGAACAGCGGCGGTTCTGCTGATCGTGCTGCGCTGGCTCTGGCTGTCCGCGGCACTGCTGGTCATCGACCAGGCCACCAAATGGGTGGCCTTGGCCGAGCTTGCCCTGCACGAGCGAAACCCGGTCATACCGGGTTTCTTCAACCTTACGCTCGTCTACAACTACGGGGCGGCATTCAGCTTTCTCGCCGACCACGGTGGCTGGCAGCGCTGGTTCTTTACCGCCCTCGCGGTAGTCGCCAGCATCGCCCTGACCGTCTGGCTGAGTCGCATGAAGCCCCATGAGCGCTGGAGCGCCATCGGCGTGGCCATGATCATCGGCGGTGCCGTGGGCAACCTGATCGACCGCGTACGCTTCGGGTATGTGGTCGACTTCCTGGACTTTTT
>CBFGWV010000144.1:0-12254 GCA_965652545.1 uncultured Candidatus Competibacteraceae bacterium | reverse complement strand
GCGGCGTCGGCTCAGGGAGAATCGCTGTCGCCGGGCAATCGCCCTGAGGGCAGGGCTCCTACAAGGGCCGCGGATGGGGAGGGGGCCGACGAGGGCGAGCTAAAGGCGCACTTGGCCACCCGCCTGCCCGAGTACATGGTGCCCGCCCGCATCGTCGTGCTGGCACGCATGCCGCTGAGCCCCAATGGCAAGCTGGATCGCAAGGCACTGCCCCAGCCGCAATGGCAGACGGCGGCATACGAGGCGCCCACCGGTGCGGTGGAGGCGCGTCTGGCGGCGATCTGGCAAACCGTACTGGGTGTCGAGACCGTCGGTGCCCGTGACAACTTCTTCGAGCTGGGCGGCGATTCCATCGTCGCCATACAGGTCGTGAGCAGTGCGCGCCGAGCCGGCTTGCACCTGAGTGCCCGCGATGTCTTCCAGCACCAGAGCCTGCGCGCCCTGGCCGCGGCGGCGACGGTGGCCGACGCCGTCCAGCGCGATACCGGCCCGGTGAGCGGCGAGTGCCTGCTGACACCCTTCCAGTTGCGATTCTTCGCCACCGATATCCCTAACCGCCAGCACTGGAACCAGGCGGTGCTGCTGGCCCCGCGGCAACCGCTGGACGGCGATCGCCTGGAGCAGGCGATCCGCCAATTGCTGGTGCATCACGATGCCTTGCGGCTGCGTTTCACCCAGACGACGCAGGGCGCATGGGTGGCCCGTCATGCCGACCCAGCCGAGGTGCTGGCCGAAAACCCGCTGTGGCGCGAGCGCGTGGACGATGCCGCCGGCATCGCGTCCCTGGCCGCCGCCGCCCAGCGCAGCCTGAACCTGGCCCGTGGTCCGTTGCTGCGTGCGGTGCATATCGGTCTGGCCGATGGCAGCGAGCGCCTGCTGCTGGTCGTCCATCACCTGGTGGTGGACGGCGTCTCCTGGCGTGTGTTGCTGGAGGACATGCAGGCGGCGTACGCCGCGTCCGGACAGGCCGAGTTGCCCGCGCGAACGATGGCGTTTCGCGACTGGACGGCCTTCCTGCATCGCCATGCCGGCAGTGAGGCGATGCAACGGGAGCTGGAGTATTGGTGTGATGAACTCAGCGGCGCGCCGGTTCTGGCGCTGGCCTCGGACGTACCGGCCCGCCGTCATGATGCCGAAGCCATCGAGATCCGTTTGAGCGCACAGACCACCACCGCCTTGCTGCGCGAGGCGCCGGCGGCCTACCGCACTCAAGTCAACGACTTGCTGCTCACCGCCTTGACCCGTGCCTGGTGCCGCTGGAGCGGTGAGAATTCGCTGTTTGTCGAGCTCGAAGCCCACGGCCGCGAAGCGGCGCTGCTGGAGGGCGGCGACCTCAGCCGAACGGTGGGTTGGTTCACCAGCACTTACCCGGTGCGCCTGCGGGCCTGCGAAGGGTTGGCGGCGTCGATCAAACAGGTCAAGGAGCACCTGCGTTCGGTGCCCGCCAACGGCCTGGGCTTCGGCGTGCTTGCCCGGTTGGCCGACACGGTCACGCGCGAGCGGATCGCCGCCTTGCCGGTGCCTTCGGTCACGTTCAACTACCTGGGGCAGTTCGACCGCGGTTTTGACGCGGATGCATTATACGAGCCGGCTGGCGAGTCGGCCGGTCCGCTCATGGACCCGGACGCGCCGCTGACCAACGCGCTCACCATCAACGGCGCGGTCGCTGGGGGCGAGCTGGCATTCACCTGGACGTTCAGCCGCCGCCAACTCGACCCCGAACGCGTACGCCTGCTGGCCGAGGCCTTCCAGACAGAACTGGCGGCGATCATCGCCCATTGCACGCACGAGGGCGTCGGTGCCATCACCCCGTCGGACGTCCCCCTGGCGACGGTCGGCCAGGCGGTGCTGGACGGGCTGGGCGTCCCCCCGCGGCAGATCCGCGACGTCTACCCACTTGCCCCCATGCAGCAGGGGATTTTCTTCCACAGTGTGTATGCGCCGGACGATGGCACCTACATCAATCAACTGCGGGTGGATGTGGACGGGCTGGACGAGTCGGCCTTTCGCAGTGCCTGGCAGGCGGCCGTGGATGCGCACGACAGTTTGCGCACCAGTTTCCACGTCGTGGACGGGCACAGCGTGCAGGTGGTCCACGCGCAGGCGCCGCTGGCGATACACACACAGGACGCGCGTGGCCAGGCGGCGCTCGCGACCGTGCTGGACACCCTGGCCACCGACGCGCGTGTCAAAGGCTTCGACCTGGCCCAGCCACCGCTGATGCGGCTGACGCTGGTGCGCACGGGGCAGTACCGCCATCACCTGATCTGGACCTGCCATCACCTGTTGCTCGATGGCTGGAGCCAGTCGCTGCTGCTGGGCGAGGTGCTGGCGCGCTATGCGGGCAAGCCGGCGGCGACGGTCGGTGGGGGTTACCGCGATTTCATCGCCTGGCTGCAAACCCGCGATGCCGACGCCGACCAGCGCTTCTGGCGCGGGCACCTGGGTGGATTGGACGGGGCCTGCCGTCTCGCCGACGCCATATACGGCGCGCGCGCGGCGGACACCGGCCACGACGCCCTGACGCAGGTATTCGGCCTCGCCGAAACGCAGCGGGTACAAACGGCGGCACGTCGTCACAAAGTGACAGTCAACACGTTGGTGCAGGCCGCCTGGTTGATCCTGCTGCAGCGCTATACCGGTCAGCGCCGCGTCGTCGTCGGCGCCACGGTGGCCGGACGGCCTGCGGAGCTGGTGGATGTGGAGCGGCACATCGGCTTGTACATCAACACCTTGCCGGTGGCCGCCGAGCCCGATCCGTCGCTGCCGGTGGCCGACTGGCTGCAGGCCGTGCAGGCGACGAACCTGGCCATTCGCGAGCACGAGCACACGGCCCTGGTCGATATCCAGCGCTGGCTGGGCCGCAACGGCGAGGCCTTGTTCGACCACATCCTGGTGTTCGAGAACTACCCGCTCAGCGAAACCTTGCGCGAGGCCTCGCCCGCCGGACTGCGCTTCGGTGAGGTCCACGGGCGCGAACAGGCCAATTACGGGCTGATGATTGCCGTCAACCCCGGCGAGCGACTGTCGCTGTGCTACCGCCACGCGCTGTCCGTATTCAGTCGCGATGCAGTGGCGCGTCTGGCCGGCCATTTCAAGACCTTGCTGCTGGCGTTGACGCACGAGGCGGCGCAAGTCATCGGCAGCCTGCCCATGTTGGAGGCGGACGAACGGCAGGTCTTGCTGTCGGCTGGCGAACGGCGAGCCACGCCGGTGGCGGGTGGCGGCCCGGTATCGGCGGTGGCGGGGGACGAGGTGAGTCCTGCGCCGGTAGAGGCGACAGCGTTCCCGGTACACGAGTGCTTCGCACGCCAGGCGGCGAGCAGGCCCGAGGCGGTTGCGCTGCGCGCAGGGGCGGCGACGCTGACATACGCAGACCTTGACCGCCGCGCCAATCGGCTGGCGAATCACCTGCGTACGCTGGGTGTGGGGCCGGACGTGCTGGTGGCCATCGCCACCGAGCGCTCGGCAGCGATGCTCGTCGGTCTGCTGGGTGTGCTCAAAGCCGGCGGCGCGTACCTGCCGCTGGACCTCGACTACCCGGCCGAGCGGCTGGCTTACATGCTCGCCGACAGCGGGGCAGGGTTGCTGCTGACACAGGCGCACCTGTTCGATCGGCTTCCGCCCACGGACGCCCGGGTGCTGTGCCTGGACGGGGTCGGTGCGCAGACATTCGGGCCTGGTCACCACCGTGCCGATGTAGGACGGGTTGAGCGCAGCGACACCCATCAGCCACCGCCTGAGCAAGGCACCGACGCGGCGGCGAGCGGGTCGCCGGCGGACGCGCCGACAAGCGAGGGGGGCGCCGTTGCCCGATCTGCGCACGATGGGTATCGCTGCGCTCAACCCATCCTACATATCTGTCTGGATGTGGAGGCGGTGCCGACACCTGTGACGTCGCGGGCACCCCTGCACCCGCACAACCTCGCCTACATGATCTACACCTCCGGTTCCACCGGCCGGCCCAAGGGGGTGACGATCAGCCACGGCGCCCTGGCGAACTTTCTCGCCAGCATGGCCGAGGCGCCAGGGCTGGGGGTCGGCGAGCGGATGTTGGCGCTGACTTCGCTGTCCTTCGATATCGCGGGCCTAGAGCTGTACCTGCCGCTGATCCTCGGTGCCACCGTCGTCCTGGCCGACCGCGACAGCGCACGCGACCCGGAGCGCCTGTGGTCGCTGATCGAAGCCGAGGATGTCACGGCCATCCAGGCCACACCCACGACCTGGCGCATGCTGGCCGCGCACCCGCGCATCGAGGCCCTGGCCGGGCGCCGGGCGCTGTGCGGGGGCGAGGCCTTGCCGTCGGACCTCGCCGCCCGTCTGCTCGCCAAGGCCGATGCCCTGTGGAACCTCTATGGCCCGACCGAGACGACCATCTGGTCGGCCCGCCACCGCCTGGACACTGCCGAGCCGCTGCTGGGCGAGGCGCTGGCCAATACCGACCTGCACGTCCTCGGCCCCGACCTGGAGCCGGCGCCGCTGGGTGTGGCCGGTGAACTGGTCATCGGCGGCGCGGGGCTGGCCCGCGGTTACCACCGTCGTGCCGGCCTGACCGCCGAGCGCTTCGTGCCGGCCCCCTTCGGCGCACGCGGCGAGCGGCTCTACCGCACCGGCGATCTGGCCCGGCGACGGCCTGACGGTGCATTGGAATACCTCGGCCGTATCGACCAGCAAGTGAAGCTGCGCGGACACCGCATCGAACTGGGCGAGATCGAGGCGCGGCTGCGCGAGGTCCCCGGCGTACGCGAGGCCGCGGCAGTCGCCCGCGAAACCCCCAGCGGCATGCAACTGGTCGGCTACGTGGCAGCCGGCATCCAGGGCACCCCAGCGGGCAAGCCGAAGGCCGCTGACATGCCCACCACACACCCCACGGACTCGGCCAGCCAGCCACTGCTCGACGACGTGTCTGCCAGCCTCCCCGGGATCGCCGAGTTGCACTCGGCAGCCGGCCAACGGCCGGCCGACGACGGCACCACGCCAGACACCTCGCCACCGACCCCCGAGGCCTTGACGACCCACCTCAAGCGTGTGTTGCCCGACCACATGGTGCCCTCGCAGGTGATCGTGCTGCCCCGCCTGCCGCTGACCCCCAACGGCAAGCTCGATCGCAAAGCCCTACCCGACCCGGCCTGGCAGGGCCGCGATTACGAGGCCCCTGCCAGCGACACCGAGCGCCAACTGGCCACCCTCTGGCAGGCACTGCTGGGCGGCGATGCGGTCGGTGCACGTGACAACTTCTTCGAGCGCGGCGGCGACTCCATCGTCGCCGTGCAACTGGTCAGCCGCGCGCGGCATCTGGGGTTTCATCTGAGCGTGCGCGATGTCTTCGAGCAAGCCGACCTGCGCGCCTTGGCGGCGATTGCACGCGACGACTGCGGCGCGGCAACCGCAAGCGACGATATGCCCCGAACGCCCTTGCCGGTCGAGGTGAGCCAGGCGGTGGTCGATGCACTGGGTATCGCGCCCGAGGCCATCGAGGATGTCTATCCGCTCGCACCCATGCAGCAGGGCATTCTCTTCCACAGCGTGTACGCCCCCGGCGACGGCACCTACATCAACCAGCTCCGCGTCGATGTGGAGGGGCTGGATATTCAGCGCTTCCGCGATGCCTGGCAGGCGGCCGTGGACGCTCACGACAGCTTGCGTACCGGCTTTCACCTGACCGACGGGCAGGCCCTGCAAGTCGTCCACGCACGTGCAGCGCTGCCGGTGCGCTTGCAAGACGCGCGCGCGCATGCCAACCCGGCAGCGGCTTGCGACGCACTGGCCATCGAAGAGCGGGCCGCGGGCTTCGACCTTGCGCGGCCACCGCTGATGCGTCTTGCAGTGGTGTGCACGGACGCCGACCGCCACCACCTCATCTGGACCTGTCATCACCTGCTGCTCGATGGCTGGAGCCAATCGCGCCTGCTGGGCGAGGTGCTCGCGCGCTACGCCGGCAAGTCGCCGGCACCGGTTACGGGGCGGTACCGCGACTTCATCGCCTGGTTGCAACAGCGCGATGCCGCGGCCGACGAGCGTTTCTGGATCGAGCGTCTGGATGGGGTGGACGAGGCTTGCCGTCTCGCTGATGCGGTGTCCGCGGACAGTGGGTGCGAGGGGTACGACGAACGGGTGCAGGTCTTCGAGGCGGTCGATACCGGGCGGTTGACTGCCGCGGCACGCCGCCACAAGGTCACGGTGAACACGCTGATTCAGGCGGCCTGGCTGATCCTGCTCCAGCGCTACACCGGCCAGCGGCAGGTCGTCGTGGGCGCCACGGTCGCGGGCCGACCCGCCGAGTTACCGGGTATCGAGCAACGGATCGGCTTGTTCATCAACACCTTGCCGGTTGCGGCGAATGTCCCCCTGGACGCCTCTGTGGCCGACTGGCTGCGCACCGTGCAAGCGACCAGCCTGGCCGTACGCGAGCACGAGCACACGGCCTTGTACGACATTCAGCGCTGGCTCGGTCGCAGCGGCGAGGCCTTGTTCGACCATATCCTGGTGTTCGAGAACTATCCGGTCGACCAGGCGTTGCGCGACGCGACGCCGGCCGGGCTGCGTTTTGGCGAGGTCCAAGGCCGCGAGCAGGCCAATTACGGCCTGATGGTGGTGGTCAACCCCGGTGAGCGGCTGGTCTTGCGCTACCGCCACGCCCTGGCCGTGTTCGGACGCGCCGCCGTGGCGCAGCTATCCGCGCACTTCGAACGCCTGCTGATGGGCCTCACCGGCGAGGGTGACACCCGCATCGGCGCACTGCCCATGCTGTCGATGGCCGAGCGCAGCGCCGCTGTCGCCTCGTCCCGCGGTGCGTCGCAGGGGTCGGATACTCCAGCCGTACACCTACTCATCGCCCGCCGGGCGGCACAGACGCCTGAGCAAATCGCCGTGCGTGACGGGGCGGTCACGCTGAGCTACGGCGAACTCGAGCGCCGTGCCGACCAACTGGCCCGGCGCCTGCACACGCTGGGTGTCGGCCCGGACGTGCTCGTGGCCGTTGCCACCGATCGCTCCTGGGCCATGGTCGTGGCCGTCCTGGGTGTGCTCAAAGCCGGCGGCGCGTACCTGCCGCTGGACCTCGACTACCCGGCCGAGCGGCTGGCTTACATGCTCGCCGACAGCGGGGCAGGGTTGCTGCTGACACAGGCGCACCTGTTCGATCGGCTTCCGCCCACGGACGCCCGGGTGCTGTGCCTGGACGGGGTCGGTGCGCAGACATTCGGGCCTGGTCACCACCGTGCCGATGTAGGACGGGTTGAGCGCAGCGACACCCATCAGCCACCGCCTGAGCAAGGCACCGACGCGGCGGCGAGCGGGTCGCCGGCGGACGCGCCGACAAGCGAGGGGGGCGCCGTTGCCCGATCTGCGCACGATGGGTATCGCTGCGCTCAACCCATCCTACATATCTGTCTGGATGTGGAGGCGGTGCCGACACCTGTGACGTCGCGGGCACCCCTGCACCCGCACAACCTCGCCTACATGATCTACACCTCCGGTTCCACCGGCCGGCCCAAGGGGGTGACGATCAGCCACGGCGCCCTGGCGAACTTTCTCGCCAGCATGGCCGAGGCGCCAGGGCTGGGGGTCGGCGAGCGGATGTTGGCGCTGACTTCGCTGTCCTTCGATATCGCGGGCCTAGAGCTGTACCTGCCGCTGATCCTCGGTGCCACCGTCGTCCTGGCCGACCGCGACAGCGCACGCGACCCGGAGCGCCTGTGGTCGCTGATCGAAGCCGAGGATGTCACGGCCATCCAGGCCACACCCACGACCTGGCGCATGCTGGCCGCGCACCCGCGCATCGAGGCCCTGGCCGGGCGCCGGGCGCTGTGCGGGGGCGAGGCCTTGCCGTCGGACCTCGCCGCCCGTCTGCTCGCCAAGGCCGATGCCCTGTGGAACCTCTATGGCCCGACCGAGACGACCATCTGGTCGGCCCGCCACCGCCTGGACACTGCCGAGCCGCTGCTGGGCGAGGCGCTGGCCAATACCGACCTGCACGTGCTGGGTCTGGATCTCGAACCCGTGCCTCCCGGCGCCATGGGCGAGTTGTACATCGGCGGCGCGGGGCTGGCGCGTGGTTACCACCAACGTGCGGGCCTGACCGCTGAGCGTTTCGTGCCGGCGCCCTTCGGCGAGGCCGGGGCACGCTTGTACCGCACCGGCGACTTGGTCCGTCGACGGGTCGACGGTGCGCTGGAATACCTCGGCCGTATCGACCAGCAGGTGAAACTGCGGGGGCATCGAATCGAGCTGGGTGAGATCGAGACGGCGTTGCGCGCGCACCCATCGATAGACGACGCGGTGGTCATCGCCACCGAAACCCAGACGGGTCGGCAACTGGTCGGGTATGTGACCTGCGCTGCAACCGATTCGGGCACCCGTAGGAGCGCACCCCTGTGCGCGATCGGCCCAGCAGCAGCGTTGACCCAGGGGGAGGCGCAGCTATCGGGCCATCGCCCTGAGGGCAGGGCTCTTACAACAGACGGCGAGGGTGGCGCAACGGGGGCCGACGAAGGCGAACTCAAGGCCCACTTGGCCACTTGCCTGCCCGAGTACCTGGTACCCGCCCGGATCGTCACGCTGGCGCGCCTGCCGCTGACCCCCAATGGCAAGCTCGACCGCAAAGCCTTGCCGGCGCCGACATCCGACGGGGGACAGGTCCCGCCGAGAACCGACACCGAGCGGGCGCTGGCCGTCATCTGGCAGGACCTGCTGGGACTGGAGCGCGTCGGCGTGACCGACAACTTCTTCGCGCTTGGCGGCCATTCGCTGCTGGCCACGCAGCTGTTCATCCGCCTGCAGCGCGAGCTGCTGGTGTCGCTGTCTCTGCGTCAGGTGTTCGAGTTCGCCACCATCGAGGACCTGGCGCGCTGTATCGACGCCACTGGCGCCCGCGCCCTCACCGAGGACAAGGCCAGCCGCCTGGACGCTCTGATGGCACAGCTGGAGGACTCCGATGCCTGAGACGACATCAGCACCCACCGACCTTCACAACCCGGTACGCCTACCCACCACAAGGACCACCATGCAGGCCGCCCACCCCGTACCGCGTCCGGAGGCCGACGATTTTTACGTCCCCGAGGACGCCTTGTACGTGCTGACCACCAACCCGCTGTTGGCCCGTCAGGCCAGCCAGGAGTCCAACGCGCGCAGCTACCCGCGCCGTCTGCCGCTGGCCTTGAAGCGTGCCCGTGGCATTCATGTGGAGGACATCGACGGCCGTGTGTTCATCGATTGCCTTGCCGGTGCCGGCACCCTGGCCCTGGGGCACAACCACCCGGCGGTTCATGAGGCCATCCGCCAGGTACTGGCGGACGAGTTGCCCCTGCACACTCTGGACCTCACCACCCCGGTCAAGGACCGCTTCGTGCAGGATCTCTTCGCCATGCTCCCGCCGGCGTTCGCCGACGAGGCGAGAATCCAGTTCTGTGGCCCCACCGGTGCCGACGCGGTGGAGGCCGCGCTGAAGCTGGCCCGCACCGCCACCGGCCGTCGCAACGTGCTCGCCTTCCACGGCGCCTACCACGGCATGACCCAGGGTGCTCTGGGGCTCATGGGCAGTCTTGCGCCAAAGCTGGCCTTGGACGGCCTGTTCCCGGCCGTGCACTTTCTGCCGTTCCCCTACGACTACCGCTGCCCCTTCGGCGTCGGTGGCGAGGCCGGTGTGCGCATCGGCTTGCGCTACATCGACAACCTCCTGAACGACCCGGAAAGCGGCATCCTGCCCCCGGCCGCCATCATCGTCGAAGCCGTGCAAGGGGAGGGCGGCGTCGTCCCCGCCGCCGATACTTGGCTGCGCGGCTTGCGCGAGATCACCGCCCGCGCGGGCATCCCACTCATCCTCGATGAAATCCAGACCGGCTTCGGACGCACGGGCAAGCTGTTCGCCTTCGAACACGCCGGCATCGTCCCCGACATCGTCGTCCTGTCCAAGGCCCTGGGCGGCAGCCTGCCGCTGTCCGTCGTCGTGTACCGCGAAGCCCTGGACACCTGGCGTCCCGGCGCCCACGCGGGCACCTTCCGCGGCAACCAGATGGCCATGGCCGCCGGCTCCGCCACGCTGAAGGTCATCCAGGAACACGCCCTCCACGAGCATGCAGAGGTCATGGGCGAGCGGCTGGCGGCGCACCTGCGGGAGATCGCCCAACGCCATCCCCAACTGGGCGATGTGCGCGGGCGCGGGCTGATGCTGGGCGTGGAAGTCGTCGACCCGGACGGCCCCGGTGACACGTTGGGCCGTCCACCGGCCGCACCGGCATCGGCCGCGCGCATCCAGGCCGAATGCCTCAAACGGGGGCTGATTCTGGAGCTGGGCGGCCGACACGGGGCGGTGATCCGTTTCCTGCCGCCGTTGATCATCATCGCAGCGCAGCTCGATCAGGTGGCCGATATTTTCGCCAAGGCTGTGGTCGCGGCCCTGGCCCGTGAGGCCGGCCGCTGACCGGTGCTCTATAAGAAGAGTGGGGAGACATCAACACTCAATACAAGAACGAGAATCCAAATCATGAAACAGGTGAAACGTCACGCAGTGATAGCGCTGTTGCTGAGCGTCTACGTGCCTCTATGCTCACTCGCGACCGTCGCCGCGGCACAGGCCGCGACATTGGAGACGGCATCCACCGATCTGACCATCGACCCCAGTGCACCAGACTGTGCCGTGGACATGGTCGGCGGCGCATCGAAAACCTGGCGATGCGACGAGAAGACCTACGACCCTTACGCCGACAGCCAGGCGAAAGAGCTGCAGAGCGACCAATGCAGCGCTGCCAATGGCGGATCGTCCGGCGAGGCGTGCATCACCGCGCAGAACAACGCCCGGCGGGTGATCATCGCGTTTCCGGCCGAGTACGACGTCGACGGTGAGGACTACGATCTGGTGATGTCGCTGCACGGCACCGGCCACAGCGACTACAGCGGGCAAAGCGCTGCCTCCGCCATCGATACCTATCTGCGTGGCTGGGATGCCAGCTCCGGGTCGGTGTTTCAGACCAATACCGTCACAGCCACGGCCAGGTCGCAGGCCGTGCACGAACTGACGACGTTCCGGCAGCCTATCGCAGCCAGCGGACGGGTTATCTTTGCGTCCCTCAGTTCCGGCTACAACCCTCATGAGAACAACCTGCGCTGGGATCGGTTCGAACCGGGCGATGCCGGTGGCAGCCCGGTGCTGCCCGGGGACCCGACCGCCGGATTGCCGTCGGACTACCTCGAGGATGCGAGGCGCCTGCTGACGTTTGCGCGGCAAATCAAGATCGACAACCCTCGCATTCAGCGGGTGTACATCTCCGGCTTCAGCAACGGTGCCGAACAGGTGGCGCAGTTTGTCTGTTTCTACCCCACGGCATTCGACGGTTTCGCTTTGTTCGACCGCCAGTTGGATGCGAAATTGTTCGGCTACTGCGGCTTGGTTGGCCCGGGCCTCACCTATGGCACCAACTCTCAGCTGTACCAGGACATGACCATCGACGGGACAGTGTCCACCGGCAGTTTCCAGGTGGCGCCGCACAGTCCATCGGTGGCGGAAAACCGACGGCCGCTGTTCTTTGCCGGTGGCACCCACAGCCACGCAACGAACAACGACAAGGGTGACCTGGTGGCCGGCGTGGCCGACGTCCTCAGCATCGACCCCGCGACCTGTCTGGGCAACGGCACCGCTGCCGACGGCGACCCGGTGAATTGCCAGAATTCGGTTTGGGAGCAGACCGAGCAGGTCGTGCTGGATGACAGCCAGAACGCCAACAACGGTGCATCGGTGGCCGAACTGGCCACGCAACTGGGCTTGGCCGGGTATCCCCTGGGCGACACCGACCTGGAAACGGGGTTGCTGCGGTTCCTGGACCTCGGGGGGCTGAGCGGCAGCTATGTATCCGCACGCGATCTGCAAACCGCGGGGATTACCGCCGACGGCACCCCAGGGGCCGTATGCGGGGGTGGCAGCGTCTTCTGCCTCACGTATGGCTATGTGCCGTCGATCTGCACCGGCAGCAGACCGGGCAAAACCTTGTACAAGACCCTCGTCGGCGGCGGTGCCCGGGAGACCATCGCCAACTCCAACGCCGCCATCGGTGCGTTCGTCTATAAACCGGTGCCGTTCAGTTTCGCCACTGGCTCCAGTCAGGTCATTGCCCGTATCGAAACCACCGGTGGAGCCCATTACACGCAGGGCCGTAGCCATTCCTGCGCTACCGCCGGTACCACGCATTCAGTGGATTACGGGACGGAGTTCCTGCGGTTTCTGCGGGCGTTCGGGCCGGCGGGCAGCAATATCTGACCGG
>CBFGWV010000143.1:0-12257 GCA_965652545.1 uncultured Candidatus Competibacteraceae bacterium | reverse complement strand
TAAGGGGTGAAAGCACCGGTAGCCCTGGTTGAGCAGGTTGTCGGTGGCACGTTTGACCTGACCGGGTTTGGTCTGCACGAGGTACCAGCGCGGCGGCTGGTCTGGGGCGGTCTGCGGCACGGTGGACGGTCACCTGATCGGCTTGCTGCTTAAGCCTCAAGCTACCCAAGCTGGCAGCGTATGGAAAGCACTTTCGCCCGCTTGTGGCGATGCGAGCGACGGACGAAGGCTCAAGGCACGCAGGCGGTGCTGGGGTCCGATACTGGCGACACCCGCCCGCGATGACTGGGGGAGGAACTTGCCCAGAATGTGGCAGCGCGAAGGTCTTGAGCGTAAAATTTATGGTCTGCTGGAGTTGCAGGAAAACGCTGGGAGTCGATGCCTTGGAAAATATTGACCGTGGCGCTCTGAAGCGGCTAGCCAGCAAATACATGTGGTGGAAAACACCTGACGAGGCATTCGCCTTTCCAGATCGCATCATTGCCCAAGTCATGAACATCGGCGACTACGCTGACGTCCAAGCACTTTCCGACGAGATCGGTGAAGATGCGCTGCGAGAGGTGCTCGCTCATGCGGAAGCCGGGCAATTCAACGAGCGCTCATGGGCCTATTGGCATTACCGGCTCGGACTTGCCGACATTGATCGTGTTCCACCGATTCCGGTACGGAAGTTTAAAAGCTGAAAAAAGCTACTTTAGTCAACGCGGTTAGTGCGGTCCGCGAGCTTCCTCATGTTTCCGTCCGTTCCAGGCAGCTCGTGGTGCCCCGTCCGCAATCTTGACGAAGTGCACGGTATCCTGACAAGTCATCGACAGTGCCATTCCCAAGCACTGCGTACGATGCCCTCCAGACCAGACAATTCCGGCACCCAGCCAAGCACGGCGCGCGCTTGGGCGCCGTCGGCCACCAGGGCGGTGGGGTCGCCTTCGCGACGGGGGCGGTCGGTATGCGGCACCGGCCGCCCGGCCACCTCGCTTACCGCCTGCAACACCTGACGCACTGTAAACCCCGTACCGGTACCGAGATTGACCGTCAGCAGCTCACCGCCATCGATCAGCCGGCGCACGGCCTGCACATGCGCGTCGGCCAGGTCCAGCACGTGGATGTAGTCACGAATGGCCGTGCCATCGGGGGTGTCGTAGTCGGTGCCGAACACCGACAGCGGCTCGCCTGCGCCCATGGCCGCGAAGATGGCCAGGGGGATGAGATGGGTTTCGGGCTGGTGGTCCTCGCCAATGCCCGCCTCGGCTGCCGCACCGGCTGCATTGAAATAGCGCAATGCCGCATAGCGAAGCCCGTGCGCACGGGCGGCATCGGCCAGCATGCGCTCGCACATGGCTTTGGTGGCGCCATAGGGGTTGATGGGGTTCAGCGGGTGGCCTTCGTCCAGCGGCAAGGCTTGGGGCTGGCCGTACACCGCGCAGGTGCTGGAGAACACCAGCTTGTCGACACCGGTATCGCGCATTGCCCGCAGCAGGCTCAGCGTGCCGCCGACGTTGTTGTCGTAGTAGTCCAGCGGTTGGCTGACGGACTCGCCCACATACGCCTTGGCGGCGAAGTGAATGACTGCTTCAGGGCGGTGCTGATGGATGATCGCCTTGAGGCGCGCGGTATCGCGCAGGTCGCCGTGCTCCAGCGGCCCCCATTTGACCGCCCAGTCGTGGCCGGTGGACAGGTTGTCGTAGGTGACCGGCTCAAAGCCTGCCTGCGCCAGGGCGAGGCAGGCGTGAGAGCCGATATAGCCGGCGCCGCCGGTGACGAGGATCTTTTTCATCCGCTGAAGGTATCAGCTCGCCCCGCACTGTGGCCATCAACGCGTTGGCGTACCGCCGCCGGGCGGCTCATCAGGTTCCTCGGGGGGGGATTGCTCCGTTGGTAACGCCGTCGTCACCGCCGGATCGCCGAAGTACATCACGCTCAGCGCGTGGGACTTGAGATACCCAGGATCGTGGGCAACGGCCTCGCGAGTCGCTGCGAGCCAGGCGTCCCCAACCGTGTCATGACCGGGAAGCCCGAGCTTCGACAAAAAGCGGGCGCCGATGGCCTGCTGCACATAGATATCCGATGTCGTGGCGGACCCGATGGAGACCAGCGCACCCTTACCCGGTGTCGTCAGGAAGGTTTCGCCGATACTGCGACGCGTCGGATGGACAAAGTAATTGTTCCAACTGGTCCAGTTGGAAACGATGCCGGCGTATGTGCCATTGGGCATGGCCTGGACGTCGGCGTTTCGAAGAAAGTTATCGAACCCCCAGCCCTCGATGACTGAATGGCCGTGATAACTGATCAGGCCCGGGCCGAGGCGCAGCGCATCCAGCAACGCATCGCGGGACGCGGCGGTGCCCGCATGGTCTGCGGATATTATGTCGTGGGCTCGGCCATAGGCCTCGCCCAGGATTTCACTCCCGGCACTGAATACGCGGCCAATGTCCGACTTGCCACTGGCGAACGTCGCCCATTGCGGGCTCGTAGCGCCGGTGCGCAAGCGGGCGACATAGCCTGCGATTTCAGCACGGCTGGACACCGGCAAACGGCCGACGGGAATGTCCGCGATATGATCGCCGTTGAGGTCGCCGTAGAGTGCATCCGAGGGCGAGTACTGAGTCATGTCATCGAGGGCGATGTAATGGGTCGGCACCCGTTGACGGTGCGCCGGACCGCTGTAGCCCTTGTAGTCGTAGCTATCGTCGCCGACAAGCAACAAGTAGCGTGGCGACACCGCTTTGACATAGCGGCCGATGGCGTGGGCATCGGTTGCATAACTGCTGTAGGCGGCGTAGATCGACTCGACATCGACCACGGCAGTGCTCAAGCCCTTGCTTCGCTGCAGATCCGCAAGCGCTAGAAGCTCCGAGCCGATCAAGCCTCCATGGGTAAGAATGAGGTAGTCGACACGTGTCGGCACGGCCACCGGCGCAGCACCGGCCAGGATCCCGGGCTGAGCGATATTGTCGGCCCCGGACAGCCAGAAGGACCAGTCGCCAGAACGCAACGGGAGCACTACACGGCCATTGATAGACGTCAACACCGAGCGGATGACCCGACCGTTGTCCATCGCGGCCCAGCCAAGCACCGAACCGTTCTTGAAGCCACCGATTGCGACACTTGCCCCCTGGCCCCGAGCTAGCGACACCTCCCCGGACCAGCGGCCTTCATGAGCACGGCGGGGGCCCGGATAGCTCAGATGAATCGCTTCGAGATATACGATGTCCGCTGAGTACCCGGTATCGCGGGGCAGGCGCACCGTAACGGTATTGGCACCGTCGATCAGCCGCTCGGAAGGAAACCTCGCAACCAGGACGCGGCTCTCAAGTCCATCGAAGTGGCCATCGGTAACCAACTGGCCGTTGAGGAGGACTTCCACGTGATGGTCGGGAGCAGCCCCCGACCATGTGATCCCTCCCCAAACGTCGACTTCCAGCGTCGCCTGCCCGCCAGCTAGGCGCCCAACGGCTGAGAGCGTCCGGATGACCTCCGCCGGGGAGGATATGGCGCGAATTTCCGCATCGAACCAGGGGTCGCCTGAGCTTGAAAATTCGGAGTAAGCGTTCTGGGCGGCAAGCGTCCGATGAACAGTCTCCTCATCGTCTATCGTTGCACGCGAGGCAGCCATGCTGATGCCACCGGCAGGCAAGTCGAGAACATTGGGTCCCATCGGGAAGCCGGTGCCCAAAAGATAGATCCTGCCGGGCTGGTACAGGGATGTGTCGTCGCCCTGACCGATGAACTCGATCCAACTGCCCGGACCAAACTTACCCCCACCCCCCACGAAGACCGGAACCGCGTGCTGGCCGTCACGGACCCCGATCTGCTTGCTGTTCACCCCCGCAAGATCGACCCCGGCCGCGCGGAGCGATTCGTAGGTCACCCGCTGAATGCCGTCCTCTTCGACGACCAGACGCGCCGACACACCCGCGACCGCAGTCCGTCCGATAGCGGCCGCGGTCAACGGTGCCAGAAGTCCGACAAGAACAAGTGCCGATACGGCGCTTCGGGCCATCAGCTTCGGGATTCTTGTACCCATTCTTTGTTTTCCCCGGTTTTGAGCGCCATCGCGTCCACGCCTATGCGATGTGTCATCGAACCTAACCTGCCGGATGTCCTTATGCAGGCCGTCTATGGGGACAGACGATATGGCCGGGCGCAGCCAACCAGAAGCGGGGCGAAGCATGGTTTGCATGCATGTATTCAAAATAATTGTTAAATCACATAACTCTATGATTTTTATAATTTTATCTTGGTTAACAAACAACAGAGCGTGTGCAGTTCAGTAAAAAAATTCGCCTCCGTATTGCGCCATGTAAACGGGGAACACGAACCCAGCGACTGAACCGCGCACCGGTTAACGGCCAAAATACGCACAAGTCTGTGACCTGGGGCATGAACCAAAAGAAAAGGCCTACCCCGGCTACGGCGGCAGGCCTTTTTGCAAACCCATCTCTGACGCTTAGCGGACGTCGGTGATCTCGGGTTCGACCACGACAAACGGTGGCTTGCTGATGCCGGTCGAACTGGTTTCACCTGGAATACTGAGCGTCATGGCCGGATCGCCGAGCAGATTCATACCCAACAAAGCGTCGACGGCTCCCGGCTTGGTACCGACGAGCTGCTGCTGGGCGGAAAGGATGGCATCGCCGATCCGTGTGCTGCCCGGCGTACCAAGCCGCGAGAAGAGTAGCTCAGCGAGCGCCTCGTGGGATGAGGATTGGGTCAGAGTGGCTGAACCGAACACCGCTGCCGCCCCCTTGCCGGGTGTCAGCAGGAACGCATGGGCCATGGTATCGCTCGTGGGGCTGACGAAATAGCTGTTCCAGCAACCCCACTGGGTGATCAACCCCGCCATGCTGCCGCTGGGCAACGAGGCGATATCGGTATTGCGCAGTAGTCCGCCGAAATCCCACAAACCCAACGATGTGTGACCGTGGAAGCTGAGGATTTCCAATCCGCCGCTCAATGCGGCGATGGTGCGACTCCTGGCGCTCGGAACACCGATATCGTCGGCGACCTCGAGATCCGCTGGGCGCGAATACGCGGCCTGCATGCTCTCGGTGGCCGCCGCGAACTCACGACCCTTATCGGACTTCCCGCTAACGAACAGTACCCCTCCTGCGCCCCTCGCACCGGCACGCAGCCTCCCCACCATCTCGGCCAGTTCGGCGCGCGTGCGCACCGGCAGCCGCCCCACGGGGATGTCCGGGCGGAAGTTGCCGGATATGTCACCGTGCAATACGTCTGAGGGCGAGTACTTCACAATCTCGTCTGTCTGCACATAGTGCGTGGGGACAAAACTGATGCTGCCTTTACCGAGGTAGTCGTTGTAGTCGTAGCTATCGCCACCAACCAGTAGCAGGTAGTTGGGTCGAGACGCAGCGACGAAACGTCGGATCGCCTGCGCGTCCACCTGATGATCGCTGTAGGCCGCGTAAATAGAGTCGACCGTCACCACCGCCGTATTGAAACCACGCCCCCGTTGCAGGGCGACCAACTCGTCGATCTCGCTTCCCAGCAATGTTGGATGGGTCACGATCAGGTACTGCGCGGAGGCCGCCGGAAGGGGTGCCGGCACGTCGGCGGCAATAGCCGGTTTCGCCTCCGCACCCAGCTCGGCCAGCCAGTACTGGATGTTCTCACCTTCACGGGTAGGGATGACTGCTTTGCCCGCACCGCCATGGATAAGGTTCCGGTAAAGCTTTCCGTTCGGCCGCAGCCCCCAGCCGACGAGCGTATCGCCGGACAAACCGTCGACAACGAAGGTGCTGACACCGCCCAGAGTGTTGGAGGCACTCGGCACGGCGGCATTCAATCGCCCATCATCGAGGTGCGTGAACCGCGGATAGGTCAGCGTGACGGCCTCAAGGTGGACGATGTCCCATTTGTAACCGGTGTCTCCGGGGACACGCAGCGTCACAGTGTTCGCCCCATCGTTCAACTGACCGGTCGGCAGGTCGACCGCAATCAGGCGGCTTTGGATTCCGTCAAACCGCTCCTCGGTCACAGGTGTGCCGTTGAACAGCACTTGGACGTGGTGATCAGGCTCCGTACCCGCCCAATCCAGGCCGCCCCACAGCTCGACTTCGAGGCGGGCGGTGCCCGGCGCCGGCGCGGAAACGTTCAGCGTACGGTTCACCTCCGCCGCGCCATTGCGAGCCAGCAAACGGGCGTCGTACCACGGATCGCCAACCGGCGAGGAGAAGCTGTACTCACGCTGGGCGGCTTCGACGACGGCGTGGGTATACAGGGCCGGCTCAAGCCCACGGGCATCGGGCAGCGGCGGCTGTAACGGTGCAGGCAGTTGAGCGCCGTCCTCACGCACCACGTAGACATTGCCTTCGGCATACAGCGTCGGAACCCCCGCATCGCCGATGAATTCGATCCAGCTCCCGGGGCCGAAACGTTCGGCACCGCCGACATACCGAGACACCGGTTCACCATCGTCGAAGATTCCAATGCGCTCGCGCGCCACACCACCGAGATCGACGCCAGCGGCGAGCAGGTCCTCGAAACTGACACGTTGAATGCCAGGCTCGGTCACCGTCAGGCGGGCCGAGCGGGCGTCGGCCTGCCCGGGTGCCGATTTATTGATGCCCGCGATTCCCGCGCCCTGCTTCAGCTCGGCGTTGATGCGCTTCCAATCGATCGGTTGCGGCGTGTCCTCCACACCGAACCGTTGCCCAACCGCGAACGGGCCATGGCGGGTGCTGATGCCGAAAATGTCGATGTCGTCGAGCGCAATTTCCTCCAGCGAGCCGGCATCGGGAATCACAACGCTATATTGCTGCGGGGTCATTGAATCCCCTCCCACAGAGGGCACGAGCTCCTGCGTCAAGGGCTCCCACTCGCCGCTGGCACGACGCCCAAAAAGCTCGAAACCGGCGTTGCCGGCCTCAGCGGCGGTCGTCCACTCCACCACAAGACCTTCGGCCGAAACGGTTGAGCCGATGCTGGCGAGGCTCACCGGAACGGTGGCGGGATTGACACAGAACCGCAGATCGCTGATTTCGATCGCCTGACCCGTGGTGTTACCCGAAGATCCAGGCCCGTTCGTGTACACAAAGCCGATGCTGCTGAAATCCGACGCGACCGTGTTCGGATAGCGCGCGCGGACGTGGCATCGTGCGTCGGTCTCCGAGCACTCCGTCCCGCCGTGAACGCTGTTAGGCGGCACGATGGTCGGCCGGCTTCCAGCCGTCAGCGTCACCGAGCCGCTGGGCGGCTGGTCATAGATGAGACGGTCATCGAAGTTGTTACCCCCCGAGGTCACCTGGTCGACATCCCAGATGTCATAGGTCAGTCCATGAATAGGGTAGGACGCACCATTGGCAGTGAAATCGAACTGCACGCGAACCTGGCACGCGGCGTTGGTCAAATCGATCCACAAATCGAGCGTACCGAGGAACAGGTTGGGCGTACCGCCCAGCCATGAGGTGCCGCCGCAGGTTTCGGTGATGGTGGCCTGAACGCCAACGCCGTTCTGTGTGTAGAGCTGGTGGGGGCCAAACGAGCCGTTCATGCTGCCTTGCCACCCCAACGTGCTGTCGCTCCAGATCAGGCGATCGGCGACGAAGCCGGAGCGACAACTCGGTGCTGCGGGCTGTGGATTACCGGCCAACTGCCCCCAGGCCGCTGACGACAGGACTGCCAAGCCCAGCATCCCCGCGACCTGGGCGTGGAACCTGCGTGATCGGTTGTTAGCGCTCATGTTCACACCCTCGACACATGCTGCCGATGCCGAGCCTCGTGAGGCTTTTGTGTAGGCATCGGGATCCGGGCGGCGTCAAGGCGGTTTGAAAGCGACGCCTGCGCCCGGACTCTATTATCCGTGTGTCAATACTACGTCAATGACAAAGCACAGGTGTGAACAGTTGTTACATTGATATACACGACTGGAGCCAATCCCCGGGACAATCCGCTTCACAGCACCTGCAACCAGCGCTCGAAGCACAGGCACTGCCAAGTGACGATCAGACTCGTCTCGTCCGTCCCCGACCAGCGACCGCGAAGCCAATCCTCGCAGACGAACCGCGGCCACTGCCGCTCGCCCCGCCACAGGACCGACTCCATCCAGGCCTGCCGGCCATGCAGAGCATCCCTGGCGATGGCACTGAGCACGCCGCCTCTCGGCCTGCGACGCACCTCCTCCGGTAAACGGCCGTTCATGGCATGACGCACCAGAAACTTGGTCCGCTCGGCTCCCGGCCGATGGATCCAATGTGAGGGGATCGATAGGAAGAAGTCGACGACGTCAGGATCGCGAAACACATCACGCCGATCGAGACCAAACGGGTAGGTAAACCGGGTTTCGCGGCTGATACCTTGTCCATAGCCAAAACCGAGCACGACAGCTGCCCGTTTCGGCCAGGGGCTGTTAGCAATCTCGGTCGGCAGGGACATGGTCTGATCGAGCAGCCCGCGTGCATACGGTGTCAACCACTCGGATGGCAGAGATTGATTGGGAAGTCTCAGAAGACCTCGCAATGCTCGCACCACCCCGCGATCGCGCCGCAGGGCGAGAGGACCGCCGGTCAGCACCAGCCGACAGAGCTCCCATGCGATGACTCCCCAGGCGTGATCGCGGCAGGCCGCCAGCAGCCACTCGCCGGGCTCACCGTAGAGTCGATCGGCCGAATCGGCGTTGAGTATGACTGAACACCCCGCGGTCGCGGCCTGTGCGTATGACCCACAGATGAGGCTTCGGTAGAGGTTAACCACTGGGGTATCCGGTACGACGGGCCAAACGACATCGGGTGCGCCATCGACCATAGCTTGGCCATCGAAGAGCATGCAGTCGATACCCAGGTGGCGCGCCGTGGCGACGATGAATGGCGCCTCGTCGGCATCGGGGTACCGAGGAATCGTCCACGAATAGGCTGCGATCCGGTGCGGGCCGGTCATCTCAGGGGCGACCATTGCCGCGGCGGTGGTCGAGTCCATGCCGCCGCTGAGCATGACACCGAGACTGCCGTGGGTGCGGCTGCATCGGCGCGCTGCACGGGTTAGCCGTTCGAGGAGCTCATCCGTATAGTGGTCGATGTGCCGATGGTGGATAGGCCGCCGCCCGAACGGACAGGCCAGACGCTGTCGCGTCGTCCGCTCACCATCAATGCTGAGCACCTGGCCTGGGAGAATATCCTTGATGCCTTCGAAGGCGGTCAGTGGCTGGGTATGCCCCTGAAGGGAGAAGTACCCGGCAAGCCACCGGTCGCAGAGCGTGGCCGGTACCGAAGCCCCGCGCACCAAGGCAGATTCTTCGGAAGCTACGACATGACAGCGACCATCGTGCGCATAGACCAGCGGCTTCTGGCCCAGGTAGTCCCTGAAGGCCAACACACGTCGACAGGCGGTGTCGACGATGACGCCCGCCAAGGCACCGTGCACATGAACGGGCAACGCCGCCCCCCAGCGCTGGTAGGCCACCAGCACGATGTGCGCGTCCGATACCTCGGGCAGCATACCGAGCCGTTGGATCAATGCATCAGGCTCGGCAAGCCAACCGTCGATGGCGACGTGGATCCCTGCATCAACGGCAACCATTGGAGTACCGTACAACCCGACGCAGCCCAGCGCCCACCGATTCCCCGAGAACACCACCGGGTCCCCTCGCCCTCGATGGGACATGGCCTTGAGCATTGCGTGGACAGTTGCCGCCGCATCGCGGCGACCATCGCCCCACACCAGGGCCAACCCTGTCATTGAGAAACTTGGGTTTCGATAAGACCCTGCGCGTGTAGCGCGTCAAGTAATCGGGCAAGATCCGCTGCGGCCTCATCGGCGGTGATATCAAAGCGCTCGACGATACAGTCGATAGCCATCGCCTGATCCGAACCACTTAGGAGAGATTCAAGAAGCAAGACCGCCGTCTCGTTCAACGAGTAATACAATCCACGGTCGGTATCCAGGAGAACCGCTTCGTCCCCGACACGCTGCATGCGCACATTCGCGCCAAATCGGATATTCAAGCGTCCTCCGGAAACTATGTACATCGCCTTTCAACCCTGCCATGCCACCTCGTCGATATACCGCAGCACGTCGGGCAAGCGTTCCATGCGACGCGGATAATTGAGCCGCATCACGGGTACACTGGCGACAAGATCGGCAAAAAAGGCCAACTGACTTGCCAACAAAGCAGGATTGAAGAGGCGCCCGCAAACCCCAGATTCGATCAGGCGGCCGAGCGCCAATAAAGGCGGCAACGGTTCGCATACGACGTCAGTTACAGGCTCGGTGCCCAGCACACACACCATGCGGACATCAACCGCCTCCATGCCAAAACCATCGTACGGCTGTCGCGGCGAGAGCTTCAATTGGGGGTAGTCAGCCGCCGCAAAGAACGATCCAGCACCCCGGTAAAGTACGGTAATATCATCGCTGACACGCCGCCAGGAGCGCTGCATCATCCCAGAATGAGCCAACGTGGACTTCCCCGCTCCAGACACACCGCAGACCACCACGGCACCTTGAGCCCCCGTCAAGCAGCTAGCATGCAATGCGAACCGTCCATGGAATGCGCCGGCCACCAGTAACGCTGGTCCCAGCATAAGCTCGTCGCTCAATGGAGCCCGCAGATCGCATGCAATATGCTTGGAGGTAATGATTGCATGTTCGCCGGTATCAGCAGCAATCAGCAAATCATCGCCGTCCCATGACCAATGGAACCAGCGTTCTCGCCCGTGATAGTAAAAGCGATGGCTACAAGCACAGTGCGCAAAGGTTGCTTCGCAGTCGAAGCCGATTTCAATATCGGCATACGACTCATTTCTTGCCGAGACACTACGCAGCGGTAATGTGACCCCAGACGAGAGCCCCAACCCGGCGACACGGTACGCGTTCTGCTGGAGTACCGTCAAATAATCAAGGCCGCTCAGACCCAGGCTCACCTGAATCACCCAAACCCGGCGTACCAGCCAATGTCAACCCCCGCAAGTCACCCAGAAGTGTCAAACATGGCGGGCTGTACCGGGCCTTGGGTAAGGACCCGGACTGACTTGGGCTCTCCTGTCGTAAGCTGTCCGGATGGATCATATCGGGGCGCTCTCTCAACGGTACGATAATCTGTAGCCTCACACTTGGGCTCGACCTCCAGCGCTGCCGACAACTAACAGCAGCCGCAAGCCCGTGTCCTTTCGTGGAGCAGTCTATACGCATGTCGTCCTAAGACACCAGCGCATACCCCTCCCCCGGCACCGTTCGAATCACCTGCGGGCTGCGCGAGTCGTCCTCCAGCTTGCGCCGCAGCCGCGCGACCAGCACGTCCACCGTACGGTCGTTCTTGTCGCGCTCGCCGCCGCTGACGGCCAGGTACAGCTCGTCACGCGTGCGGGTCTTGCCCGGCTCCACGGCCAGGGACTCCAGCAGGCGGTACTCGCCGTGGGTCAGGGTGCAGTGCTCGCCGTCTTCGGTTTCCAGCCGGCGGCGGATGCGATCGAGCTTCCACTTGCCCAGGCGGATGTCCTTGGGCTGGCCGGCGGCCTCGTGCACCCGCACCCGTGAGGCGAGGTTGCGCACCTTGGCGATGAGCTCGCGCACGCGCACGGGTTTGTCCAGGTAGTCGTCGGCGCCGAGCTCCAGCCCGGCGACGCGGTCCACCGGGTCGTTACGGCCGGAGACGAAGATCAACCCCAGGGCGGGGTCTCGCTGCTTGAGCGCCCGCGCCAGCACGAAGCCGGAGTCGTCGGGCAGGTTGATGTCCAGGAGGACGACGTCGACCTCCAGCTCGTCCATCAGGCCTTGCATCTCCCGGCCCGACTCGGCCACCCGCACTTCCATGGCCTCGGTCTCCAGCGCCCGCTTGAGCATGGCACCGAATTGCGGGTCGTCGTCGACTACCAGGATCCGGGGCTTCTTGTATCTTTCCATATCACGCAACACACTCGTCTGCGTGGGCTTTGTGCCCGCTTTGCCAAATGTTAAATCTGATTGACCGATTGCGCGAGGTGACATGCGTAATCGGTGTGCCAGTACACTACAGAAATGTGGCAAATTGCCAAAGGTGACGATAGTGGCAGATCGACGCGACGACCAGAAGGTCTCCGTGGCTTGGGACGACGAGGCTTCGGGTGCATTGGCGACGGGTCTGCGCGGCCTGATTCACGATGTAAACAATTTTCTCGCCGTCGCTCTGGGCAACATGGAGTGGCTGAAGGACGAGGAGCGCTCCTACGCCGATGTGTGCGAGATTGCGGAGGAAATCCGCGAGTCCGGCGTCGTGCTGCAAAAGCGCATGGCAGAGCTGCGCGAGGTCGCCTCACGGGCGCAGGTGA
>CBFGWV010000142.1:0-12304 GCA_965652545.1 uncultured Candidatus Competibacteraceae bacterium | reverse complement strand
GCCACCCCCTGGGATCACCGAGTTGCACTCGGTAGCCGGCTGAAAGCCGGCCGTCTGATAGGCCTTCAACGTTGAGCTGAGCCGAAGCTCGTGTTGCCGAGCCAGAAGCCGGTTGCCGTTACCGGTTCCTTTTTGCTGTGCCGATGTCGGCGTAGTGGTCGATCATTCGTCCTTGGAGCAACGACGAAGGAGACTCGCATGTTGTACGCCATCCTCTGCTATCACGACGAATCGCTCGTCAATGCCTGGTCCCGGGAAACCGAAGAGGCTGTCGTCGCCCAGCGGGCGAAGGCGACAGGAAAGCTCGCTGACGTGGGGCGTCTGGGTCCGGTGGCGCGCCTGATGCCGACCACGGCGGCGACCACGGTGCGCGGCGGGCGCGAGGCACGGGTGCTGGACGGTCCGTTTGCCGAAACCAAGGAGCAACTGTTGGGCTTTTATGTCGTCGACTGCGATTCGCTCGATGCGGCGATCGAGCTCGCGCGCGAGATGGTCGGGGAAGGCGGTGCATTGGAGATCCGCCCGCTGCGGGTGTTCAAGCCGGGGAGTATGGGCGCGTGAGCGATATGGCCTGGATCGAGGCGGCGTTGAGTTCGGCGCGTCCCCAGGCAGTGGGTGCGTTGCTGCGCTATTTCCGCGATCTGGATTTAGCCGAGGAGGCGTTCCAGGAGGCGTGTCTGAAGGCGTTGAAGCATTGGCCGGAGAACGGCCCGCCGCGTGATCCGGCGGCGTGGTTGATCTTTGTCGGCCGCAATTCCGGGTTGGATGAGGTGCGCAAGCGTAAGCGGACGGAGCCGCTGCCGGAGGAGGACATGGCTTCCGATGACGATGAGGATACTCAGACGACGCTGGCCGAGCGGCTGGACAACGCGCACTACCGCGACGACGTATTGCGTCTGCTGTTCATTTGCTGCCATCCCGATTTGCCGGCCATCCAGCAGATTGCGGTGGCGCTGCGGATCGTCTCCGGTTTGTCGGTCAAGGAGATCGCCCGCGCGTTTTTGGTGAGCGAGAGCGCGATGGAGCAGCGCATTACCCGTGCCAAACGGCGTATCGCCGCGGCGGACGTGCCGTTCGAGACGCCGGGCGCGCCGGAGCGGGCCGAGCGCCTGGGTGCGGTGGCCGCCATGTTGTATCTGATATTCAACGAGGGGTATTCGGCCAGCGGTGGCACGGAGCATGTGCGGGCGCATTTATGCGATGAGGCCATCCGTCTGGCGCGTCTGCTGCTGCGGCTGTTTGCTGGCGAGCCGGAGATCATGGGTCTGCTGGCGTTGTTCCTGCTTCAGCACGCGCGAACGCCGGCACGGCTGGATGCGCAAGGGGAGATCATCCTGCTGGAGGATCAGGATCGCAGCCGCTGGAACCGGGAGATGATCGACGAAGGTTTGGCCATGGTCGACAAGGCTTTGCGCCATCGCCGTCCGGGCGCCTACCAGGTGCAGGCGGCCATTGCTGCGTTACATGCTCGCGCAGCGAGACCGGAGGACACCGACTGGACGGAGATCGATCAGTTGTATGCGATCCTGGAGGCCATGCACCCCTCGCCGGTGGTCACGCTCAATCGCGCCGTGGCGGTCAGCAAGGCGCGCGGGCCGGCCGACGCCCTGGCGATGATCGAACCTTTGGCCCCGCAGTTGTCCGGATATTTCCATTACCACGGGGCCCGTGGTGCGTTCCTGACCCAGCTTGGGCGTCTGCAGGACGCTCGCTGCGCCTTCGACCAGGCGATCGCGCTGGCGCACACGGCGGCCGAAGCGGCCCATATCCGTCAGCATCTCGACCGCCTGGAGAAGGGCGGCGCGCCGGGGGACTGAGCCGCCCGGCGCTTATCCGCTCGTCAGCCTACGGCGCCGGCCTTGCGCAGCAAGGCCTCGGCCATGCGGATGCTGGCCGCATCGATGAGCCGACCGTCCAGCGATACCGCTCCTTTACCCTCGCGGGCAGCCTGGGCCATAGCGTCCATGATGCGGCGGGCCTTGCCGACTTCGGCCTCGGAGGGCGTGAAGACCTGGTTGGCCAGCTCGATTTGCGAGGGGTGGATGGCCCACTTGCCCTCGTAGCCCAGCACCGCGGCGCGGTTGGCGGCGGCCAGGTAGCCGTCGGGGTCGTTGAAGTCGCCGAACGGCCCGTCGATGGGGCGCAGGCCATAGGCGCGGCAGGCAACCAGCATACGGGTCTGCGCGGCGTGCCACTGGTCGGCCCAGTAGTACTCGCGCCGGCCGTCTGCATCCTTGTCGCTGAGCACGCCGTAGTCCTTGTTGACGCCGCCGATCACGGTGGTGCGGGCGCAGGTGGAGGCGGCATAGTCGGCCACGCCGAAGGACATGGCCTCCAGCCGCTTGCTCGCTTGCGCGATGGCTTCGACATTGGCCATGCCCAGCGCGGTTTCGATGAGCACCTCGAAGCCGATACGCTTATCGCGGCGTTTGGCGGTTTCGATCTGTGTCACCAGCATGTCGACGGCATAGACGTCCGCGGCCACCCCGACCTTGGGGATGAGGATCATGTCCAGCCGTGGGCAGTTCTCCACGATATCGACCACATCACGGTACATGTAGTGGGTGTCCAGACCGTTGATGCGAACCATCATGGTCTTGTTGCCCCAGTCGATCTCGTTCAGGCCCTGAACGATGTTGCGGCGGGCTTGCTCCTTGTCGTCGGGGGCGACGGCATCTTCGCAGTCCAAAAAGATGATATCGGCGGCCGAGCGGGCGGCCTTCTCGAACATCGCCGGGTTGGACCCGGGGACGGCGAGCTCCGAGCGGTGGGCGCGTGCAGTGGCTTGGTCGATCAGGGTAAAGCTCATGACGCGGATGTCCTGTCGTTGAGTGATGAGGCGCCACCCTTGGCGCGAAGAGCCTCCAGGGCGGTCTGGCCGAGTGCCGAGGCGCTGGGGGCGACCATCAGGCCATGGCCGCGCATGATCTCGGCCTTTTCGGCCGCGCTGTCGCCGCTGACCGAGATGATCGCCCCGGCATGGCCCATGCGCCGGCCCTTGGGCGCGGTCAGTCCGGCCACGTAGCCGACTACCGGCTTGGTCATGTTCGCCTGCACCCACTGGGCGGCTTCGGCTTCCTGCGGGCCGCCGATCTCGCCGATCATGACGACGATTTCGGTTTCCGGATCCTGTTCGAACAGGCTCAGGTGGTCGAGGAACGAGCTGCCGTTGATCGGATCGCCGCCGATGCCCACGCTGGTGGACACGCCAAGCCCTAAGGCGTTGAGCTGGGCGGCGGCCTCGTAGCCCAGTGTGCCGGAGCGCGAGACGATGCCTACCGGTCCCTGCCGGTAGATGTGCCCGGGCATGATGCCCAGCATCGCCTTGCCGGCGCTGATGATGCCCGCGCAGTTGGGGCCGACGACGGTGGTACGGCGCTCGCGCGGGTAGCGCATCAGGTAGCGCTTGACCTGCATCATCTGCTGCGCGGGAATTCCGTCGGTGATCACGCACACCAGCGACAGACCGGCGTCGGCGGCTTCCATGATGGCATCAGCGCAGTACGGCGGCGGCACGAACACCAGGCTGGCCGTCGCGCCGGTGGCCTTCACCGCGTCCTTGACGGTGTTGAACACCGGACGCTCCAGGTGCAACTGGCCACCCTTGCCGGGGGTGACCCCGCCGACCACGTTGGTGCCGTAGTCGATCATCTCTTTGGCGTGGAAACTCGCCTTGTCACCGGTGTAGCCCTGAATGATGACCCGGGTGTCCCGGTCGATCAGAATGCTCATGCGTGTTGCTCCTTGTCGGCGTCGCGGCGTGCCCGGTGGGCGGTGGAGGCCTCCACGGCCTTTTGCGCGGCATCCAGCAAGGTGTCCGCGCTGATGATCGGCAGACCGCTGTCGGCGATGATCTTGCGGCCTTCCTCGACATGTGTGCCGGCCAGGCGCACCACCAACGGCACCTCCAGGTCCCTGGCTGCCTGGATGACACCCTCGGCGACCCAGTCGCAACGGTTGATACCGGCGAAGATGTTCACCAGGATGGCCGAGACGTTGGGGTCGGTGAGCACCAGGCGGAAAGCGGTGGCCACCCGCTCGGGCGAGGCGCCGCCGCCGACGTCCAGGAAGTTGGCCGGCTCGCCGCCGGCGTACTTGATGGTGTCCATGGTGGCCATGGCCAGGCCGGCGCCGTTGATGATGCAGCCGATGTCACCGTCGAGGCCGACGTAGTTGAGGCCGAACTTCGCCGCCTCGGCCTCGCGCGGGTCCTCCTGCGCGTGGTCGCGCATTTCGGCGATCTGCGGGTGGAGGAACAGCCCGTTGTCGTCGAAGGACATCTTGGCGTCCAAGGCCAGAACGCGCTCGTCCTTGGTCAGCACCAAGGGGTTGATCTCCACCATGGTGGCGTCCAGGTCGCGGAAGGCGCGATAAGCCCCCATGATGGCCGCCGCCGCGCTGCTGACCTGCTTGATGTTCAGCCCGAGGCCGAAGGCGAGCTCGCGCGCCTGGAACGGACGCAGGCCCACAGCGGGCTCGACCAGGGTCTGGAGGATGGCCTCGGGCGCGGTGCGGGCGATCTCTTCGATGTCCATGCCGCCCTGGGTGGAGGCGATCACGCGGATACGCTCGGCCTTGCGGTCGAGGACGAAGCCGAGATAGAGCTCGCGCTCGAAGGGCTCGGCGATCTCTACATAGATGCGCTCGACGATCTTGCCTTCGGGACCGGTCTGGTGAGTCACCAACGGTTTACCCAGCATCGCCTCGGCGGCCGCGTGCACCTCGTGATATGTCCGGCACAGCTTGACGCCGCCGGCCTTACCGCGAGCACCGGAATGAATCTGGGCTTTTACCGCCCAATGCCAGCCGCCGAGTTCGGTGGCGCAATAGACCGCCTGGTCCGCGGTATAGGCAACGGCGCCGCGGGAAATGGGAACGCCGTATTTGGACAGCAGATCCTTGGCCTGATACTCGTGAATATCCATAGTCGACTCCTCGAACTGTGCGCAATACCGGGACGGCGAATGCGCGCCACGCCATGAGGCCGTCGGACCAGGGGCCGCGTTAACTGCGAATGAGAATTCACATAACGGGCCGCCGGGTCGGAAGGCCGTACTGCTGTGCGGCGCCGTCAGACGTTGGCGGTCGCGCCCACGGCATGCAACGGACGGCTGCCGCCGGTCTGCGCCGCATGGATGGCGGTGCGCCAGTAGCAGGTCGCCGCAGCGACACCGCTGCCGGGCATGACGGAGATGCCCGCATCGAGCATGGCCATCTCCGCACCGGCGATGGCGCTCACCAGCATCAGCTCGTTCAGATCGCCCATGTGGCCGATGCGGAACACCTTGCCGGCCACCTTGGACAAACCCGCACCCAGCGCGAGGTTGTAGCGGCGGAACGCGATGTCGATGACCTCGGCACCATCGAAGCCGTCGGGCACGACGATGGCGCTGACCGTGTTCGAGTACCACTTCGGCGCCTTGGCGCAGAGCGTCAGCCCCCAGCCTTCGATGACCGCGGCCCTGACACCCTCGGCCAGATGGTGGTGGCGGGCGAAGATGTTCTCCAGCCCCTCCTCGGCGATGATGGCCAAGGACTCGCGCAGGCCGTAGAGCATCGGCAGGGCAGGGGTGTAGGGGAAGTAGCCGCTGCCGTTGGCCTTGATCATGTCGGCCAGGTCGAAATAACAGCGCCGGGACGTGGCGCCGTCCATCGCCTTGAGCGCCTTGGGGCTGACGCACAGGATGCCCAGGCCCGCGGGCAGCATGAGGCCTTTCTGCGAGCCAGTGACCGCGAGGTCCACACCCCATTCGTCCATGCGGAAGTCGATGCTGCCGATGGAGCTGACGCCATCGACATACAGCAGGGCGGGGTGGCTTGCGGCATCGAGTGCGCGGCGCACCGCGGCGATGTCGCTGGTAACGCCGGTGGTGGTCTCGTTATGGCAGACCAGAACGCCCTTGATGGCGTGCTGTTTGTCGGCCCGCAAAGCCTCGGCGATGCGCTCGATCGGGGCGCCCTCGCCCCACTCGGTCTCCAGGATCTCCACCTCGAAACCCAGGCGGGTGGCCATGTCGATCCACAGGTGGCTGAACTGCCCGTAGCGGGCGGCGAGGATCTTGTCGCCGGGGGACAAGGTGTTGGTCAGTGCCGCCTCCCAGGCGCCGGTTCCGGAGGATGGAAACACGAAGGCCTGGCCGGCGGTCGTTTTGAAGATGCTTTTCAAGCCCTCCAATACCTGACGCGTGAGGTCCGGAAATTTCGATGACCGATGATCTTCCATGGGTACGACCATGGCGCGTTGAATACGGTCGGGTACGTTGGTCGGACCGGGCACGAAAAGGGCATTTCGACCGGGAATCCATTTGCTCGTGGCGTGTGACATGAACGTCCTCCTAATGCGACGCGAGTTTGGCCTGCGTGAGCTCGGCGAATACCGCCTGCACATCCGTATGCATTCGGGACGGTCCCGCTTCTCGTTGTTTTTCGCCAGTCTATGGGCGGCGTCCATACGCGGCCGCTATACGAACGACCTGAAGTTGCCCGTTTTCGACTCCGCAGTGTAAAAAGCGAATGCACATGTCGCATTAGGCGATCGGAATGCCGCCAATGGGATTCGCCGGCGCTTTCACTCGATAGCCTGTGCCTCGCCGGTCGGGTTTTTCGTTCGCCACAGCGCCCAGCCGAGGTTCATGCCTGCGGCGGCGATCAGGATCGCGACCGCGCCGGCCAGTTGCACCGGTTGCAGCCGGTGGCCGAAGGCCAAGTAGTCGACCGCGATCGCCACCACCGGATAAATGAACGACAGCGAGCCCTGCAAGTGTGTCGGCAGGCGTTGGATCGCGCCGTACATGAGGATGTACATCAGACCGGTATGCACGACGCCCACCGTGACCAGCGTGCCCCAGGTGGCGGCATCGCTGGGCAGGGCAGACAGGTCGGCGAAGGGTGCGAGCATCACGACACCGACACAGACCTGGATCAGCGCGATCAAATGCGGCGGCGTACCGGAGAGCTTCTTGGTGATGATGGCCGCCACGGCCCAGAAGAAGGCTGCCGCCAGGGCCATCAGAATGCCACCGGCGTAGTTCGTGCCGACATAGCCGGCATCGGGCTTCGCCTGCACGATCAGCAGCATCCCGATGAAGGCGATCACAAGCCAGGCGAGCTTGGTCGGCGTGAGCCGTTCACCGAGAAAGAGCGCTCCAAAGCCCACCAGCATGAACGGCTGCGTGTTGTAGATTGCCGTGGCGATGGAGATCGAGGCCAGCGAATAGGCGTTGAACAGCAACACCCAGTTGATCACGATGGCCATGCCGCCGAGGGCGGCGATGCCCACCAGGCGGGGTGTGAGGTGTCCGCGCAGCAGGCCCAGCGCAGCGCACACAACAAACAAGGTGATGGCGGCGAACAGGCAGCGCCAGAACACCACGTCCATGACTGGCCGGCCGGAGAGGACGACGAACCAGCCGATCGTCCCCAGTATCACCATGGCGGCGGTCATCTCCACCGTCCCGCGTGTCTTCTCGTTCATTGCTCACCCCTGATGAATATCGTGAGGGTGATCGTGCGCCATGGATGCTACTGTTTACATGGATACGATAAGGCTGTTCCCTGATCTGTCCTTTATTAATTAGGCGTTCTTTTGGGTTGTCTTGGGGAGTCGAGCATGCTGGACGATATCGACCAACGCATTGTCGCGGTGCTGGTCAAGGATTCGCGGGTGTCGCTGAAGGCGCTGGCGCAGCTTGTCGGTTTGTCCTCGCCGAGTGTTTCGGAGCGACTGCGTCGCCTGGAGGAGCGAGGGGTCATCCGCAGCTTCACCGTCGACATCGATCCGCGGGCGCTGGGCTACACCTTGCAGGCGATCGTCCGCATCCGGCCGCTGCCGGGCAAGCTGCACATCGTGCAGAAACTGATCACGGAGATACCGGAGTTCTGCGAGTGCGACAAAGTGACCGGCGAGGACTGTTATGTCGCTCGCCTGCTCCTGCGGTCGGTGGAGCAGCTCGACGAGATCCTCGATCGCATCGCCGATGTCGCCCAGACCAACAGCGCCATCGTCAAGTCGCAGCCCATCCGCAGGCGCCCACCCCCGTGGTCGGGGTAACTGCTCAGGCGATGGCGAAGCGGTCTTTCACCCGTTTGAGGAAGCCGAGGATGCGGGTGGAGACGGCGCCTTCGTGCGCGGGCTTGTCGACGCGATGGCGGATGCCCAACTCGGGTGTCTGGCGCAGCCGCTGGTAATGTCTGAGCGCCGCCTCCACGCTTTTGTCCAGCAGGTTGGGGCGTACCGGCTTGGGCAGATAGCGGAAGACCTGGGCCTGGTTGATCAGGTTGATCAACAAGCCGGAGTCCTGCATGGACGTCAGGACGATGGTCAGCAGGTTGGGGTTGTAGCGCTTCAAGGTGCCCAGTACCGGCGTGATGTCCTCGCCCTCCAGACGCAGGTCGGAGATCACCAGGGCGATGTCCTGGTTCGAGAGCAGGTCGTACGCCCGCTCCAAGGTGCGCGCCAGGTGCACCGGGTAACGCTCATGGAACTGTTGGGCTATGGTCTCGTGGATTTCCGGGTTGTCGTCGATGACGAGGATGCGGTAATCGCTGATCAAGGCTTGCGCGGGCTCGGTCGCCGGGGGGGCGTCGGTGTGTTCCAGTTGCAGGGCGATCTCGGTCGCTTTGCTCAGCACGTCGCGAAACTCGATCGGGTCCCAGGGTTTGGTGATGTAGCGGAAGATCTCACCGTCGTTGATGGCGCCGATGACCGCGGGCAGGTCGGCATAGCCGGTGAGCAGCACACCCAGAGAGTTGGGTGAAATCGCTCGAACCTGGTGCAGCAGTTCTACACCGGTCATTCGGGGCATGCGCTGGTCGCTGACCACGACGTGGATGTGTTCGCGGCGGACCAGGTCCAGGGCCTCATCGGGATCGGTCGTCGTATGCACGCTATGGCTGGCGCGAAACTGCATCGCCAGCGAGCGCACGATACGCTCCTCGTCGTCGATGAAGAGAACCTTGGGTTTGCTCATGTCGGTGCCCCCCGGATCACTCCGTGTGATCCTCACTGCGACGGATGGGCAGACTGATCACAAAGCGGGTGCCCTTGCCCACTTTGGATGCTACCCGGATACGGCCCTGGTGCTGCTCGACGATCTGGGCGCAGATGGCAAGGCCCAGGCCGGTGCCTTCACCCGCCGCCTTGGTGGTGAAGAACGGCTCGAACACCTTGCCCAGATGCGCCTCGGCGATCCCCTTGCCATTGTCCTGGATGCTGATGTGCACGTAGCGATCATCTGCCTCGGTGGCGATGGCGATGATGCCATCGTCCTCGACGGCCTGGGCGGCATTGTTGAGGATGTTGAGCACCACCTGGTTGATCTGCGCCGGCGAACACGACACCGCGGGCAGTTTGCCATAGCGCTTGCGGATGTCGACCCTGTTCTTCAGCGCATTGCGCCCGATCTTCAATGCGCTTTCGATGCACTCGTGCACATCGACGGCCTTGACCTTGGATTCGTCCAGACGAGCGAAATTGCGCAGGCTCACCACCAACTCGGAGATCTGTTCGACCCCGAACAAGGTGTCCTCCAGGATTTGGCGCAAATCCTCCGACAGGTTCTGCTCGGACAACTCGCCGGCCAGGCTCGAGACCTCGGCCAGGGCGGCGTGGACCTGGTTTTCGCTGGCATCCTCGCGCTTGAGCACCTGCGCCAGGCGCCGACCGGCGGCGAGCAACTCGTCGAACTGACCCATGCAGTCGCGAGTGATGAGCACGTTGTTTTTGACGTAACCCAACGGTGTGTTGATCTCGTGGGCGACGCCGGCCACCATCTGGCCGAGCATGGCCATTTTTTCCGACTGCACCAGTTGCGCCTGCGAGGCCTTGAGCTGCGCCAGCGCCCGCGACAGTTCGGCGGTGCGTTCCTCGACCTTTTGCTCCAGGGTCACATTGACCCGTGCCAGGGCGCCCTCGTTGTCCACCACCCGGTCGATCAATGCGTTGATCGAGTCGCCCAGTCGGCCGATTTCGGTGCGGCTGCGGGTCTGAATGTGGTGATCTTTGAGCTCCAGGTAGCGGCGCTGGTTGATCAACTCGCCGACTTTGCGCATGACGCTATCGGCGCCGGTCAACGGCATGATCAGGAAGCGGTTGAAGACCAGATAGGCGACCGCCATCACCACCAGAATCGTCACCAGCAGGTACACCAGCAGCGATCGCGACAGGGTGTCGGCTACCGCGGTCGCCTCGGCCAGGGGCTTGACCACGACGAGCTTCCAATAGGTTTCCGGCACGTGGAAGACATAGCCGGTGGCCGTCTCGCCCAGCAGCGGGTCGTCGGGCAGGTCCACGGTGTCGTACAAGGTGCTGCTTTCGATCGAGAAGCGCTGACGCAGCGGGTCGGCGGTCACCGCGGCGATGAGCTGCGACTGTTCGGCGTCGACTTGGTAACTGCCCTGGTCGATGGCACTCGACACGTGGTCGAAGCGCTCGCCCATGGTCTGCCGGGCGGCGGCGATGGTGTCGCGATTGAGCGCGTCCATGGCCGCCACCAGCGGCGTGAAGCGCGGCTCGCTCTGGGCCAGTTCGTCGGCGAGGATGAAGTCTTCGGTGCGGTTGCCGTCGGCATCGGTTGCGATGCGTTTGACCCGTTCCGGTTCGGGGAAGGTAATGAAGCGGTTGTTGCGATCGACGATGAATACATAGCCGCCGGTTTTGCGCCGCCAGTCGTCGGCGAAGGCTTGCAGGCCCTCCAGACGCAAATCGATGGTCACTGTGCCGGAGAAGCCGCCACCGTCCTCGGTGGCGACGGTGCAGGTGACCATGGGCTGGTAGGAGTACGGGTCCATATAGGACTGGCTCCAGTAACAATCCCCCGGTGCGAGGAAGCGCGCCGGGACGTACCACTCTTCGTTGTGATAGCCCGGGCCGGGCTGGTTGTAGTCATCGAAGTACTGGAGGTTGTTGGCGGCGTCGCGGCCCCAGAAGAAACTGCGTCGCTCGAGCTGGGCATCGAAGCGGTACGGCTCCGGCCATACGCCACCGCCGGCCACTGCCGTATCGCCGGCGAAGTCGATCACATTGGGCAGGGTCTGCATGAAGGCCTCGACCTCGTAAGGGAGGCGTTCGGCGATTGCCGCCTGGGTGCGGGTGAGGGCGGCGATTTCGTCGGTGCGTACCAACAGGCCGGACACGGCAGTGTTGCCCATTTGTTCGATCAGTCGCGCCGATTCATCGAGGACCAGTCGTTTGCCCTGGGTTTCGATCACCGCGAATACGCCGAGGGTGACGATGGCGATGACGATCAGCAGGCCGAGCAGTGCCCGGGCGCCGAGGCTGTGCAGCCAGCCCCTGCCGGGGTTGCGTACTGTGCCGACAGGTACCGCCGGAACGCTGCCCGCGGGCAGTGCTTCGTTTTGAACAGTGGCCATTGGCGACTCGGTCCCCCCTTTGATCTACATCGGAAGCAAAAATGCTGCTTAGCGACAAGACTAGGCCGTATGGGGCATAACCTATTTGCCCCTGAGCGGTGCGGTGTACGCCGCAACCGGCCGAATTGCTTGCGGAAGATTGCCAAGTACTCGGTCGTCTCGGTTGCCGCAACCATAGGCCAGATCGGTTAGTGTGCTAATGATTGTTACAATTTTTTTTATTTCTGTGTTTTTGACGACTCTGTTACATATCGTGAGGAGCCTGCGCACGGAAGGTGCACGTGCAGTGTGCTAACGTTTCGACCCCCTCCTGCGTTGCTGGACGATTGGTATGAAACTGTTCATCAGCAAGACCTCTCCCTATGCCCGGCGATGTGCCCTGGTGGTGCACGAGCGTGATGGCCTGGACCAGGTGAGTTTCGAAAGCGCCGACCCGTGGGCAGAGACCGACAGCTACACGGCGATCGCGCCGAGCAGCAAGGTGCCGGCCCTGGTGCTTGACGATGGCAGCGGCATGATCGAAAGCGCGCTGATCGCCGAGTACCTGGATGCGAATTTGCCGGGTATGCCGCTGCTGTCGGCCGCCGGTGCGGAGCGCTGGCGCATCCTGCATCGCGCTGCGCTCGCCCAGGCGACCATTGACAGTGCATTGGCTGCGACGGTGGAGAAGATGCGCCGGCCGGAGGAGAAGCGCTGGGCGGAATGGCAGGCGATGCAGGAGCGCGCCATCCTGCGTCTGGTGGCCACGCTGGAGGCCGCCTGGGGCGGGGTGGACGAGGGCTTCGGCTTTGATGGTATCGCGGTCGCCACGGCGCTGGATTATCTCGATTTGCGTCACGACCACTTGGGCTGGCGGGATGGAGCCCCGCGTCTGTCGGACTGGTTTGCGCAGGTGGCCGGTCGTCCGTCGATGCAGGCGACCGACCCGCGCTGA
>CBFGWV010000141.1:0-12336 GCA_965652545.1 uncultured Candidatus Competibacteraceae bacterium | reverse complement strand
GTGAGCCTGCGGCCGGGCCGGTAGGTCGTGGACCGACCGTCGGCAGCATGGATGCTGCCGTCGAGCTCACACGGACGTGTTTACAGCGCGTCGGAACACGACCTACCGGCTCGGCCGCAGGCGGGTTTGGGCGCCAGCCCCCTCCGACGGCACCATGCGAGGAACGCAGGTCACACCCGATTTGATGCGTCAACGCAAGCAGCCAAGTCACGTCTGCCCGATCAACATGAACCGCGTGTAGTTCTTCTGCGGCAGGCTACCGGCGTAGTGCATCGTCGACAGCCCCGCCTGGGCGATGAAGGCCTCCAGGTCCGCCACCGCGGCGACGTGCTCGGGCTCGTCGAAGTAGTCGTTGGATTGCAGCACCACCGTGCGCCCCGGCCCCAGACGGGCCAGCCAGGCAGGCAAGTCGGGGATATGCTCGCAACTGGTGTTGATGATAATGTCCGCCGCCGCCTCCCCGGGTGCATAATCCAGGGCATACATATCCGCGGTCTGCGCCCGAAAGCGGCCCTCGCGCGCATGGCGCCGGTTCAGCGTCAGTGCCACCGGGGCGCAGTCCGGGTCCAGGTCGATCGAAACGATTTCGTCAAAGGACAGGCGCCGATCATCAAGCAGCATCGCCGCGAGCACCGCATACCAGCCGCCGAGTATCCACACCCGGCCGTGACGCGGCCCGAGCGTCTCCAGCAAGGCATCGCGCAACCACAGCTTGCACGCCACCTGCTTGTGATTGAACGCATGATCCAGCGCCGCCGCGGGGTGGTCGCCAGCGGTACGCGCCAGGTCCTGCACCAGCGGGCTGGCCGTAAAGGCGGCAATGCCTCGCAACAGGTCGAAGACAAAGCCCTCGCGCTGCACCGCCGCGCTGGACATAGACGAATCGCTCATCCAAACCTCTTCAAGAGCTCGTATAACGGGGACGTCCGACATCATGATCCCGGAACTGCCGTTTATGGACACCGCCAGCCTGAAGGCGTCCCAGGATGTACCGCATCTGACCGGTCCTGCGGCCGATGTTCGCCAAGTCCTGGCCGCGCATTTCGTCCGCGGTATCGACCATATCGTCGAACTCGGCGGGCATCCGCGGCCGATTACCGGCTTTCTCACCCATACGCCGCGCTCGGTGCTGATGATCGACCCGAAGGCCGATCCCTACAGTGCCGAACAGCTGAACGGCAGCCCCTGCCGGGTCCGGCACATCGCCGCCAAGTTCCAGGCGGTGGATGTCGATGTGCCCCCACGGCAGTACGCCTTGGTCATGATCGGCCTGTCGCTCAAGCCCTTGGGCAGCCGCAGCGTGCTGGCTGAGCGATTGTACGGGCTTATCGACAACGCCGCGGTGGTGGTGGTCGACTATGCCCCCGCGCTGGAGCGTGCAGCCTTGCAGATCCCCGCCGTGTTGAACCGGCCGGGGCTGACCACGGTCTGCGCACTCGATCTGAAACTGGAGGATGCCAGGATAGCCCACTCGCCCTATGCCCAGCGCCGGTTCGTCGTGCTCGCCGCGGAGCCCGGCCGATGATTCCATCCCTGTTCCGATACACCTGGAACCACACCCGTCCGCAGCAGATCTGGATCCTCTGCGTGGTGTTGGCGTCACTGCCCACGTACTTCCTGTCGCTGGAGCTACCCAAGCGCATCGTCAACGGTCCCATACAGGGTGAGGGTTTCGAAACGGCCGGGGACACCCGCACGTTTCTGGAAATCGCCTTCAACGTACCCACCTGGCTGGCCGACAGTGGCCGGCTGGAGCTGTTCGGCGGCTTCGACCTCGATCGCTACGGCACCTTGTTCGCCCTCTCGGCGATGTTCCTGTTGCTGGTGATCGTCAACGGCTTGTTCAAGTTCTACATCAACACATACAAGGGCTTGCTGGGCGAGCGCATGCTGCGCCGCCTGCGTTTCGAGCTGATGGACAACGTGCTGCGCTTCCCGCCCACGCACTTCCGTCGGGTGAAGTCCTCGGAAGTCGCCAGCATGGTCAAGGATGAGGTGGAGCCCCTGGGTGGTTTCATCGGCGATGCCTTCGCCCAACCGTTGTTCCTGGCCGGGCAGGCGCTGACCGCGATGGCGTTCATCCTGGTGCAGAACGTGTGGCTGGGCATGATCGCCATCAGCATCATCGCCATCCAGATGTTCATCATCCCGCAACTGCGACGGCGCCTGATCGTCCTGGGCAAGCAGCGCCAGCTCACCGCCCGCGAGCTGTCCGGCCGTGTCGGTGAGGTGGTCGACAGCATCCACGAGGTGCACGTCAACGACACCTCCAATTACGAACGGGCCGATGTCACCGCCCGCCTGGGGCGGATCTTCGAGATCCGCTACGAGCTCTACCGGCGCAAGTTTTTCGTCAAATTTCTCAATAACTTCTTGGCGCAGATCACACCGTTTCTGTTCTATGCCGTCGGTGGCTACTTTGCGCTCCAGGGCAAGCTGGACATCGGCCAACTGGTGGCTGTTATCGCCGCGTACAAAGACCTGCCCTCGCCGATCAAGGAGCTCATCGACTGGGATCAGCAACGCCTGGACGTGGAGGTGAAGTTCAACCAAGTGATGAACCAGTTCGCCGTGGACGGCAGCCTCGACGCGGCCTTGCAGGCGCCGGTGACGACGCCGATCGCTGCGCTGAGCGGCCCCATCCGTGTGAGCAACCTCACGGTCACCGACGACACCGACGCCCGGCTCATCGAGCGCGCCTCGCTGGAGCTGGCCCCTGGCGAGCGGGTGGCGATCGTCGGCCCGGTCAACAGCGGCGGTGAAGTCGTCGCCGAGGTACTGGCCCGCCTGCAACCGGTCAGCGGCGGCCGCGTCACTATCGGCGATGCCAGCCTCTTTGATCTTCCTCAGGCAGTGACCGGCCGGCGGCTGTCGTACGCCGGCGCGGACACTGCTCTGCCCCAGGGCAGTATCCGCGACGTATTGTTCTACGTGCTCAAGCACGCGCCGATGCGCCAGCGGGAGAACGCCGACGCCGACCCGGGTCTGCGCCGCTACCTCGCCGAGGCCGGACGCACCGGCAACGCCGTGCTCGACCCGCAGGCGGACTGGATCGACTACGAAGGTGCCGGCGCCGCCAACGCCGGCGAGTTGCTCGGCCGCGCCAAACGCATCCTGCGTCTGGTCAGCCTGCTCGACGACCTGGTGGACTTCGGCCTGCGTGGCACGGTGGACCCGACGGCGTATCCGGAGCTGACCGAGCGCATCGTCGAGGTGCGCCGTACTTTCCATAAGCGCCTTGCCGAGGCCGGTCAGTCGCAATTGGTGGAAATGTTCGACCCCACGCGCTACTGCACCCAGGCGACGCTGGCGGAGAACCTGCTCTTCGGGGCGCCGGTGGGTGCGCGCGAGTTCGACCTGGCACAGTTGATGGACACGCCATATCTGGGCGCCCTGCTGGCGCAGACGGCGCTGGACCACACCTTGTTCGAGATGGGCCGGACCATCGCCGAGACGTCCATCGAACTGTTCCAGGACCTGCCCCCCGACCACCCGTTCTTCGAACGCCTGAGCTTCATGGCCGCGGAGGAGATTCCCGACTATCAGGCCGTGCTCAAGCGCTTGCAGAACGTGGGCTTTGCCGAGGCGGCACCCGAGGACCGGCGCATGCTGGTGCGCCTGACCTCGGCCTACATCGAGCCGCGTCATCGTCTCGGCCTGCTCGATCCGGTGCTGATGCAGCGCATCGTGGCTGCACGCGCCGCATTGCGCGAAGGCCTACCCGATGCGTATCGCGACCGAATCGAATTCTACGACCCCGGGCGCTATATCCGCGCCGCCTCGCTACAGGACAACATCCTCATGGGGCGTATCTCGCAATCGGTGTCCAATGCCAAGGACAAGGCCTCGAAGCTGCTGCGCCAGCTCCTGGAGGACCTCGGTCTCGAGGATGCGGTGTTCGAGCTCGGTCTGGGCTTCGACGTGGGCGCCGGCGGCAAACGGCTCACGGCGGTGCAGCGGCAAAAGCTCGGTATCGCCCGCGCGCTGATCAAACGCCCGGATTACGCCATATTCAATCGCCCACTGCCGGCCCTGGACCTGGCCAGTCAGCGGCAGATCGTCAAACGGGTGCTGGAGGAGGCCGCAGGAGCCGATGGCAAGCCGTTTGGCGTGCTCTGGGTGGTGTCCCACAACCAGCTCTCCAGCGAGTTCGATCGCGTCGTGGTCTTCGACCGGGGCGCGGTGGTCGAGCACGGCCAACCGCAGACGCTGCTGGCCAGCGAGAGCGCCTATGCGCGGTTAATGGCATGATCGGCATCGAACCCATTCGAGACGGCTCACGGGGAGACCGATCGCCATGCTGTTGAAGGATGAAGTCGAACTGCTGCGACGCATTCCGCTGTTTGCCCATATGGCGCCGGCGAGGCTGAAACTGCTGGCCTTCGCCTCCGAGCGGATCAGCTTCGCGCCCGGCGAGCTCATGGGCCGCCAGGGCGATCCGGGCGATGCCGTCTACGTCATTCTCACCGGCAGTGCCGAGGTCGTCATCGAGTTGGAGGACGGCAGCGAGCGCAAGGTCGCAGAGCTGGGGGAATCGGCCGTCATCGGCGAGGTCGCGGTGCTCGCCGACGTGCCGCGCACCGCGACCATGCGGGCCTTGTGCGAGCTGTCGGTGCTGAAGATCGGGCGTGATGAGTTCCTCAACCTGCTGCGCGAATTCCCCGATATCGCCATGGAGGTCATGCGCATTCTGGCCCAGCGCCTGAGCTGGGCCCTGGGCGAATTGTCCTAGTGGACAACACCACCACCTTGCGGCTTCAGGCACAGGCGGGGCTGCACGAGCCGTCCAAGCAGCCGTGGCGGGCATGGTTGTCGCCACAGCGGTTGCGCCTGGTCACAGGGCTGATCCTGTTCACCTTCGTGGCCACCCACCTGCTCAATCACGCACTGGGCTTGATCGACTTCTCGATCATGCAACGCACCCAGGACGTGCGTACCGGCATCACCCGCAACCTGGCGGTGTCGGCTGTGCTCATGCTTGCGGCACTGACCCACCTGACGCTCGGGTTGCGTCGCTTCGTGCAGCGGCGCTCCCTGCGCATGCGCATGAGCGAGGCGGTGCAGCTGGGGTTCGGGTTGATGATCCCCATCCTGCTGCTGCCGCACCTCACGGGAACCCGTATCGCCCATACCGGCTTCGGCGCGTTCGACGACTATCACTACGTGCTCGCCTCACTGTGGCCGGAAAACGCCCTGCGCCAGACGGTGCTGGTGATCGTGGTCTGGGTACACGGCTGCATCGGCATCTATCACTGGCTGAAGATCAAGCCGTGGTTCCCACGCTGGTCCGCTCTGCTGCTGGGGCTGGCGGTCGCCGTGCCCTTGCTCGCGCTGGGCGGCTTCTACACCGCGGCGCGGATTCGTGAGCTGACTCCTGCCCCCACCAAAGCGCTGCCGGCCGGCGACATCGACACCTTGCGGACGATTCTCGCGTACGCCACGAGCGCTTATATCACCGCACTGGGTGGTGTGATCGTCTACCGCGTCGGCCGCACTCTGCTCGATCGCTTCCGCTCGGTGGTGCGCATCAGCTATGTGGGCGGGCCAACCGTCAACAGCCCACCCGGCTTTACGCTGCTGGAAGTCAGCCGCATGCACGGGGTGCCGCACCCGTCGGTCTGCGGTGGGCGGGCACGCTGCTCCACCTGTCAGGTGCGCGTCATCGAGGGGCTGGATGCGCTCACCCCGGCCAGCGCATTGGAGCGCCAGGTGCTTGAGCGCGTGGGCGCCAGCGATAACATGCGCCTGGCCTGCCAACTGCGACCCAACGTGCCGATCCGCGTGGCCACCTTGCTGGCCACCAGCGGCGGGCAGGGGCGGGAACGGGCCACGGTGGAATCGTTCTCCTGGGGCGCCGAGCGCCAGGTGACCATCATGTTCGCCGACCTGCGCGGCTTCACCGCCATGTCCGAGCACCGTCTGCCCTTCGATGTGGTGTTCCTGCTCAACCAGTTCCTCGGTCCCATGGGACGGGTGATCGAAGACCATAACGGCTACGTCGACAAGTTCATGGGCGATGGCATCATGGCCATATTCGGCAAGGAGCGCAGCGGCAATGCCGGCGCCCTGGACGCCCTGGCCGCCGCCAAGGGCATGGGGGGTGTGCTCAAGGCGCTGAACGCCGCCCTGGCGCACGACTTGAAAACCCCGCTGAGCATCGGCATCGGCCTGAACACCGGGCCGGCGGTGCTCGGCCATATCGGCACCACCAGCGACAGCCCGGTGCAACGCATCACGGCCATCGGCGATACGGTCAACACGGCCAGCCGGCTGGAGAGCGCGTGCAAAGAGCTGGGGGTCCAACTGGTGCTCTCCCAGGCGACGGCCGAGGCCGCCGGTGTGGATTTATCGGACGTGGCTGTGCCGCGGGAGGTGAGTCTGCGCGGCAAATCCGGCACGGTCACGGTGCTCGCCGTCGCCCAGGCCGTGGATCTTCACCTGCCCGAGCACACCACCGCCGCCCGTTGAGGCGGTCGCCGGATTGCGTATGCACATCGCGTTCTATGCCCCCTTGAAACCCCCCGATCATCCCGTGCCCTCGGGTGATCGGCACATGGCGCGCGCGTTGATTCGCGCCCTGGAACTGGCCGGTCATCGCGTCAGCCTGGTCTCCAGCCTGCGCAGCCACCTGCGCGATCCCGACCCGACGGCCATCGACGCCTTGCAGGCCGCCGCCAACAGAGAGCGTCAGCGGCTCGACGCCGCCTGGATCAGAGACGGCGCACCGGCGCTGTTCTTCTGCTACCACCCCTACTACCGCTCGCCCGATTTGATCGGCCCGGAATTGTGCCGGCAACGCGGCATCCCCTATGTGACCGCTGAAGCGTCGTACGCCGCCAAGCGCGATGCGACCGCTTGGGCGCCGCTGCAAGCCACTGTGGTCGAGGGTGTGCGCCAAGCGGTGCTGAACCTTTGCTACACCGAACGCGATGCCGACGGGCTGCGCGAGCTGGTGCCGTCCCACCGCATCGCGACCCTGCCGCCGTTCATCGATATGCCGGCGGACCTGCCGCGGGCCAGCGGCTCAGCGAGTGGCCGGCGGCTGGTCACCGTCGCCATGATGCGCCAGAGCAATAAACGCGACAGTTACCTGATGCTGGCACGGGTGCTGACCCGGATCCTGCATCTGGACTGGCGGCTGGACATCGTCGGCGACGGCGCCGCACGGGGGCAGATCGAAGCGGCGTTCTCTGGGTTTCCTCCCGAGCGCATTCACTGGCATCGCGACGTTGCACCGGCCGACGTGCCCGCATTGATGGCAAGTGCCGATATCTTCGTATGGCCCGGCTGCAACGAAGCCTATGGGTTGGTGTACCTGGAAGCCCAGGCCGTCGGTCTGCCTGTGGTGGGCCAGCGTGCCGGCGGCGTCCCCGCCGTGGTCCATCACGGTGTCGGCGGCCTGCTGACGCCCGAGGACGACGAGGTTGCACTGGCCGAGGCCATTGCCGGCTTGCTGACCGACCCTACCGAGCGTCGCCGGCTGGCCGATGGCGCGTACCGGTTCGCCCACGGCGAACGCACCTTGGCAGTGGCCTCGCGCCGCTTGAATGCGCTGCTGAACACGGCGCTGGAGCCTGCCGCATGAACGATGCCGACTGGCAGCCCCTGTGGTGCGAGCTCGACCATTGGTCCGCCGAGCGACCGGCGCGATTATGGTTGCGCGATGACGACGCGGTCAGCGACACCCCAGCGCTACGCCGGCTCACCGCACTCACCGCGCATTACCGGGTGCCGTTGATGCTGGCGGTCATTCCCGCCCATGCCGACCGCAGTCTGGCGGCACACGTGGCCATGCATCCGGAGGTCACACCGGTCATCCATGGCTGGGCGCACGTCAACCATGCCCCACCTGGACAGAAGTCCCAGGAGTTGGGCGATCATCGCCCATTGGACACGGTGCTGGCGGAACTCGCAGAGGCCCGCACGCGCCTCGCTGCCTTGTTCGGCGACCGTGTTGCACCCGTGCTGGTCCCACCGTGGAACCGGATCGCACCGCAGGTCATCCAGGCGCTGCCTGCACTGGGCTACACCACGGTGTCGACCTTCGGCTGGCCCACTGCGCCCAGCCCGCTGTCCCAGCACAACACACATGTCGACCTCATCGATTGGAAGGGCGGCCGCGTCTGTCGCGACCCTGCCTGGCTGATCAACGAGCTGGCCGCCCAACTGGCCGAGAGCCGTCGCCGCGGGGGCGAGCCCGTTGGGGTGCTGACTCACCACCTGGCACATGATGAATCGGCCTGGGTTTTCCTCGAGCGGCTATTTCTGAACACCGCGGGCCGGCCTGGCGTCGAGTGGGTGTAGACCGCTAACACCGAGCCCTGATTTGGGCACCTGTAGGAGCGCACCCCTGTGCGCGATCGGCCCGATGCGCCACTGAATCTTTGACCTTGGGTGCCAACCGAGAGCGAATCGCGCACAGGGGTGCGCTCCTACGGGTGCCGGTTTCAACCTTTTCGATAGATGAAGTAGTCCCACCGCCCGACTCCATCGGGGAGCGGTACAGCTTGCCAACCCTCGCACTGCATCGCCCGGTCGGTGAGCACCAGCCCGCCCGGCGCCAGGACCCCGTCGATCAGCGGTGCCAGTTCGGCGGCGAGTTTGCGGTCGCGCTCGGGCTTCTCCGAGCCGATATCCGCATGCACGATGACCGCCGGCGCCCCCAGGCGTGTCATCGCATCGGGCAAGGTGTCGCGGAAGTCGCCCTCGAACAGCCGGCTCTCCTCGGGGATGCAGTCGGCCGTGGCGTGGATTTCCTTGTCGAAGCAGAAGATCGGCCGGTCGGGGTCGAGCCGGCGCCAGTGGTCGAAGGTGCGCCCCTTGCCCAAGCCCAGCTCCAGCACCGGTCCGCCGCGCCCGCGCATCTGCGCCGTTGCCCATTCGATGCACGCACGTTGAGTGACCAGGCGCTCGATCATGCGCGAGAGGCGGCTGTGCTCAGGACCGGTCATGGGGGCTCCAGGCGGGTGGACAAAGCGTCGAAGTCTCGCCCGCCGCCCCAGGAGCGTCAATGCGCCGCCTACACTTCTCACGATAAGGGCATCCGGGTACTGCCGGCCCACGTAACCACAAGGCGGCTGTTACAGCCCCGGCACGAGGATTTTCCAGCATGACGATCTGGCCCGGCGCGCTGCGCCACCCGGCCTTACCGGGGCGGCTCAAGCCCCTGGTTGACGCCCATCAACGCTCTGGCGAGGTCCTCATCGCCTGGGCGCAACTGGTGGTCGTCGGCACGTTCGGGGCCTTGTACTTCCTGTCCGCCAAGACGGCGCCGCCGGAGTCGTTCAAGCCGGTGCCGTGGGTGCTGGGCGCCTATCTGGTCCTGACGCTGTGGCGGCTGTGGATGGTCCGTCGCGGCTACTTCCCAACGGCGGCGGCGGTGCTCGGCATCTTCCTGGACGTCGCCTTGCTGTATGCGCTGATCTGGAGTTTTCACCTGCAGTACATGCAGCCGGCAACCTTCTACCTGAAGGCGCCGACGCTGCTGTACATCTTCATTTTCATCGCCTTGCGCGCCCTGCGTTTCGATGCGCGCTACATCCTGCTCATCGGTCTGGTCGCGGCCGCCGGTTGGTTGGGGATGCTGGCCTACGCCATCGACGGCAACATGCACATCATCACCCGCGATTACGTGGAATACCTGACCACTCACCGCATCCTGCTGGGTGGGGAGTTCGACAAGATCGTGGCGATTCTGGCGGTCACGGCCATCCTGGCGGTGGCGATCGCCCGCGCGCAGCGGGTGATGATCAGTTCGGTGCGCGAGTCCAGTGTGGCGCGCGATCTGTCGCGATTCGTCCCACTGCCGGTGGCGCAGCGTGTGGCCGAAGCCGCCGAGGCACCGTCCATCGGTCAGGCGGAGCGGCGCGAGGCGACGGTTCTGTTCATCGATGTGCAGGACTTCACCGGCCTGGGCGAATCGATGAGTCCCGAACAGCTGATCACGACGTTGAACGCTTACTTCGCCGTCGTCGTCAAACCCATCGAGGCCCTCGGCGGCACGGTGGATCAGTTCATCGGGGACGCGGTCATGGCCACGTTCAACCTGCCGGCGGCGCTGGAGGACCACGCGGCCGCCGCCGTGGGCGCGGCACTGGAGATTCAGCACGCACTTGCACATCATCGATTCGACGACGGCTTGCGTCTGCACGCGCGGGTGGGTATCAATACAGGGACGGTGGTTGGCGGGCTGGTGGGCGCGGCAGACCGTTTGGCTTATACCGTGTATGGTGACACTGTGAATGTCGCTGCCAGGCTGGAGCCGCTCAACAAACAGTACGGGAGTCAGATTCTGGTGTCTGAACGCACACGAGAGCTTGCCGGCCCCGACCGGTTTCACTTTCGCCCCGTGGGCGAGGTGCAGATACGCGGCCGCCGCGGCCTCACTGGCGTGTACGCCGTGGACCCACCCGCCGACCGGATGAGTGCCGCATGAACGCGCTGCGCACCCGCTTTCTCGATCTTTGGGCCAGTCTGGGCGGCAAGAACGGGGATGCGGTCTGGGAAGAGCTGGCCGCACGCTATAGCGAGCCGACCCGTCACTATCACAATTTCGGGCACATCGGTCGCTGCCTGAAGGTACTCGACAAGGCCCGCGAACATATCCCCTCGCCCGAAACGGTAGAACTGGCCATCTGGTGCCACGATGTGATCTACCGCCCCGGCAGCCCCGACAACGAAGAGCACAGCGCCCGCTGGCTGGAGTCCCGCGGTGCCGGCATGCCCGCAGTCGCCAAGGCCGCCGCCATCATCCGCGCCACCACCCACTGCGGCGAGCCGGCCGATACCGACACGGCCTATGCGGTGGATATCGACCTCTCCGGTCTCGCCCGCCCCTCCAGCGGCTTTGCCCAGGATGGCGACAAGCTGCGCCATGAGCGCGAAGACCTCGGCTTTTCGGAGTACTGCGGTTGCGAAGGCCGCTTTCTCTCCTGGTTGCTGAGCAAGCCGAAGATCTACTACACCCGCTACTTTTACGAACTGTGCGAAACCCGGGCACGCGAGAACATCCGCCGCCGCCTCAAGCAGCTTGAAAACATGCCTGGCGCCTCCGCCAAGAGCACTCGCGAAACCGACTGCGCGCGGCCGTAGACCGCCGTCCAGTCCGCCCCCCCGTAGTCGGAACACCCGATCCTCACTATCCTGCTTGCAGGCGGGGCCTGACGTCTGTTGGAACCGGCCCGACGCACCGATACCAACGATAAAGGCTCCGATGACCAGCGCTGCCTCCACCCCGCTTCTTCTACTCCATGCCACGGCCGGCGCCGGGCACACCCGCGCCGCTCAAGCTATCGCCGCCGCGCTGGATCAGTCCGGCAGCCCCGGGCACCGGGTGGTCGACACTCTGGACTGCACGACGTCGCTGTTCCGCCGCATGTACACCAAGGCATATATCGACCTGATACAACGCGCACCGGAACTGTGGGGCTATCTGTACGACCGCTATGATGCCGTGAGGCCACCTGGCAATATGACGGTGCGTGCGCGGCTGGCCTTCGATCAGCTGAACAGCCGGGCCTTTCGCCAACTCCTTGAGCGCACCCAGCCACAGGCCATTCTGTGCACCCATTTCTTGCCGCTGGAACTGCTCTCCGATATGAAGGGGCGCAGCCGGCTCAGCACTCCGGTGCACGCCGTGGTCACCGACATCAGCCCGCACGGGTTCTGGGTATACCCGCACATCGACCACTACCACGTGGCCACTGAGGCGGCGGCACGGGAGCTGGTGCGCAAGGGCATCGACAGCGGGCGTATCAGCGTCAGCGGTATTCCGATCGACCCGGTGTTCGCGCAGAGCGCGCTGGCGCCGACCATGCGCGCGACGCTGGGCCTGCCCGAGCGTCCCACGGTGCTGCTGCTCTCCGGCGGCTTCGGAGTCGGCCCGTTGCTGGCCATGCTGGACTCGTTCGCCGGGGCGGACTGCGGCTTGAGCCTGGTGGTGGTGGCGGGGCGCAACAGCGAGCTGGAGGCGGCCTGCCGCGCACGCGCCGCCACGCTGCCCTTGCCGGTGACGGTGTATGGTTTCGTCGACAACATGCACGAATTGATGGACGCCGCGGACCTGATCGTCACCAAGCCGGGCGGGCTGACCTGCAACGAAGCCCTCGCCAAAGGCAAACCGCTGGCCCTGGCCGCGCCTATCCCCGGCCAGGAACAGCGCAATTGCGAGTACCTGCTGGAATCCGGCGCTGCCGTACGCTTGTACGATGTGGGCGACGCGGCTTGGCACCTGCAACGCTGGCTGGGCGCCGGCGAGCGAATGACCGCAATGCGCGCCAACGCCCTGCGTGTCGCCCGTCCGCAGGCGGCGGCGGACATCGCCCAGTCTCTGCTGCG
>CBFGWV010000140.1:0-12506 GCA_965652545.1 uncultured Candidatus Competibacteraceae bacterium | reverse complement strand
GGGTGCAGGTAGATGGTTCACATCCAACCGGAGCAGCAAGGCGGGAAACGGGCTCGGCCCCCGCCGGTGATCTCAGGCCGCTATGCCACTGTGCCGCAGCAACGCGTCGATACGCGGCTCGCGGCCGCGGAAGGCCTTGAAGCTCTCCAATGCATCTCGCGAACCGCCCTGCTCCAGCACCTCGGTGAGAAAGGCCCGGCCGGTGGCCTCGTCGAACACCCCGTGCTCCTCAAACGCACTGTAGGCATCCGCCGACAGGACTTCCGCCCACTTGTAGCTGTAATAACCGGCAGCATAGCCCCCGGCGAAAATGTGGCTGAAGCTGTTGGCAAAGCGGTTCCAGGCCGGCGGGATAATGACGGCGACCTCATCACGCACCGCCGCCAGCGTGGGCTCGATACGCGCACCCGCTGCGGGATCATAGTGTCGATGCAGCCGGAAATCGAACAACGCAAACTCCAGCTGGCGAACCATGAACAAGCCCGATTGGAAGGTACGGGCCGCCTGCATGCGCTGGAACAACGGCTCGGGCAACGGCTCGCCGGTATCCACATGGCCGCTGATCAGATCGATGACCTCCCGCTCCCAACACCAGTTCTCGAGAAACTGGCTGGGCAATTCCACCGCATCCCACTCCACGCCGTGAATACCCGCCACCGCGGCCACATCCTGGCGCGTCAGCAAATGGTGCACACCGTGCCCGAACTCATGGAACAGCGTGGTGACGTCCTGGTGGGTCAGTTGGGCCGGCTTACCCCCGGTCGGCGGGGCAAAATTGCACACCAGATACGCCGCCGGCAGCTGTACGCCCTGCGCCGTCAGGCGCCGGCTGATGCAGCCGTTCATCCAGGCACCCGCGCGCTTGTTGGGGCGGGCATACAAATCCAGATAAAAGCGCCCGCGCACGCTGCCGTCGGGATCGCAAATCCGGTAGGCGAGGACATCCGGGTGCCACACCGGGGCATCGGCCCAGGGCTGCACCTGCACGCCGAACAGACGCCTCACCACCTGGAACAAACCGTCGACGACCTTGGGTGCCGGAAAATACGGGCGCAGAACCTCCTGGGAAATCGCAAAACGCGACTCGCGCAGCTTCTCGCTGTAATAGGGCACATCCCACGCCTGGAGATCGGACACGCCGTCGCGTTCGCGGGCGAATGCGGCGACATCGTCCAGCTCCGCCCTGGCCGCCGGACGGCTACGCTGCGCCAGATCGGTGAGAAAAGCCTCCACCTCATCCGTCGAGCGCGCCATGCGTGTCGCCAATTGGTACTCGGCATAGTTGGCGAAGCCGACCAACCCGGCCGCCTCATGCCGCAGCGCGAGGATCTCATCCATCACCGGCCCGTTGTCGAAATCCGACTGTCCGGCCTGGTCCGATGCGCGAGTGACGTACGCCGTATACACCTGCTCACGCAGCGTACGATCCTCGGCGTGGGTAAGCACCGCGATATAGCTGGGGAAATCCAGTGTGACGGTCCACCCTGCCTCGCCGGCGGCCTCTGCATTCTGCGCCAGCAGGCCCAGTGCGGACGCCGGCAGCCCGGCAAGGCGCTGGCTGTCTGTGAGGTTCAGCCGCCACGCCTGGGTGGCATCGAGAACGTTCTCGGAAAACTTGGCGCCCAACTCCGCCAAGCGCTGCATGATCGCCTTGAAACGCGCCTTCTGCGCCGTCGGCAGCGCGACACCGGAGAGCCGGAAATCACGCAGCGCGTTGGTGACCGTCCGCCGCTTGGCCGCCGACAATTGTGCAAACGAAGGGCTGTCCGCCAGCGCCTGGTAGGCCTGGTACAAGGCCTCGTTCTGACCCAGTTCGGTGGCATACACCGACAACTTGGGCACACAGGCGTTGTACGCCTTGCGCCAGCCCTCGCTGTTCATTACCGCGTTGAGATGGACCACGGGCGACCAGACCTTGCTCAGGCGGTCGTCCATCGCCTCCAGCGGCGCGAGGAGCGTGTCCCAATCGGGCGTGCCGTGGGCGGTCCGCTCCAGCAGTTCCACCAGGGTTCGACGGTTGTCGGCCAGCACGGTATCAATGGCCGGCTCGACCTGTGAGGGGTCCAGTTGGTCGAACAACGGCAGATCATCCGTCTCAAGCAACGGGTTGGGCATGCATCACCTCAGATAGGAATGGCCCGGCGCTTACTTGACGACTTTGAGACTCGGTCGTCCACGCGGTGGGCGGTCGGTACCCGCGTCAGCCTCGTCTCCGCCGCCTCCGGGATCGCTGGGCGGTGGCGTGTCGTCCTCGGGGAAGACCATGCCGCGGCCGTTCTCCCGGGCATAGATGGCCAGCACGGCGAACATCGGGACGGTCACCGAGCGTGGCACGCCGCCGAACCGGGCATTGAACTCGACCTGCTCATTGCCCAGCGCCAACCCCTGTACCGCACTGGGCGCGATGTTGAGGATGATGCGTCCGTCGTGGACGAACTCCGTGGGCACTTGCACACCGGTGAGCTCCGCATTGACCAGAATATGCGGTGTCATGCCGTTTTCGGCGATCCATTCGTACAGCGCACGAAGGAGATAAGGTCGGTTCGAAGTCATGCCGCCGTCCGTCACCCGCTGTTGCGCATGCCCCGTTCGGCGCCGGTGAGGCTGGCGACGAAGCTGGGTCGTGCGAATACCCGCTCGCAATAGGCATGAACGGGCTGCGCTTCTTTGGGCACGCTGATCTTGAGCCGGTCGAGTCGCCACAGCAGCGGTGCCAGGGCGCAATCGACCATGGAGAAATCATCACTGAGGAAAAACCGCCGGGCCGCGAACAGATCGGCGCTTGCCGACAGGCTCTCGACCAGTTGCTTGCGCAGTGCCGTACCCTGGCGCGACTCGCCGGCGCGGATGGCGTTCTCCAGCGCGGCGACCGGTTCGGCCCATTCCGACTCGATCCGCATGAGCAACAGGCGCGACCGTGCCCGGTTGATCGGGTCCGGCGGCAACAACGGCGGATGCGGGAAGCGCTCGTCCAGGTATTCCATGATCACCCGCGCATCGTAGAGCACGAGGTCACGATCGACCAGGGTCGGAAGACTGTAGTACGGGTTGAGCGCCAGCAGGTCTTCCGGCGGACTGGCCGGATTCACATCGCACACCTCCGCCGAGATGCCTTTTTCAGCCACGACCAGACGCGTCCGGTGGCTGCGCCAGTCCGCGGGGTCGGAGAACAAGGTCATCGCGGATCTGCGTGTCGACATTGTCGGGGTTTTCCTTGGGTGCGCGGTCACCGACCCACCCTGATCGATGACCACCGCTGAGCGCTCAATGCACGTCCTTCCAGTACTCTTTCTTGAGCTGGTAGAACAAGCCGATGGCGACGAGCAGGAACAGCAGAACCCACACGCCCATGCTCTGGCGTTGCTGTTTGATCGGCTCGGCCACGTATGCGAGGAAGTTCACCAGGTCGGTGACCGCCTGGTCGTATTCGTTCGCATCCATGGTGCCGGTACCCTCGATGTGCTCGAAACCGACCAGCACCTCGTGGGGCTCACCGCCATCCTCACCCTGAACTGTCTCGAACACCGGCTTCTGCCAGCCCTGCAGTTCCCACATGGCGTGGGGCATGCCGACCAGCGGGAACACGGCGTTGTTCACGCCCAGTTCGCGGGTCTCGTCCAGATAGAACGTCTTCAGGTAGGTATAGAGGTAATCGACACCGCGCGAGCGGGCGATCAGTGATAAATCCGGCGGCGGGTTGCCGAACCAACGCTGGGCATCGTCTTTGGCCTGCATCATGCCGTTGACCATGAGCTCGGTGATCTTGGACTGCTCGAAACCCTCGACCCCGCTGGACCCGGTGGTGATGAGCGCCGACTCGACCAGTTCCTCGGGAATGTCCAGGTCGGTGACCAGTCGGTTGTAGCGCTGGAACTTCAATGCATGGCAGCCCATGCAGTAGTTGACGTACAGCCCGGCGCCCCTTTGCAGCGACGCCGGATTGCCCGGATCGAGGTCGGGCGACTCCAGCGGGTACCCGCCCTCGGCGGCCAGGGTGAGCCCCGGCAGCGCCAGCAACAGCAGCAATGTCGTGATCAGCGCTCTCATCAGTGCGTCACCCTTTCCGGAACGGGCTTGGTGGTATCCATGCGTGAGTAGAAGGGCATGAGCAGGAAGTAGGCGAAGTAGATGAACGAGCACAGCTGCGCCAGTATCGTGCGTCCGGCCGTCGGCGGCAGTGCGCCGAGAATGCCCAGGATGATGAAGCTTACGGCGAACAAGGTGAGCGCGATCTTGGTGATCTTGCCCTTGTAGCGGATGGACTTCACCGGGCTGCGATCCAGCCAGGGCAGGAAGAACAGAATCACGATGGCCGCCCCCATGGCGAGCACGCCGGGGAAGGCCGACCCGCCGATACTGGGCACCGCACGCAGGATGGCGTAGAACGGCGTGAAGTACCACACCGGGGCGATGTGCGTCGGCGTCTTCAATGGATCCGCAGGGTCGAAGTTGGCGTGCTCGAGGAAGTAGCCGCCCATTTCGGGGAAGTAGAAGATCACCAGCGCGAAGAAGAAGAAGAACACCATCATCCCGAAGCTGTCTTTCACCGTGTAGTACGGATGGAAAGGAATGCCGTCCAGGGGGATGCCCTTGTCGTCCTTCTTGGCCTTGATCTCGACCCCGTCGGGGTTGTTCGATCCCACCTCATGCAAGGCCATGATGTGCGCGGCGATCAACCCGACCAGCACCAGCGGCAGGGCGATCACGTGCAGGGCGAAGAAACGGTTGAGCGTGGCGTCGGAGACCACGTAGTCGCCGCGGATCCACTCCGACAACCCGGTGCCGATGTACGGCACGGTACCGAACAGGTTGATGATCACCTGGGCGCCCCAGTAGGACATCTGGCCCCAGGGCAGCAGGTAGCCCATGAAGGCCTCGCCCATGAGCACCAGGAAGATCACCACGCCGAAGATCCAGATGAGCTCGCGCGGTTTGCGGTAGGAGCCGTACATCAGCGCGCGGAACATGTGCAGGTAGACGACGATGAAGAACGCCGATGCGCCCGTGGAGTGCATGTAGCGGATCAGCCAGCCGTAGGGCACCTCGCGCATGATGTACTCCACCGAGGCGAACGCCTCGGCGGCCGATGGCTTGTAGCTCATCGTCAGCCAGATGCCGGTGAGGAGCTGGTTGACCAGCACCACCAACGACAGCACGCCGAAGTAATACATGATGTTGAAGTTTTTCGGCGCGTAGTACTCGCTCATGTGCTCCTTGACCATCTTGGTCAAGGGGAAGCGATCGTCGATCCAGCCGATCAACCCGGTGGTACCGTGGGCGTTGGCCCCTTTGTTGTAGTCCATCTACGCGGCCTCCGAATCGTCACCGACGAGGATGCGGGTCTCGCTCAGGTACTTGTAGGGGGGGATTTCCATGTTCTTGGGTGCGGGCACACCGGAGTACACACGACCGGCGATGTCGAACTTTGAACCGTGACAGGGGCAATAGAAGCCGCCCTTCCAGTCCGGGCCGAGGTCGGCCGGGGCCACTTCCGGACGATAGGTCGGCGAGCAGCCCAGATGAGTGCAGATGCCCACCATCACCAGCAGGGCCGGCTCGCGCGAGCGGTGGATGTTGGCCGCGTATTCGGGCTGTTGGAGGTCCTCGGAATCCGGGTCCAGCAACTGGTCGTTGAGCGTGGGCAGCGCCTCGAGCATGCGCTCGGTGCGATTGACCAGCCACACCGGCTTGCCGCGCCACTCGACCGTCATACGCTGGCCCGACTCCAGCTTGCTGATGTCCGCCTCCACCGGCGCGCCGGCAGCCTTCGCCCGTTCGCTGGGCGACCAGGACTTGAGAAACGGCACGGCGACAAACGCCGCACCGATGCCGCCCAATACCTGCGCGGAGCGGGTCAGCATCCGGCGCCGGTCGGGGTTGTAGTCATCAGCGGTACTCATCAAGCGATCTCCTACGCGCTACGGGATGCGATTGCCGGATTTGCCCCGGCCAAGCGCTGGCAGGTGGACGGAAAATCCTCAAATTCTCGGTTAAGCGCTCATACAGGGTCAAGCAGACACCTCTGCCAGTGCCCGGTCGAGCGCACTCAAGACACGGTCGTTCTCATCGGCGGTGCCGACGGTGATGCGCAGGCAGTCGGCCAGCAGGCCGCCGGCCGCGTTCAGGTTCTTCACCAGGATGCCCGCGCTGCGCAGTGCGGCAAACACGGTATCGGCCCGCCCTCGCGGCATACGCACCAGCAGAAAATTAGCCTCGCTGGGGTAGACGGTGACGCCGGGCAGGCGGGCCAGCGCGGCGGACAACGCCTGCCGGGCTGCGCGCAGCGTCGTCGCCTGCGCCTCGAGCACCTCCCAATGCTGCAAGGCAAAGCGGACGGTGGCCTGAGTCAGGACGTTGATGTTGTAGGGCAGGCGCAGCTTGTCGAGCTCGGCGACCAGGTCTGTGCCCGCCACCAGATAACCCAAGCGCAAACCGGCCAGACCGAGTTTTGACAAAGTCCGCATGACCACCAGATTGGGTGGCCTGCCGGCCTCGGACAACAGGCTGTGCCCGGCGAAAGGATGGTACGCCTCGTCCACCACCACCAGCCCGGGGGCGGCGGCAACCAACGCACGCACGGCATCGGCCGGGAAACGGTTGCCAGTGGGGTTGTTCGGATAGGCGATGAAGCTGAGCACGGCGTCGGGTTGCACCACGGCCGCATGCATGGCCGGGTCGTCGAGCTCGAAGTCCGCCGTAAGCGGCACGCCGCGATAGCCCAGACCGGTGAAGGTGGCGATCATGCGGTACATCACGAAGCTCGGCTCGGGTGCGACGATGACCCGCCCGGGTGCCGCCACCGCCATGGCGAGGATCTGAATCAGCTCGTCGGACCCGTTGCCCAGGAGAATGTCCACCCCGGCGGCCAGGCCGAGGCGCTCGGCCAGGGCGGCTCTGAGCTCGCGCGCTGCGGCATCCGGATAGCGGTTCAGTTGGACGGATTCCAACGTCCTGAGCCAATCGCGCTTGAGCGCATCCGGCCAGCCATAAGGGTTTTCCATGGCATCGAGCTTGACCAGCCCCGTCGCGTCGGCCACGTGATAGGCCGACAGCGCGCGGATCTGCGGGCGAATCAGGTCGAGCACGCTCATGGCCGCGGCCCGCGGATACGGTATTCGGCCGAGCGGGCATGGGCGGTCAGGCCTTCGCCGCGGGCCAGGACCGAGGCAACCCGGCCCAAGCGGTCGCCGCCCTCGGGCGTGCACTGGATGATGCTGCTGCGCTTCTGGAAGTCGTACACGCCCAGCGGCGATGAGAACCGCGCGGTGCGCGAGGTCGGCAACACGTGATTGGGGCCGGCGCAATAGTCGCCGACCGCTTCGGGCGTGTGCCGCCCCATGAAGATGGCCCCGGCATGGCGAATGTGCGGCAGCAGGGCATCCGGGTCGGCGACCGACAGCTCCAGGTGCTCGGGGGCGATGAAGTTGATCACCGCCACCGCGGCATCCAGGTCGGGGACGAGGATCATGGCGGCGCGTTCGCGCAATGACACCTCGACGATGTCGCGCCGCTCCAGCGAGGGCAGCAATGCATCGACCGCCTTCTGCACACGGTCCAGGAAGGCCGCATCCGGGCTGATCAGAATGGGCTGGGCGTCTTCGTCGTGCTCGGCCTGCGAGAACAGGTCCATGGCGATCCAATCCGGATCGGTGTCGCCATCGCAGACGACCAGGATCTCGGAGGGGCCGGCGATCATGTCGATACCGACCTGGCCGAACACCATGCGTTTGGCCGTGGCCACGTAGATGTTCCCCGGCCCGACGATCTTGTCCACGCGCGGGACGGTTTGTGTGCCGTACGCCAGCGCAGCGACGGCCTGGGCACCGCCGACGGTGAACACGCGGTCCACGCCGGCGACCGCGGCGGCGGCCAGTACCAGTTCGTTGAGTTCGCCGGCAGGCGTCGGCACCACCATGACGACCAGCGGTACGCCGGCCACCTTGGCGGGAATGGCGTTCATCAGCACCGAGGAGGGATACGCCGCCTTGCCGCCGGGCACGTACAAGCCCACGGAATCCAGCGGCGTGACCTGTTGCCCCAGCACCGTACCGTCGGCCTCGGTGTAGCGCCAACTCTCGCCGCGCTGGCGCTCGGCGTAGCCGCGGATGCGATCGGCCGCCGATTCCAGCGCTTCGCGCTGATCGGCCGGCAACCCCTTGAGGGCGGCATGCAGGCGCGCGGCGGGCAGCTCCAGTGCGGCGGCATTCTCGATTCGCATACGATCGAACCGGTTGGTGTACTCCACCAACGCGCCATCGCCGTCCTGACGCACCCGGGCGAGAATCTGCCGCACGGTATCGACCACGGCCTCGTCGGACACCCCGTCCCACGCGGTCAGGGCGTCGAGTTCGGTCCAGAAACCGGCATCCAGGCTGTTCAGGCGGCGTAGTGCGGACATAGGGTTCAACCGTTGGCAGCCGCGCGGGCCGTGGCGGCAGCCAACGCGTCCATGAGTTCTCGTATGCGGCGGTGTTTGGTCTTCATGGCCGCCTGGTTGACGATCAGACGCGAGCTGATGTGTGCGATCAACTCCAGCGGGGCCAGGCCATTGGCGCGCAAGGTATTGCCGGTGTCGACCACATCGACGATGCGGTCCGCCAGCCCCACCAGGGGCGCCAGTTCCATGGAACCGTACAGTTTTATCACGTCCACCGGGCGGCCCTTGCGGGCATAGAAGCGGCGGGCGGTGTTGACGTACTTGGTCGCCACGCGCAAGCGCGAGGGCTCGGGCTGATCCGGCCGGCCGGCGACCATCAGGCGGCAGCGGGCAATGCCCAGGTCCAGCGGCTCGTACAGCCCCTCGCCGCCGTGCTCCATGAGCACGTCCTTGCCCGCCACACCGACGTCCGCGGCACCGTATTGGACATAGGTGGGGACATCCGTCGCGCGCAGGATGACCAGTTTCACATCGGGGCGGTTGGAGTCCAGGATGAGCTTGCGACTGACCTCGGGGTCGTCGGCCGGCTCGATACCGGCGGCAGCCAGCAGGGGCAGCGTTTCGTTGAAGATCCGCCCTTTGGACAAGCCGATGGTCAGGACGCCTTCCGTGCTCATCCAGGCACCCGGCGGATCTTGGCGCCCAGTTGCGAGAGCTTCTCCTCGATGCAGTCGTAGCCGCGATCGATGTGATAGACCCTATCCACCTGGGTGTCGCCGTGCGCAACCAGCCCGGCCAGGATGAGGCTGGCCGAGGCGCGCAGGTCGGTGGCCATGATCGGCGCACCGGTCAGGTGCGGCACACCGGTGCTGATGGCGGTATTGCCCTCGAGCTGGATCTCGGCACCCATGCGATGCAGCTCGTGCACGTGCATGAAACGGTTCTCGAACACCGTCTCGGTGATGGTGCCGACGCCTTCGGCAACGGCATTCAAGGCCACGAACTGGGCCTGCATGTCGGTGGGGAACGCCGGGTATGGCGCCGTGCGGATATTCACCGCCTTGGGCCGGCGGCCGTTCATATCCAGCGCGACCCAGTCCTCGCCCGTGTCGATGGTCGCCCCGGCGGCCTCGAGCTTGAGCAGTACGGCTTCCATGTGTTCGGGCCGCGCACCCTTGACCTTGAGCTTGCCGCCGGTGATGGCCGCCGCGACCAGGTAGGTGGCGGTTTCGATACGGTCGGGCAACACCTTGTAGTAGCAGCCGTTGAGCCGCTCCACGCCCTGAATCTCCAGGGTATCGGTACCGATGCCGCCGATTTGGGCACCCATGGCATTGAGGCAATCGGCGAGGTCGGACACCTCCGGCTCGCGTGCGGCGTTCTCGATGATGGTGGTGCCATCGGCCAGGGCCGCGGCCATCATGAGGTTTTCGGTGCCGGTCACGGTGACCAGGTCCAGCACGATGCGGGCACCCTTGAGCCGGTCCGCGCGGGCGCGGATGTAGCCGTTCTCCACCCGGATGTCCGCGCCCATGGCCTCCAGGCCCCGGATGTGCAGGTTCACCGGCCGGGAGCCGATGGCACAGCCGCCGGGCAACGAGACCTCGGCCTGGCCGAAACGGGCCAGCAGCGGCCCGAGAACGAGGATGGAGGCCCGCATGGTGCGCACCAACTCGTATGGCGCACGGAAGTCGCGGATGGTGCGCGGGTCGACCTCGATGTTCATCCGCTCGTCGACGACCAGATTCACACCCATGCGCCCGAGGAGCTCCATGGTGGTGGTGACATCGTGCAGATGCGGCACGTTGGCAATGACCATGGGGCCGTCGGCCAGCAGCGCGGCGGCCAGAATGGGCAGCACGGCGTTCTTTGCGCCGGACGCGCGCAACTCGCCCTGCAACGGTCCGTTGCCGGTGATGATGAGTTTGCTCATCCGCGTCCTGCCGCCTGGCGGGCGCGCCAGCCCTCGGGGGTGTAGGTCTTCAACGCCAGGGCGTGGATCTCTTCGGACTCCACGCGGCCACCGAGCGCGGCATACACCATGCGATGCTGCTGCACCGGTGTCTTGCCGACGAAGGCGTCACTGACCACTGTGGCCTGAAAATGAACGCCGTCGTCGCCGGACACCTCGACGGTGGCACCGGGCAACTGGCGCTCGATCATGTCTTTAATGAGTTCGGCTTGCATTGTCACTGCGAGATTTCGTTGGCAAGGGGCGCTACCGGCACGAGGCGGCGCATGGGCGTATCCAAAAAACGCCCGCTAGTGTACCCCAGCCCGCAGGCAAATAGACGACCGATGATTTTCCGCCACGGGCTAAATGTCGCCCAGCAGCCCGGCTACGCCGCAGGCCCGGGCGATGGCCGCCATCTGCGCCGGCACATGCACGGTGCGCAGTTCGTAGCCCGCCGAACGCGCCAGGGCCAGCGCTTCGAGAACCAGCGCAAGCCCCGCGCTATCGACCCGCGCGACCTGCGCCAGGTCGAGCTCACGGGCCGCACCCTGGCCCATGACCCGGCGCAACGGCTCCAACAACGCGGTGACGCTGTCGCGATCCAGCGCGCCACTGAGGTGGATCACCCCATCGTCGCGCCGGAGCTGATCGCTCACGGCTTGCTACCGGCGGCGGCGTTGCGCTCGGCAAGAGCGGCGATGGCCGAGTCGATACCGCCTTTGCGGATCTGGTCGGTGATGCTGCTGCGGTAGTTGGTGACGATGCTGATGCCATCGATGACCACATCGTAGACCTGCCAACCGCCCTTGCGATTGTGCATGCTGTAGTTCACAGGGATCGGCGCCCCGGATGCCGGGACGATCTCCGAGCGCACCGACACTTCTTTGGCATCGGCCGGCGGTTCGGGCTGCGCGGGGATGCGCACCGTCTCGTTGGAGTACTCCTCCAACGCCTTGGCGTAAGTGCGCACCAGCAGCGTGCGGAACTCCGTCACGAAGCGCTCCTGCTGCTGCGGCGTGGCGTCGCGCCAGTACTTGCCGACCACCCAGCGCGACATGGTTTCGAAATCGAAGTACGGCAAGACGATCTCATCGACCAACTGATAGACCACATCGGGGTTGGAGTCGAGCTCCGACCTGTTCGCCTTCAAGGCGTCGATCATTCGGTTGGAGGTGTCCTGGACAATCTGGATCGGCGAGTCCTGGGCGAGCGTCGCGACAGGCAGCATGAGCAATGCCGCGAGTACGGGTCCGAATAGCTGTTTGATCATGTTCGGTTTTCCTTAGATTGCGCCGCGGCGCCTGTCATTGATCGCTCAAGGTGGTCAGGAAACGCCCGATCAGGCGCTCGATGACCAGGGCACCCTGGGTCAACTGTATTGAATCCCCCTCGGCCAAGACCGTTTCCGCGCCACCGGGTTCCAGGCCCACATATTGCTCGCCGACCAACCCGGAGGTCAGGATGCTGGCACCCGTGTCCTCGGGAAGATTGTCGTAGGCCGCCTCGATGGTGAGCTCCACGATGGCATCGAAACGATCCGTATCGACACGGATGCCGGTCACCCGGCCGATGCGCACGCCGGCCAAGGTCACCGGCGCGCGCACCTTCAGGCTGCCGATGTCGTCGAACCGCGCGTTCACTGTGTACCCTTCTGCATTGCCCAGTTGGGTGATGTCGCTGACGCGCACCGCCAGCATCAGAAAGGCAGCCAGCCCCAGCAGCACGAAGACACCCACCCAAAGCTCTGTGGCCCGCCCGTTACCCATGACATCAACTCCCGAAAAACAGTGCGGTCAGCACGAAATCCAAGCCCAGGACGGCCAGCGAGGTGTTGACTACGGTGCGCGTGGTCGCGCGGCTGACACCTTCCGAGGTCGGCGAGGTGTCCACACCCTCGAACAAGGCGATCCAGTTGGCAACGACGGCAAAGGCCACGCTTTTGATGACCACGCCGGCGAATACGTCGTCGAGGAAATCCACCGATGACTGCATCTGCGACCAGAACGCGCCGACATCGACGCCCAACTGCTCGACGGCGACCAGATAGCCGCCGATGATGCCCACCGCCGTGAACAACAGCGCGAGCAAAGGCAAAGCGAGCAGTCCGGCCCAGAAACGCGGCGCAAAAATACGCCGATAAGGGTCGACGGCCATCATCTCCAGGCTGGCCAGTTG
>CBFGWV010000139.1:0-12549 GCA_965652545.1 uncultured Candidatus Competibacteraceae bacterium | reverse complement strand
GGGTGGACCATGGGCCGAACACCGAACACCGAACACCGAACACCGAACACCGAACACCACCTTAACGCCCAACACCCCCGCTTCGTCCTATCTCTAGCAACTGTGAACTAATCACATGCGAACGATTCGCATTACCGCTATAGTACGCAGCCGCATCAGCCGTCCATACCGACGGCCCCAAAGCCCTCCCCAAGGCCATTGCGAACAATCCCGATGCCCAAGCCTCGCCGCAGCACACTCACCGAACTCGTTCACGTCCTCGCCCCATTCTGGCCAGTACTGCTCGGCGCCACCGTGCTGGGTATCGCCGGCGGCCTGAGCATCACCGGGCTGCTGGCTACCATCAACTACAGCCTCAACACCCCCGATGGCCTCGAAGGCGGGCTGTTGCTGGCCTTCGCCGGCTTCTGCGTACTCGCGCTGGTCGGGTCCATCCTCTCCGACATGGGCACCAACTACGTCGGCCAGAACGTCATCGCCCGCCTGCGCAAAGACCTCGGCACCAAAATCCTCGCCGCACCGATCAGCCAGCTCGAGCGCTACCGCAGCCACCGGCTCATCCCCGTGCTCACTCACGACGTCGACACCATCAGCGACTTCGCCTTCGACTTCGCGCCCCTGGCGGTCTCACTGTCGGTCACCATCGGCTGCCTGACCTACCTCGCCATCCTCTCCTGGCCCATGTTCCTGACCATCGCCGTGGCCATCCTCATCGGCAGCGCCGTGCAATACCTCGCCCGCTCGCGCGGCATCCAGGGCTTCTACGAGGCGCGCGAGCACGAAGACGCCCTGCAAAAGCACTACCGCGCCATCGCCGAAGGCGCCAAGGAGCTGCGCATCAACCGCCCGCGCCGCTTCCGCCTGTTCACCGGCCAATTGCAGGCCACCGCCGATCGCATCTGCGCGGTGCAACTGCGCTCGATCAACCTGTTCGTCATCGCCAAGGGCTTCGGCTCGACGCTGTTCTTCATCGTCATCGGCGTGGCGTTGGGCTTCCAGTCGCTGTGGCCCAGCGCGGACAAGGCCACCCTCAGCGGGTTCATCCTCGTGCTGCTGTACATGAAAGGCCCGCTGGAACACCTGGTCGGAAACCTGCCGATCGTCAGCCGTGCGCAGGTGGCCTTCCGCCGCATCGCCGACCTGTCGGTGCAGTTCTCCTCCGCCGAGCCGCACCTGCTGCTGCGCGACGACGGTCGCGCCGGGCTGCCGATGGAGCACATCGAGATGCACGGCGTGCGCTACGCCTACCCGGCCACCGAGGGCAGCGCGCCGTTCGTGCTGGGGCCGGTGGACCTGAGCATCCGCCGCGGCGAGTTGGTGTTCATCGTCGGCGAGAACGGCTGCGGTAAAACCACCTTGATCAAGCTTCTGCTGGGCCTGTACATGCCGCAGCAAGGCGCCGTCCAGCTCAATGGCGAGACCGTGACGCCCGAGCGCTGCGACGATTACCGGCAGTTGTTCACCACGATCTTCTCCGACTACTTCCTGTTCGATGACCTGATCCAGGCCAGCGACAGCATCCCGGAGGAGGCGGAAAAATACCTGCGCCGGCTGGAAATCGCGCACAAGGTGGTGGTCAAGGACAACGTGTTCTCCACCACCGACCTGTCCACCGGCCAGCGTAAACGCCTGGCCTTGCTCCAGGCCTGGACGGAGAAACGCCCGGTGCTGGTCTTCGACGAGTGGGCGGCCGACCAGGACCCGACCTTCCGGCGCATCTTCTACACCGAACTGCTGCCGGACCTGCAACGCCTGGGCAAGACCATCGTGGTGATCTCCCACGACGACCGTTACTTCCACGTGGCCGATCGCATCGTGCGCATGGCCGGCGGGCAGATCGTCGAGACCAGCGAAGGCGAGCCGGCCGCCCGGGCCACGGGCCAACGCGCCTGATGGCCTGGAGCCGGCGCCGCTTCATCACCGCCATGGCCGGTTCCGCCGTGGCGCTGGCCGCGCCCGCCCGCGGCGGCCCGCTGCCCGCGCGCATCGTCGCCACGAGTTGGTTCCAGGCCGAAACCCTGCTGGCCCTGGGGCTGACGCCGCTGGCCCTGACCGACACGGCCACCTTCCGCGAGCGGCTGCCATCGGCCGGGCTGGCGCGGGATGTCGTCGAGCTGGGCAACAGTTGGGAGCCCAACCTGGAGCTGCTCGATCAACTGGCCCCGGACCTGATCCTGCTAGACCCCGATCACCGGGTGAATCAGCCCCTGCTCGCCCGCATCGGCCCGACACGCGTGCTCGATGTCTTCGAGTACGGCAACGCCATCGAGCGGGCCCATGCCGCACTCACCGTCATGGGCGGCTGGTTCCAGCGACAGGCACAGGCCCGGACCGCGATCAAGGCGCTGAACGCGGCCATCGCCGCTGCAGCCGGCCGGCTGCATGCGGTGGATCACCGCCCGGTGTACCTGCTCAACATCGACCAGGGCGGGCGCCATGTACGAATCTTCGGGCCCAACAGCATCCTGCACGACACCATGATCCGCACCGGCCTCAGCAGCGCATGGGATGGGCCGGTGCAGAGTTACGGCTGGACCACGGTAGGCATCGAGCACCTGGCGCGCGTCGCGGAGGCGCGGATCGCCTACCTGGACCTGGGCCGGTTCAGCGCCCGCAGCCTGCGTGAGCTGTCGGCCAGCTCCCTGTGGCGCAGCCTGCCGGCGGTGCGCGCGGGGCGGGTGCATGCCATTCCCGCGGTGATGGTGCACGGCGGGGCATTGACCGCCGCGCGGTTCGCGAACCTGCTGGCTGAGCGGATACCGGCCGATGCATGAGGCCATCGCCACCGGCCAGGTACCGGCACGCTCACACCTTCCAATCCTGGGGCTGGCAGCGGCGCTCATCGCCCTGCTGCTGACGGCCAACCTGTTGGCCGGCTACCTGCCGCCGGCACTGTGGTTGCAGGCACTATGGGCGCCTGATGGCGCGGATGTGCAGCAGTTGCTCTTCCATCACGCCGCCGTGCCGCGGTTGCTGGTCAGCCTGCTGGCCGGCGCGGCGCTGGGCCTGGCGGGGGCCTTGTTCCAGTTGGTGCTGCGCAACCCGCTGGCCGAGCCGACCACGCTGGGCACGGCCGCCGGGGCGTATCTTGCGCTGACCGCCGCCACGCTTTATGCCCCCTGGCTGCTGGAGGGCGGACGCACCTGGGTCACCCTCGCCGGTGGCACCGTGGCCACCGCGGCGGTGTTCGCCCTGGCCTGGGGGCGTGGGTTGGCGCCGATTCCGGTGATCACCGCGGGGCTCATCGTCAGCTTCTATTGCAGTTCGGTCAGCGCGACGCTGGTGCTGCTCAATCACGAATACCTCAGCGCCTTGTTCATCTGGCAAAGCGGCGCACTGGGCCAGAACGGCTGGGGCACGACCTCATGGCTGGCACCGCGCCTGCTGTTGACGGCCATTCCCGTGCTTCTGCTGCTGCGGCCATTGAGCGTGATGGAGCTGGACGACGGCGCCGCCCGCGGGCTGGGCCTGTCCGTGGCCAGCACGCGTCTGGTCACGCTGGGCCTGGCCCTGGTGCTGACCGCGCTGGTCATCAGCGCCGTCGGGGTGATCGGCTTCGTCGGTCTGGCCGCCCCCGCGCTGGCCCGCCTGGCCGGTGCCCGGCGCGTACGTCAGCGGCTGCTATGGAGCCCGCTGCTGGGCGCCTGCCTGCTGTGGCTGGCCGATCAGCTCATCCAGGCGTTGTCCGGGGCCAGTGTCGAGGTTCCCACCGGTATCGCCACAGCGGTGTTGGGCGCGCCCCTGTTGCTGTACCTGTTGCGCTACTTGCCGGCCGGTGCCGGTGGGCGACTCGAGAGCAGCCCGCGACCACCCCCCCGAACCCTCAGCCCCGGCCTGCTGGCCACCGGCTGTGTGGTATCGCTCGGGGGCCTCGTCTGGCTGGCCCTGGCACTGGGTCCCACGCACACCGGCTGGCAGTGGAGTCACGGCCAGGCCTTCGTCGACACCCTGCCCTGGCGCGCCCCGCGGGTGGCCGCCGCCCTTGGCGCCGGGGCCATGTTGGGTATTGCCGGGGTCATGGTGCAGCGGTTGACGGCCAACCCCCTGGCCAGCCCCGAGGTGCTGGGCATCAGCTCCGGTGCGGCTCTTGGCGTGATCGTGCTGATCGTCGTCTCGCCCACCTTCAGCCAGGTGGCGATGTTGGGCGCGGCGGCGGCCGGTGCGTTTGCCACCTTGCTGACGATGCTGGCGCTGGGCTGGCGGTCGGGGTTCTCGCCAGACCGGATACTCCTGGCCGGTGTGGCACTAGGGACGCTGTTCAGCGCCCTGGCGACGCTGGTGCTGGTCAGCGGCGACCCGCGCGCGGAGCTGCTCATGCGCTGGATGACCGGCTCCACCTACCGCGTCAGCGTTCGCGACGCAGGCTTCGCCTGTGCCCTTGCGCTGGCCGGGCTGGCACTGGCGCCGACGTTCGCGCGCTGGCTGGACATCTTGCCCCTGGGGCCCGCGGTCAGCCGGGGGTTTGGGCTGAACCTGCCCTTGAGCCGCCTGGCGGTGCTGGCGATGGTGGCGGTGCTCACCGCCGCCGCCACGCTGATCGTCGGTCCGTTGAGCTTCATCGGTCTGATGGCCCCGCACATGGTGCGCATGCTGGGGGTATCGCGGTCCCTGCCCCAGGTGCTCATCGCCGCCGGGCTGGGCGCCGGCATCATGGTGCTGGCCGACTGGCTGGGGCGAACGCTGGTCTTTCCCTGGCAATTGCCCGCCGGGCTGCTGGCGACCTTCGTCGGCGGGCCGTACCTGATGTGGCTGCTGCGGCGCCGATGATTCCCGTGCTTGCGCCGATTTTGCAGGGCGAGCTGACCTACCTGCGGGACTTGCTCTTCCTGCGCGGCGACCCGGCGGCCGAGGCGCTTGGGTCGGCGATTCCCGCGGCCGGCCTGCTGGACGACGCGGTCCTGGGCGGCATTCTCACCCGGTTTGCCCAGGACCAGCCGGGCGCCGACTGGCGCGCAGTGGTGTCGCTGTGGTCGCAGTGGTACTTCAGCTATCTGCTGCCCGGCGTGGCGACGGCGCTGCTGAGCCGGCAGCACGCCTTGCCCATGGGCCTGGACGATGTGGACGTCATCATCGCCCCGGCGGGCTACCCGGCCGGCTTCCGGTTCGCCGGGTCGGGCCGTCATGTGGCGGCGGACGACCCCAAGGCCAACCTCGCGGCCATGATCCGCGAGCACGTGCAACCGCTGGTGATGGCCTTCGCGGCCATCGGACGAGCCGCCCCGCGCCTGCACGGCTGCAATGCCGGCGTGCGTTTTGCCTGGGCGGTGCGGTTGCTGGAGGACGACCCGGCGCAGCCACCGAAAATCACCGTACCCGGTCGCGAATTGCTCCAATCGCGGGTATTGCCGGACGGGACGCCGAACCCCTTGCATGCACCGCTCCGGACACGGGCGGACGCCGACGGCGGGGTGCGCCACGTGCAGCGGATCTGTTGCCTGCGCTACCTGCTGGCGGGCTACGGCCTGTGCGCCAATTGCCCGAGAGACGTGGAGACCTCGGGCGTCCTCGGTGAGGGGAGCCCTGGTTGAGCGCACAGACGACCTGATCGGGAGCGCCCCCCAGCACCGATACCCGAATGAATCGTCCTAAAGCCGCACTAATGGCACCCGTAGGAGCCCTGCCCTCAGGGCGATTGGTTCGGGTTGACGCCAAACCGTTGGGGGCGGCGGTGCATCGGGCAATCGCCTTGAGGGCAGGGCTCCTACGGGTGCCGGAGTTCAACGGGTCAATGGGTCCACAGGATCGACTTCAACAAACATCTTCCGAAACCGGAAAAGGGACATGGCAATTCGCTAATCATTCGTTTTATCATTTGCGAATACTTCTCACTTAGACTATCCGCAACCTGAGACCGTCCCGATGATTCCACGACGTACCGCACTGTCCCGTTCCCTGTTTGCCGCCTTCCCCCAACGCCCCCTCCATCACCTGGCCCTGAGCACGCTGGTACTGGCCTTTGCCGCCGCCGGTGCCTCCACCGCCCGCGCCCAGGACACCAGTGCCGAACCCGAGTCGACGGAACAGACCAGCGCCAATGGCGAGGTGATGACCTTGCCGGCCATCGTCGTGGAGCGCGATCAGGACAACGCGGTGCAAGGCTTCGTCGCCAAGCGCGGCTCGACGGCCAGCAAGACGGACACGCCGCTGATCGAGATTCCGCAATCGATCTCCGTGGTCACCCGCGATCAGCTGGATGTGCGCGATGTGGACAGCGACCAGGAGGCCTTGCGCTACACCCCAGGCGTGGTTGCCGAGCCGTTCGGCAGTCACTCGACGGGCTTCTTCAACCGCTTCTTCATCCTGCGCGGGTTCTCCAGCCAGAATGGAGGCGACTATCTCGATGGCATGCGCGTGCCCGACTTTTACGGTCGCTTCGAACCGTACGGTTACGAGCGTATCGACGTCCTGCGTGGGCCCTCGTCGGTGCTCTATGGGCAAATGGACCCCGGTGGCGTGGTCAACCGCGTCAGCAAGCTGCCGACGGACGAGGCCTTCGGCGAAGTGGCCCTGGAAGTCGGCACGTTCGATCACCGCGAAGCCAAGTTCGACCTGGGCGGTCCGCTGGATGCCGACGGCGAGTTCCTCTTCCGCCTCACCGGTCTGTATCGCGATGCCAATGTCGCCACCGATTACGACTTCGGCCAGGAAGTCCCCAACGACCGCCGCTTCCTCGCCCCCGCGCTGACCTGGAAGCCCAGCGAGGACACCTCGCTGACCATCCTCGCCAGCTACCTGCGCGACGATGGCGAGGAAGGCAACACCTACACCACGCCCGAGGGGAAGCCCACGCGTTTCGCCTTGCGTGAGAACGGCTTCAATAACTTCGAGCACGATCAGTATTCGCTCGGCTACTTCCTCGAGCACCGCTTCAACGACACGTTCCAGTTCCGCCAGAAGGTCCGCTCGCTCTATTACGAGGTCGATCACGTGACCTTGTACTCGCCCTATTGGGAGCCGCCGATCGACGCCAACACGATCGCCACCTATTCGGAAGGTTATCCCGAGGTGCAGCGCACGCTGACCATGGACAATCAGCTGCAGGCGGACTTCGAGGCCGGCGGCATGGAACACACTGCACTGTTCGGCGTCGACTACCGCAACAAAGTGCGGCACATCGAGTGGACCGGCGGTACCGGACCGAACTTCGACCTGAACAACCCCGACTACAATCAGGGCGTCGCCACGGTCGGGGACATCTGGCGGGACCGCCGCTACCACACCCGCCAGATCGGCGTGTACGCGCAGGACCAGGCCAAGCTCGACGACAACTGGGTGTTCACCCTCGGCGGGCGCTACGACTGGGCCGAGAGCGAAACCGACGACATCATTCGCCTCACCCACAGCGAAAGCGACGACCAGGCGTTCACCTGGCGCGGCGGCGTGACCTACCTGTTCGACAGCGGACTGGCGCCGTACTTCAGCTACTCCGAGTCCTTCCTGCCCACCGAGGCAGACTTCGAACCCACCGAAGGACAGCAGTTCGAAGTGGGCCTGAAGTACCAGCCCACCGGGCAGAATGTCATCTACACCGTGTCGGTCTACGACCTGACCCAGCAGAACATCCTCACCCCGGACCCGAACGACCCCACCGGCGCCACGCTGATCCAGACTGGCGAGGTCAAGTCGCAGGGCATCGAGCTGGAGGCCACCGGCAGCCTGGCCAAGGGGCTGGATTTCACTCTGGCCTACGCCTTCAACGACACGGAGATCACCGAAGCCAACGACGGCACCGAAGGCAACCGCCTGGCCCGAGCCCCGCGCAACATCGCCTCGGCCTGGGTCGACTACACCGTCCAGGGCGGCCCCGCCGCGGGGCTGGGGATGGGGCTTGGCGTGCGCTACATCGGTGATGCCTATGCCGACAACGGCAACACCATCGAGAACGAGTCCTACACCTTGCTCGATGCCTCCGCGCGCTACGACCTTGGCCGCCTGGACGAGTCCCTGGACGGCGTCAATGTCCAGTTGAACGTCAACAACCTACTGGATGAGGAGTATTCCACCTGCATCGACAGCTTCAACTGCGCTTACGGTGAAGAGCGCACCATCACGGCGCAGGTGAGTTACAACTGGTAAGCCTCACTACCCTGCCCCGGCGCGTATACGCCGGGGCAGGCGCTTCACCCACCCTCCATCAAGGCGGCTTGCCCGGCTACGAGCCCCCGGAACCACTGCTGGGCCGGGTGTGTATCGTTTCGCCGATGCCAGATCAGATGAAACGCCACCTCCGGCAACGCCAGCGGCGGCTGGAGCAGCATCAACTGTCCACACGCTGAGGACTCCTCCGCCACCCGTCTCAGCAGGGTTACGGCCATATCCGTGCGCGCCACGATGCGTGGCGCGGCGTGCATCTGCGGCAGTGTCAAAGCCAGCGTCCGTCGTTGCCCGCTTTGGGCCAATACTTGATCCACCAAGCCGTGGCGATCCCCTTCCGGTGAGACGAGGATGTGCCGTAGCGCAAGAAACCCAGCCAAGTCCAAGCCTTGGCCAGCGCCCGGGTGGCCCCGTCGGACGAGGGTGACGAAGGTATCGCGCAGCACCGGCTGGGTCAGGATACGGGCGTCCTGTGTCGTCGGCGCCACCCCCACCGCCGCATCGACCGTGCCGGCATCGAGCAGGTCGATCGCTTGATCCCGGCCGGTGAAGGCATGCACGTGCAATGACACGCCGGGCGCTTGCTCGCCCAATGCCTGCGCAAGCGCTGGCAGCAGTACGAGCGCCGGGTAGTCCGACAGCCCCAGCGTGAAACTCATCGATGCGTTGTCCGGGGCGAAAACCGGTCGGGCAACGACGGCCGCCTCGATCTGACGCAGCGCCTGCGAGATCGGCCCACCCAGCTCCCTTGCGCGAGGTGTCGGCAGCAACCCCTCGGCGCTACGTCGAAAGAGCGGGTCTGCGAATACCGTGCGCAACCGGGAAAGCGCGGCACTCATCGCCGGCTGGCTCACGCCCACCCGTGTGGCCGCCCGGGTTACGTTTCGCTCGCTCATCAACGCATCGAATGCCGCAAGCAGGTTCAAGTCGATGCCATGAAAATCCATAAAACAAATAATCATTCATACAGGCAATTTGTTAGACGAATTTTAGTCGACCGAACAGAATGACGCCATGCCCATGTCACGGCGCCATTTGGTCTCGATCATGCCCGCATCATCTTCGATATTGCCGAATTCCGACCGCCTCGCCAGCGAGCGCCATGCTGTCGAAACACTGTACCGGGCGTTCAGCGAAAAGAACCCCGACCTGGTGGACGAAGTCCTCGCTGCCGATTGGGACGACATTCCGCTCGCCCCCGGCCAAGGTCCGGGGCCTGAGGGCTTCAAGCCCATCATCCGCAGCGTCATCGCCGCCCTGCCTGATGTCCAAATCGCGGTTCGCGACATGATTCAGGTACCCGGCCGCATCGCTGTACGCGGAGAAATCACCGGTACCCATCTCGGTGCGCTGTTCGGCATCCCGCCCACCGGTAGAGCCGTCGCATTCCGCATTCACGAATTCCACGCGCTGGACGGTACGCGGATCACCACAACCTGGCACCTGGAGGACTGGTTCGGCCTGTTCCAGCAACTGGGCCGTTTCCCTGCACTCGCCGACTGACCACGTCTTTGGAGCAACGCCTGATGAAAGCCCTTCGAATCCGAGAATTCGGCAGCCCCGCACTGGCTACCCTCGACAATGTGTCGATACCCACGCCAGGCATCGGTGAGGTCACCGTGCGTATCGAGGCCGCCAGCGTCAATCCGCTGGACCTCAAGATATTGGCCGGCTACATGCAGCCGGTGTTTCCCGTCGCCTTCCCCTACACCCTGGGAACCGACATTGCCGGCGTGGTCGAAGCCGTGGGTCCAATGACGTTGCATGTCCAGCCCGGGGATCGTGTGGTCGGACGCTTGGAGCCCTCAGCCGGCGGTGGCTTCGCGCAGACCGCCGTAGTCCCCGCCGAGGCCTTGTGCCCGATACCCGTGGGTATGCAGTTCGAGCAGGCGGCGGCGTTGCCGACCGCCGCCGGAACGGCTTGGCTGGCATTGTTCGGGGTCGGGAAGCTGTGTGCCGGTCAGCGGGTGCTCGTCCATGCGGCCGCCGGTGGTGTGGGCGGTTTCGCCGTGCAGTTCGCCAAACAGGCCGGTGCCTACGTCATGGGTACCGCATCGTCGGGTAATCACCCGTTGGTAAAGCGCCTTGGCGCCGATGAGGTTGTCGATTACCGGAGCGACAATGCCTTCGCATCATTGCAGGACATCGATTTGGTCATCGACACGGTCGGCGGCGCGGCCACGGAACGCTCATGGCCGCTCATTCGACCCGGCGGACGCCTGGTGTCGCTGGTCGATCACGCCATCCAAGGACGTGGCGGGGTCGATGCTCGGTTCGTGCACTTCAATCATGACGCCGCCGTCCTGCAAGGCATCATCGAACTGTGCCAAGCCGACCGCCTCCAGATCACCATCGATTCCACCCACGCGCTCGATGAGGCGCACGCAGCGTTGGAGCGGGTCGCCGGTGGCCACGCCTGCGGCAAGGTCGTCATTTGCTCGTCATGAGGGCGCTGGCGCTCAATCGGACACCGATCGCCGGATCCGGTCACCAATCTGCCCCCTCGCCTCACCCGCCTCCTCGACCAGGCTCGCCATGCGCAGGAAATCATGCGTCATCCCGCTGTACAAAGCCGTTTCGACCGCGATTCCAGCCGCCTTGAGGTGCTCGGCATAGGCCAGCCCTTCGTCGACCAGCGGGTCATACTCGGCCAGAACCAACAGCGCCGGGGCGGTATCGGCGGGCACAGCGGCGTGCAGCGGCGAAAACCGCCAATCCCCGCGATCCCCAGCCGTGCGCTGGTAGTGATCGAAGAACCACTCCAGGGTCGGCGTCTCCAGGAGCAATCCCGAGGCATGGCGCTCGCGCGAGGGATAGCTGCGGGTCGCATCGACGACCGGATAGACCAGCACCTGCAATCGGGGCCGAATCGGCACCGTGTCCGGATCGGCGGCCGCTGCGATGGCCAACACCGTCGCAAGCGAACCGCCGACACTGTCGCCGGCGAAGACGACCCGATCGGTATCCAGCCCCCTGCCCTGTCCCTCATCGAGCAGCCAGTGCGTGGCGTCCACCGCATCGTCCACGGCGGTCGGGAAACGGTGCTCGGGGGCGAGTCGGTAGCCCACGGACATCACGGCACAACCGCTGCGTGCAGCGACGTCCCGACACAGGCGGTCGTGGGAGTCGAGGCTGCCGACCACATAGCCGCCGCCGTGAAAATAAAGCACGACGGGCAGCGATATCTCGATCGGTGAGGGGCGATACAGCCGCGCGGGTATGCCGGCGCCGTCGCGTGTCGGCAGGGTCAGTTCCTCGATCGCAGGCAACTCGACCGGCTCGTCATCCAACCCGGCCGAACTCTGCTCGAACTGGATACGCGCCGCCGGCGGCGAGAGCTCGTGCATCGGCAGATGCTTGCCGGTGAGCCGGCCGAGCTCGACCAGTTCCAGGAAGGCTTCGATGTCGGGGTGCAAGGCCATGATCAACTGTCCACGGGATGGCGGTGAGCGGCCAGGAGACTGCTGAGTTGTGCGATCAGATCGTGCTCCTGGAGAATGCCGAAGTGGGTGGTATCCAGCTCGCCGCTGGCGGTCGACTGGCCGATCTGGCCGTCCAACAGTGCGCGTGCCAGCCGGCGATCCGGACGCCACCAAGCGCGAGGCTGAGCGACGATGGGCGGCAATGACGCCTGCGATTCGGCGAGCGCCTTGAGCCGCCGCGCCGTGGCGAATATCTGCGCCAGTTCCTCAGCGCCCAGCATGGCGTAACCGGAATCCTCCCGCGGGAAAGTATCGCCAAGGATCCCGGCGAAGATGTCGGTCAGCGCGGCCAGATCGGGCTCGGTGACCAGTCGCTGCAACAGCGTCTGGCTGCGCGCCTCGTCGAGTCCGGGCAGAACGGCTTGGATGAATGAGGCCAACTCGTCCTGCCAAACGCTGGAGCCTTCGACGTCCGCGGCCAGCTCGCCGGGCACGAAGCCGTCGATGAAACCGAGGACGTCGACGCGTTCGCCACCGGTTTCGAGCTCGCGGGCGACCAACACCGCCAACGTGCCACCGAGCGACCAGCCGACGAGCCGGTACGGACCTGTGGGCTGGCGTTCGCGGATGAGGGCCGCGTAGTCGGCCGCCATCCGCTCCAGGCTCTGGTCTCGCCAAGCCGGGTCGAGCAGCATGCGGCACTGGATGCCGTAGACCGTCACCTCGCCGTCCAGGTGGCGGGCGAGCTTGTCGTAGTCGTAGACGGTGCCGAAACCCGCATGCAGGCAGAACAGGGGGCGTTCGCCAACGCCCTGGCGATTGAGGGCGACCAGTGGATTGGGCGCCGCCGATGCAACGGATACACCGAGCAGTTCGGCGATGGTCGGCTTCTGCATCAGGTCGCGCAGCTTGAGGGTGAGTCCCAGTTCCTTGCGGGCGCGGATGCGGGAGATGACTTTCAAAGTCTGCAGCGAATCGCCGCCGAGTTCGAAGAAGTTGTCGCCCAGCCCGACCTGCTCGATGCCCAGCACCT